>JAAEPD010000272.1 GCA_024222455.1 Aureispira sp.
ACGTCCAAACTCTGCCTCTTGAAAAAAGACCTGTGCTAGAAGTTTTTACGTATCAACAAAATAATGACAAACACGACCCTAAGCAATTAGATCTTGGGTTTTAATTTCATAATTCTGTCAACCTATTTCAGGACGGCACATGAGTTGAACTAGAAACATTAAACTACAAACTTCATAGAGTTAATTTATTTATTAGAAGCCTATCAACAACTTCTTCAATCTTTTACTAGTTGCGGAAGGTCTGTATATTATATTATACTCTTCTAAAAAATATCCTCAACTGTATAATCCATATTTCTAAAAGAGAAGCTATCTCCTGCTTTCTTGCCTTCCATAGCTACATAAATAGGCGCTTTAGGCGATAAGCCTACAAAATCTTTCCCATCTACGAAGAAATCTTCAATAGCTATTGAAATAAAGAAATTTTTATTGTTAGTAAGTACTACTGCTCCAGGTCCTATAGCGTCTTGAGCTTCATCTTGATGTGACTCAATTACCTTATCCAGAATAACTTGATGCTCTGCCGCAAAATTATATTGTTCTACGATACGCTCAGATAACTCTAGTGTTGTTTCTTTATTAGAACCTTGACTTGCATGATGTTCTTCGGTCATATGACGCTCATCTTCGATTCCGTCATTAATCTCTTGTTTAAGGTTAGCAACCATTTCTTTATGATGTTCATTAGCTGCTGCTATTACTTTCTTTTTGAATGCTGATCTGTCCATAAGACGTTTAATTTTTCAATATCAAATAATCTCCATTTCTATGTTGTGCTTTGAACACATTACAATATTCCATAAAAAGGCTTAAAGATTAAATGATCTACATCATCACTAGTAGTGATTCCAATTAGTGAGCTCCAACACATAAAATTTTATAATAATCTGTATTACAGAATTGTTAACTAAGTTTTTGGGCTAGCACTGGAATTATTAATTGATTTTTCGTATATTTGTGATGTAATAGTATGTTTTTGTTGTAAAAAAGAAAGAGGTAGCACCTAGTGTTATCTCTTTCTTTGCGTTTAGGGAGAAGCGTTAAACTAAATTAGGTTATTTAGTTTTCAGAAAGTATTGAAACAACCGTTTATTATATATATAGTCTGTGCATTTTTAACTAAAACTGTTAAAAACTGTAGTGAAGTTTATCTAACAACTTGCTAGAACAACTTCACAACCGAATAAGTAAAATAATTAATCATCAATCAATCTAAAATTTAACCGATATTATGTCAGATGTAGTAGATAACAAGACAGAACAAGTCTTGAAAGGTGCTGAGTTTATGGTACGTGATTCTAATCCACAGGATGTTTTTATTCCTGAAGAATTGAATGAAGATCAGAAAATGATCAAAGACATGGTCTTAGAATTCAACAAAAACCATATCTATTCTCAATACAAAAAAATCGAAAAGCAAGAGAACAACATTGCTAGAGATTTATTGGGTGTAGCTGGTGAGTTGGGTATATTGGGTGCTCATATTCCTGAAGAATATGGTGGAATGCCTATGGATACCAATACCAACACTGTAATAGCAGAAGCTATTGGCCGTGCAGGTTCTTTCTCTGTGGCTGTATCTGCTCATACAGGTATCGGTATGTTGCCTATCTTCTATTTTGGTACAGAAGAACAAAAGAAAAAATATTTGCCAGGTCTATGTGCAGGTACTTTAGTTGCTTCTTATTGCTTGACTGAGCCAAGTTCGGGTTCTGATGCATTAGCTGCTAAGACTAAAGCTATCCTTACAGAAGATGGTGAGCACTATTTGTTGACAGGTCAGAAAATGTGGATTACCAATTCTGGCTTTGCAGATGTATTTATTGTATTTGCGCAAGTAGATGGCGATAAATTCACAGGTTTCTTGGTAGAAGCAGGAGCTGAAGGTTTGAGCTTAGGCGCTGAGGAAGATAAATTAGGAATCAAAGGTTCTTCGACTCGTCAAGTATTCTTTGAGAATGTAAAAATACCTAAAGGAAATCTTTTAGGAGAAATAGGAAAAGGTCACTTGATTGCCTTCAATGTATTGAACATTGGTCGTTTCAAGTTGGGTGTTATGGCATTAGGAGCTGCTAAGCAAAACTATCTAGAAGCTGTAAAATATGCAAAAGAGCGTAAGCAGTTCAAACAGCCTATCGCAAACTTTGGTGCTATCAAATACAAATTAGCTGAGCAAGCTATTCGTATGTTCACTACAGAATCTTCTTTATACAGAGTTTCTGCATTGTTGCAAGATCAAGCTACTACCCTCTTTGAATCAGGTACACCTTATGCTGAGGCTAAGTTGGAAGCTGCTGAAGAATATGCTGTAGAGTGTGCTATCCTAAAGGTAATGGGTTCTGAGTGTTTAGACTATGTAGTAGACGAAACTGTACAAATCCATGGTGGTAATGGGTTCTCTGAGGAGTTTGGTGCTGCTCGCGCTTACCGTGACGCTCGTATCAACCGTATATTTGAAGGTACTAACGAAATCAACCGTCTGCTTTCTGTAGCTATGACTATGAAACGTGCACAACGTGGTAAGATTGATTTAGTAGGGCCAGCTTGGGAAGTGCAAAAAGAATTATCTTCTATGCCAATGTCTTCTAAAACAGAAGGCGCTTATGGTGCTGAGGTAGATACACTTAAAGCTCTTAAAAAGACATTGTTGATAGTAGCTGGTGCTGCTGCCAAATGGCAAATGGAAGGTAACTTGAACATGAAAGAAGATCAGGAAGTTACTATGAACATTGCTGATATTATGATCGATGTATTTGCAGTAGAATCGACTCTTCTACGTGTACAGAAATTAGCTAGTACTGGTGCTGACGTAACTCTACAGACTCAAATCCTGGAAGTAACGATCAACGATGCTGTAGCTCGTATTGCTAAAAATGCAAAAGATGCTTTATGCTCATTTGCTGATGGTGATGCTTTGCGTGTAATGCTAATGGGTGTGAAACGTTATACTAAATACAAAACTGTAAATGTAATGAAAGCTCGTAGAGCTGTTGCTGATGCAGTGATCGAAGCAGATGATTATTGCTTCTAGGCTTTAGTCAAAATATTCTAAGTGATAGTAAAAAAGCGGTCTGAAATGTTTTCAGACCGCTTTTTTACTATCCAGCTCCAAGTGCTAGATTTTTATCTTTGAAAGGACGACGTTGCTGCCATTCTTCTTTAGGATTGAAGGATTCGAATACCAGTTTGATAAACTTACTAGATAAACTGCTTCTATGCTTGAGGTAACAATACATATTCTGAGGTACTGCTCCTACCGAACTCTTTATTTCTAAAGCTGTTCGAGCCAAATTGATACTCTCTTTCTTGTGGTAAATACCCATACGCACAAAATCGTATAGAATATTCAAGTACACTTGGTATTTTCTGTTGGCTTCTCCATCTACTCCCAAAAAATGTGCTTCTAGTTCTGTCCCATTCATAATACTAGTGCAGAAAGCAACCATTTCATCACCTATATAATAACCAACCAACTTATAGTTTTCGCCCAAGTTCTGTTTCAAAGCTGTAAAATAACTTGGGTGCAATAAAAATGCGTTGAATCCAGCACCATCAGCTATGGATTTGTACAACTCATAAATACGCTCTTCATTAGCTTGGATCTCTTCTAAGGATAATTCCTTTTTGACTAAATCCTTCCCTTTTTTGGCAGCACGACGTGCACGAACTCTATATTTAGAACTCATAGCATTGAGATAATCATCAAAAGTTGCCCATTCGCTAGGCAAATGCATATGCATACTCGGCTGTATAGAAAACTTATGGTAACTACTTTCCACCAATTTCTTCTGAACCGTTTCTGTTTCTGGTAAATAATCCTTGAACAGTTGTATATGTATCTTTTCCTTTTGTTCTAATATTTTATGTAACCGATCTATACCTAGTTGCACTAAATCACTAACTTTAGCCTCGTCTATTTCTTCCTTGAAAGAATAACCATGTTCCCCTGTCAACAACAAATTACCACAAACTAGTACATTAAAATCAGCTCTCTTCATTACCCATTGCTTGATTGCTCGCATAAACGCCTTGAGTATACAGGCTGGGTTTTCGACCTCATCCTCATCTTTGATACTATCTTGTACACTAATATGGAAAGTCTGTGTATAAGCAATTCCAACTGGTTGAATATCTTCATAAAAAACTACATAATTAAACTGCATACCTTCTGGGGCATGTGTTTCTAAAGCTCTTAGATAAGGGCTCTGTAGAAATATATTGTCAGTAGGAGCTAGTTCATCCCATATATCTTGAATATCTGCTAAAGAGTCAGTCACCTGTATTGCATGCAATACATCGTTTTTGAGTGGGTAAAGCTCTACAGGTTTTTCGTTGTTATTTATTATTTTTTTATCCATAGTAGTTGAGCAAAACATAATAAGTAGTTTGGTAAATAGTATATCTTTATGATAATATAACCTAAGTCTATTACTACAACCATAACAGGATTTTGATAAAGTGGTTTAGTAGAAAAACGCTTTTTCTAAGTCTAAACCCTTAAAATAATGTTATTATTAATAAATTTTCTGTACTTGATTAAACCTCTTGCCTATTCTCTAGTCTTAAACAGCAAAACCTAGAAAAAAATTGCCAGCAGATACACAACATAACGATAACGAAGCCGAAATCCTCCAACTACTGCAAGAGGAACGTACCTTTGAACGAGGTTTTAGGCTATTGCTACAAACCTATCAAGAAAGGTTGTATTGGCATATACGTAAGATGGTTAATTTGCATGACTATACTGACGAGGTTTTGCAAAATACATTTATTAAAATATATAAAGGCATTAAAAAATTTAAAGGTAATTCTAAACTCTATACTTGGTTATACCGAATTGCAACTAATGAGACGATTACTTTTATGAATAAGGTAAAAAAACAAAAAACAACCTCGTTAGATAATGAAGAGAGTGGATTGGCCAATACCTTACATGCAGATAGCCCTTTAGATGGAGATGAGATACAAGCTGTGCTAGAAAAAGCAATAGCTACTTTACCCGAAAAACAACGATTGGTATTCAATATGCGCTACTTTGATGATATGAGCTACAAAGAAATTTCGGAGATTTTAGAAACCTCTATTGGTGGCCTAAAAGCTTCTTATCACCATGCTGCTAAAAAAATTGAGAGCTATATCAAAAATAGAATATAGATTATGAAAGATCATAAAAAAGAGATAGCTGAAGAGTTGAACGAAATTTCACCTTTCTTGGCCAAGCTCAAAAAAGAGAAAAAACCACAGTCAGGCTTGCCTTCTAATTATTTTAATAATTTTGGAGATCGCTTACTGAGCCGAATAAAAGAGGAAGAAGCTTTGACTCCTAAAACTACGGCCAATGCTAAGAAAGACAATTCTTTTTGGGCTAAAATCAGCTGGCTTTTTCGTCCTCAGTATGCTATTGGTTTAGCCACTATGTTGATATTGGTTGTGGTAGGTATCAATATGCTGAACCAAACACCTGCTACTGTTGTCAATGATAATCCAGAACAGCTTTTGGCTCAATTGAGTGCAGATGATCTTAATATCTATATTGATGAAAATCTTGATGAGTTTTCGACAGAAGATATTATAGAAACAATGGATGAACAAACCATTGAACAACTGCCCAGCACCGAAAAAGCATTTAAGGAAGCTAAAGCTACTATAGAAAAAACAGAGCCCATAAAAACACCTAGTCCGGTAGTAGAAAAAGAAAATACTATAGAAATAGATGATCTCACAGAAGAAGATATTCTTGAGATACTAGATGAAGAAGAGTTTGGAGATGAAGACGATATTATATAAACACTCTTTCTTCAAACCATTAATTGTCCAACAAAAACAATAAGACCATGAAATATACACTTTGCTTATTAATAGTCCTGCTAGGAGCCATAACCAATAGTTATGCACAAAATGATGATAAAACCACTAGAGCAGAACGTGTTGAAGCGCTTCGAGTAGCCTTTATTACTAAAGAATTAGACTTTTCGCCAGCCGAATCCGAAAAATTTTGGCCTCTATACAATGAATTTAGAAAACGCTCTAAGGAAATAATGAAAGGCCCTAAAAAGCTTAAAACATCTCTAGATAACATGTCTGATGAGGATATTGAGATTTGGATGGAAGCTCGGTTCAAAGCTGACGAAGAAAAAATAGCTTTGCAACGTGAATACATTGGCAAGCTCAAAAAAATAATTGGTATCCGAAAAGTAGCTCGACTCAAAATGGTAGAACAAAAATTCAAACGTACCTTATTGGAACGTGCACGTGAACGTAAAGCCAATCGCTAAAAATCTGAAAAATATTGTATATATTTATAAGCAGCTGCCTAGAGGTAGTTGCTTTTTTAGTTTTTAATTGAGAAGTTGTTTAAAAATGAATTATGAAAGGCTGTTGAAATGCTGATTTCACCTATAGTGTTGTTATTTTTATCAACCGTAGCTATGGCTACGCTTTCAAAAAATGCCTAACTCTAGTCCAAATCACTACTCAAAGCCTATTTTGAACTCCATTATTAAACAACTTCTGAGTATAATCCCCCTTTTAGCAATGGATCATAATATTTTAGATGGTAGTTTTGGTGAAGAATATAGCAAAAATCGAAATTTAAACTCGAATAAACCTCAGTTGCGTGAGCGCCCTCCTCGCAATCTTAATATGTTCACAAAACTGACACTGCTCAACGGAGGTTTACTGACTCAAATGGGTTGGGCTTTTATGGGTTTAGGGCTTATTTTTACTTGGATTTTTGTTGGACAATCAGAAGCAAAATATTGGTTGAGCTTTGATGGTAGCTGGGAAGAAACATCAGGAATCGTACAAGAAATTCATACAACAGGTGCAGAAGTGAATGGTAGAGATGTTTTTAGATATGTTTTTTCTTATAGTGTTGGTAGCGAAAACTTCAGTGGAACATCCTATAGTTCTGGTTCTGAAGCTAGAAATCTCAGAATGAACGATATGGTTACTGTTAAATACAAAAGTGGTAACTATGAACGTGCTAAAATAGAAGGTATGACAACCGAAATGTTTCCAAGTTGGATAGCTTTTGTCTTAATCTTTCCTTTTTTGGGCTTTTTTATGTTGTTAGGTGGTCTTTATGGAGGCAAACAAATGATTAACTTGCTAGTCAATGGCAAATTTACCCATGGAAAATACCTCAGTCGAA
The DNA here is from genome assembly GCA_024222455.1 of Aureispira sp. Taxonomy (GTDB): domain Bacteria; phylum Bacteroidota; class Bacteroidia; order Chitinophagales; family Saprospiraceae; genus JAAEPD01. Next base: position 7,154 of record JAAEPD010000272.1, read on the forward strand.
AAGATTCAGGAAGTCGTGTTAATCAAAGAACCGTTTGGGCTTATGAATTTACCTTTGAGGTAAACAATCAAAGTTATATTGCTAAATGCCAAACACACAAAACACATTTGGTAGAGGATGAAGAAAAAGAAATCATCCTATATATGCCAGACAAGCCAGAAGAAAGTACTGTTTTTGATGCGATCCCTGGGGTGCCAAGTATCGATCGTATGGGAAAATTAGAAGCTGCTCCAACATCAAGTGCCAAATACCTTATACTTCCAGTCTTAGCTATAGTTGTTAATGTTATTATAGCATTCTTTATGTTTTAAATTGTATAGTTTATAAGGTGTTAGGGCACCTTTTCCCGCTCTTGATTGTATTAGCTCTTATAATCAAGAATTTAATATTATGCGCCACTTTATTATTGGAGATATACATGGATGTTATGACGAAATGCTCAAATTGCTGCATAAAGCAGGAATAAACAATGAGGATTTTATAATATCGGTAGGAGACATCGTTGACAGAGGACCTAAATCGATTCAGGTCTATCAATTTTTCAAGAATAGACCAAATAGCAAGGTGATAATGGGCAACCATGAGCGAAAGCACCTAAAGGGAATTTATTCCTATGCTCAAGATATTGTCAGACTTCAATTTGGAGAGCAATATGATGAGTTTGTAAAATGGATTGCCAATTTAGATTACTACTATCAAACGCATCATGCAACAGTGGTTCATGCAGCCTTAGAACCCAATCTAGCTATGGAACAACAAAAAGAATCCGTTTTGGCAGGTACAACTGCTGGAGATCGTTATCTACAAAATCTATTTCCAGATAGTTATTGGCATCAACATTACAAAGCTACTAAACCTATTATATTTGGACATCATGTGACAGGAGATGCTCCTATGATCATAAATAATACTATTTATGGTTTAGATACAGGGGCTTGTCATGGAGGTTACTTGACAGGTCTGCTCCTCCCCGATTTTAAAATCTATCAAGTAAAAGTGTCTAAGGATTATTGGTTAGAGGAAAAAATAAAATGGCAACTCCCTGTCCTAAAGGCAAAAGATTGGAATAACTGGACTTTTGATAAAATAGAACTCGAAATTCAGCGATTTCGGCGCCGAAATGCCCAAAATAAGGAGATTCAAGCTTATTTAAGCCAGTTAGCGCAAGCAACCTCTAAAACTAAAAACTTAGTTACTTTGATTTTAGAGCATATTCTAACCACCATAAAAACATTTCCGTCTAACGAATTTAACCAACAAGCACAAACCTACTCTTCAGCTCCCCTATTCTACATGGCAAGAGCCAACAGGTTGACAAAAGAACGTATTCTCGAAAAATACTCTAGCCCCAACAAGTTATTAGCTTTAGCTCAAGAACTAAACTTGACTACTTAGGGCAATTTCGAATACATTCTCCTTTAGTATTAATATAAAACCAAACACCATTGAGCTGTACTTTAGCTTCATTATTTTTAAAATTTTCGACAGCCTCATACTGTACAGATATAACTATTTCACCCTGCTTATTGATATAGCCATATTTACCATTTGCTCTAAGCAATAATAAACCTATAGTTCCTTGGTGAGTGACCTCCCAGCCCGTTTTGTTCACAAACCGCTCTACCCCATCACGTGTTACCATAGCCCAGCCTTTATCAAAAAAACTGTTCAACTCTTCATATTCTATAGCAACAATAAGCTTATTAGAGCTATTTATATAGCCCCATTTGTCATTCAGTTTTACACCAGCTAAACCATCCCTAAACGTCTCTACAGCCTCATACTGTAAAGCAATAGTTTCTTCTCCTTTCTTGTTCAGATATCCCCATTTACCATCCACTTGCACACGAACCAAATCTAAACCAACATAAAAAGAAGCTGCATCATCGTACTTAAAGGCAGTTATATTTTTGCCTGTTTTATCGATATAAGCGTACTTATCCTCCTTTTTGACAACAGCAATGCCATCAAAGAAAGAAAAAGCCTCTTTATAGTTCAAATCAATAACCACTTCACCTTTAGTGTTGATATAACCTCTACGTCCACATTTCTGAACTACTGCTAAACCATCCTGAAAAGGAATAGCCACTTCATATACACAAGAAATTACCTCTTGCCCTTTAGTATTCACAAAGCCATAGTAACCTCCACGTTCTACCATCCCTAAACCATTCACAAAAAAGGTAGCTTGATCATATTTCAATGGAATAACTTCCCTACCTGTTTTATCAATATAGCCCCATTTATCGCCCACACGCACAACTGCTCGATTGTCATAAAAACCCATTGCAGCATAATCGTACTTAAAAGGGGTTAGCTCTGTTCCCTCTAGATCAACATATCCATATTTATTCCCTAACTTTACCATAGCTACACCATCTATAATCGGGTGAGCCTCATCATATTTGATTTCAGTTATGATTTTCCCCTCAATATTAACATAGCCCCACTTGTTTCCTTGTAGAATTTTAGCTCCACCTTCCTTAAAGCGTTTAAGCTCATCATATATCACAGGTACAATCTCTTTTCCTTCTGTGTTTATAAATCCATATCGATATGCCTTAGTTGCTATAGCAATACCCTCACTACCAAAGTTGCCTACCCCATCATACACAAAACTAACCACCTCTTTCCCCTCCTTATTCACAAAGCCCCATTTCCCCTCTCGTTTAGCTCTAGCCAAGCCCTCTTTGAAAATATCTATTTTCTGATAGACCAAAGAAACAAACACCTCACCTTTGGTATTGATGTACCCAAACTTACCTTTGTCTTTTACAATAGCAATACCCTCACTACCAAAACTGCCTGCTGCTTCATATTTTGCAGCAATCACAATCTCTTTTTTAGCGTTTTTATAGCCCCATTTATCGCCATCCTGATACAATGTAAGCTTTTGAGCAAAAGTGCTCTCTATGAGTCCAAAACAGGCCAATAAACACCATCCTATTGTTTGTAGTAATCTCATTTCTTTATTTTTAAAATTTTTTGGGATATTCTATAAAGCTACAACAGCCCTATTCCAGATAAAATGATCTTTCCCAGTATTGGACATTAATTTGGTCAGTATTGATATAAAAAAAGGCTAAAACCCTTATGGATTCTAGCCTTTTATATGCTTAAGCTCTGATTTTTAATAGCTATTTGCCTTCAAAACCTTGTAAGTCTTCATATTTCCTGTATTCAAGTCAACTATCCGAATTAGATACATTCCATTGTTGAAAGGACTTAGATCTAATTGTTGAACAGTATTCGATACATTATTTACGGTCAATGGCAACTCTTGCCCATCTACACTATAAACATTAATAGCTAATTCATCGCTATTCAATTCACCAAAATCTATATTCAATAAACCCTTGGTAGGCACAGGATACAATTTCACATCCATAGAAACTTCTTCTGGAATATTCTCTACAGCTGTAATGGTAATAGATTCTTGCTGAAAACCTTCTGTTAGTTCATAAGTTCCAGAAATTCCTCCTTGCACTAAAGGTTCGCCTATACTTGCTCCTAGAGTTTTAGGGCCTGCTACATTTTCTGCAAATCCTGCACTCCCTATTACTGTTCGCTCCAACTCATATTGGGCAAAGCCAAAAGAAGTCGTGAAAATCAATATCAAAGCACTCAATATTATATTTTTCATAAGTTATTGTTTTAAGATGAAGAAATACTATTGAGCTGTGCCAAAGACAACTATGCTAAAATTACTATTATGTCCCACACCAGCAACATCACTAATGTGAACATTTATTTTATTTGGTGCAGTATATGAATATGTTACTAATTCATCATTTGTTATAGAATTATTCAAAGATGTAAGCATAACTACAGGCGCACCTGAAAAACTATTATCCAAGGTAACTACATATTCACCAGTAGATGGATTAGTTACACTAGCTATACCATAATCGCTAGTGATAATAGTTGTACTGATATAACCATAAGCTAATGGCAAAGCATTACCATAGACTGTGTTCTTCTTAGGAGTAGTTGTAGTTTCATCTACTTGTACACCACCTCCTACTACATGTAATCTATCTTCAGGAGTTGCTGTATAAATTCCCACATTTTTAGAGTCATCATCTAACAATAAGGATGGTATTCCCGATCCTGTAACATTATTGGCATAAATCCCCATTTGTCCTTCAGTATTTACTTCCATACAAAAAGCTTCTGCAGTATTAGCTCCACTCAACCCAATAATACTATCCACTTGTAACTGAGCCATTGGAGTATTACTAGAACCGATCCCCACATTCCCCTGATTATAAGTAAGATGATTTCCATTTTCTTCCCATTTTGAGCCATTCTCCGCAGTCTTAGCATGCAAAGCATAAGGAACTGACATCAATTGCGTGGTACCCATATTTTGATAACCACTCCCAAAATCTATTTCTGTTTCTGTATAATAAGAATTTGCATCCCAAGCAATATTAGCAAAAACACCACTAACAACAGTTCCCTCTCCTACCGTCAAGCTAAAAACTCCATAATCACTAGTTGTTTGACTATGTGTTTCGCTATAAACTACAGTTCCAGTTGGAGTTGTAGATCTTATATTAATTTTGATAGTAACAGGTGTAGCCCCTAAAACTGCTCCATTATCTCTAACGACACCTTGATAGTTAAACCCTTCAGGAGCTTGTGCCATCAATAATGAGGTCATACTCAATAAAATTGTACCTAATAAAAATGCTTTTAATGTCTTCATGTTAATTTTTTAAATGAATTAATGATTGATTGATGGCACAATATTACATTAGAGCAATTAATATATAAGTGACGAAAATCACTAAAGACTATGACTTGATATAAAATAATAGATTTATTAGTTAATTAAGTCTAAATAAAAATAGGCACTTATATACATATCCACAAACTTATTCACAATCACTTGACTTATCCACATAAAAAAAGTAGAAACTGCTTATGCAATTTCTACTTTAGCTCATAAAGCTTATCAAAAACTTAGATTCTAGTATCTGCCCCCATTATAAAGTTCAAATCGAGAAGGTTGCTTACGTTCTGGGAAGTAATTATTACTTCTATCTGTATCTGCTGTCTCTAAATATGGATCAAGTACCATTTCTTTCAAAGGCTTTTCTGTTATAAACACTTTTGAAATTTCGCTACTGTTGTGCCTCCAAATTTCAGCAGGAATATATTGAACTTCTTCAGTTCCATCTTCATATTTGAATTCTAAAATAACTGGCATTACTAATCCACCAATATTACTTAAACTAACTTCATAATAATGATATTCCTTTTTCAACAACGCTTTTTCATCTTCAGATAAATTATTCAAAATAGCTTGATCTCGTTCCTTCATTCTAGGAGTTGCTTTGAAAGGATCGTAATCATTATATTTATCCTTCAATTCTGGATTTTTGCTCATCACAGTTTCTTTGATAATTTTTTCGTTGCGAATAGCTGAGATTCCTTTTGCATTTTCATCTGCCCATTTTTTAGCCTCCGCAACTTCCATCTCCGTATTGTGTGTATTGAGCTTATACCACTTCACATCTTTCAAGGCAATATCAACATGATCAGTAGTATAAAACCAACCTCTCCAAAACCAATCTAAATCAACTCCAGATGCATCTTCCATAGTACGGAAAAAATCTGCTGGAGTTGGATGCTTGAACATCCATCGTTGAGCATACTCTTTAAAAGCATAATCAAACAGTTCACGCCCCATGACTGTTTCCCTTAAAATATTTAATGCAGTTGCAGGTTTACCATAAGCATTATTACCAAATTGCAAGATAGATTCTGAATTAGTCATAATAGGAACAATCCCATTCTTATCCCCTTTCATATAATCAACAATCTTATGGGCAGGCCCGCGACGAGAAGGAAAATTACGTTCCCACTCACATTCTGTCAAATATTGCAAAAAGGTATTCAACCCTTCATCCATCCAGGTCCATTGACGCTCATCAGAGTTTACGATCATAGGGAAATAATTATGGCCTATCTCATGTATAATAACTCCAATCATTCTGTATTTCGTTCGGGCAGAATATGAGCCATCAGACCGAGGTCTTCCAAAGTTGAAACAGATCATAGGATATTCCATTCCAGTAAAAGCACAGTGTGTAGAAATAGCTACAGGGTATGGATAATCAAATGTATGTTTGGAGTAAGTTTTTAAGGTTTGGACGACTGCTCTTGTTGAATATTTATCCCACAAAGGCATTCCCTCTACAGGATAATATGACATACCCAAGACTACCCTATTCCCAAATGGTACACCTTGAGCATCCCACACATATTTGCGTGAAGAAGCAAAAGCAAAATCTCTAACATTTTCTGCTCTAAACTTCCAAGTCTTTGTGGTCTTAGTATCTCTATCTTTTTGATTATCTAGAGCCTCTTCTTTTGTAATAATCATGACTGGTTGATCTGCAGTCTTTGCCTTTTTCAGTCTATTCAGTTGTTCTTTGGTCAGGACATCTTTTGCATTTTGTAACTCTCCTGTTGCTGCTACAACATGATCTCCAGGGACTGTAATCTCCACATCATAATCACCAAAAGTTAAAGCGAACTCTCCCCTGCCTAAAAACTGTTTATTCTGCCAACCATCTACTTCGCTATAAACAGCCATACGAGGAAAGAACTGAGCAATATTATACATATAGTTTTTGTCTTCTGGAAAGTATTCATAACCAGACCGAGCAAAAGTTTTGAGTCCATCATTCACATTATACCACCATTTAATGCTAAAAGTAACAGAAGCTTTAGGTTGCAATGCTTCTGGCAAATCTATACGCATCATAGTTTTATTGATCACATAAGGCAAGTCTTTGCCTTTCTCCCCTTTCACATGTTCTATATTAAACCCACCATCAAATTTATTGACCATAGCCAAAAGTTCATAGGATGCCATTTCACCATCATCCACTTTATTGGTTCGAATCTTATAACTATCCGATGTTTTTGCTCTAACATTTTGATCTAGCTGCACCCATAAATAGGTTAAAACATCAGGCGAGTTATTGTAATAAGTAATGGTTTCTTCTCCATAGATTCGTTGTTTTTCATCATCTACCCGAATCTTCATTTGGTAATCTGCCTTCTGTTGCCAGTAAGCATGCCCTGGTCCTCCAGCAGCATTATGGTAAACATTAGGTGTAGGCAACTCTTCATATAGCTGTTTGAAGGTTTCTGCCCCTTGTACTTGAGCTTGCAATACGCTTTGCCCAATCAATAGCGTTAATAATATCCAGACCGTTCTCAACATAAGTTTATATAATTTATGAACTAACAATTTTTTATAATGAAAAATATAATTCCTTCCCTGTGTCAATGGCTAACTGTATAGCCATTATGCCTATAATACTAGAAACAATAAGCACCCATAATCGTTGAGTTATTTTTAAAACTTCTAAAAATAGATAGCTCAAAAGTAATGCAACTACAACTATAGCTAGCTGCCCAAGTTCTAATCCTAAATTAAATCCTAACAAAGGCACTGTCAAACTTTCTTCTTGAGTTAAAATAAATCTCAAATAATTAGAAAAACCTACCCCATGTATTACTCCGAAAAACAAAATAAGACTATACATCCCTACCCTATTCGATTCCTTTTCAGTCTGAATAACAGAAGGAGACTTAGCAACTTCCTTTTTCAGTACTTGAAGCACATTATAAATACATGTAATTATAATCGTAACAGGAATCAAAAACTCTACTAATGCTGTATCAACCTCAACTACCTTAAATACAGCTAAAGCTAATGCAATAGAATGACCTACCGTAAAAGCAGTAACCATCCATAAGATTTGTTTCCATTCTCTAACTGTATATAATGCACACAATGCAACTACAAACAAAATATGATCGTAAGCTGTTATATCAGAAATATGGCTTAATCCTTGCCTAATAAAAAAACTAAAGCTACCCATTTGTTTTTTTTCTTTGAATCAACTTTGAAGATTATCTTTGAGCTTACAAAATAACACAAGCTCTATTAAACTAATAATATTTTATACGAATGAAATACTTTATACTACTATTAGCACTATCTGGAAGTTTTTTAGCCTATACTGCTAATGAACATCCTATATATGTATCTGTGGCAGAAATCGAATACAAACCCAAAACGCAATCTATAGAAATAGCTTTAAAGGTTTTTGCAGACGATTTAGAACATGCTTTAGCTAAAACAAAAGGCCAAGAAATTGAAATCGCTACTACAAAAGAACACCCCAAAGCTACAGATTTCATAGTAGAATACATACAAAAACACTTTAGTTTAAGCATAGATTCTACCCCACTTGAATACAAATATATTGGAAGAGAAACCGATGATAAAGATATTTTTGCTCTTTGGCTCTATTTAAAAGTAGAGAACACTCCCCCATCTGCAGAAACACTCACCGTGAGAAATGACATCCTTATATCCTTTTTTAGGACTCAAAACAATATCATCACTTACAAACAAGACAAAACTATTCGTAGATACAGCTTATACAAAGGTCATACTAGTACAACGATTCCATTAAACTAATCATTGTTTCACGTGAAACATACATTATTCAAAACACCAAACCCCATCTTATGTTTCACGTGAAACATAATTAAAAGAGAGAAACTGTAATATAGTTTCTCTCTTTTAATTATTAAACCGACTATGTTCCACGTGAAACAATGAATATATTATTCTAATTTAGCACCTTCCAAGTTCACTTTAGATACCAGTCCTTTCCCTCTTATCTTATATTTAGCATAAACACTTAGCATTTTTTCCTTTACATTTTCAGCTACGAAACTATTAGTACACAAAGCAAATACACCAGAACCAGAGCTAGATACTCCACAACCTAATGCTCCTAACTCTTTAGCACTCTTTCTAAGTTCATATAGATGAGGAACATGCTTCACTAAGCTATCTTCTACTAAACAATCCTCTAAACACCTGCCAATCAAGTCAATATCTGATTGATAGAAGCCTACAACCAGTCCCGCTACATTTGAACATTGATTTATAGAACAATCTAGAGAAACCGTCGATTTTAATTGTCCCCGTAGGTATCCTGTAAACAAAGGTATTGATGGATAAACCACAACTATATGTAATCCTTTAAGAACAGGTATTCGATGTATATCAAAAGTCTTATGATCTCGAACTAAAAAAAGCCCGCCCAATAAAGATGGTGCTATACTATTCAATCGCAACTTTCCTTCAGCGACCTCCTCCCCTTTTGCTGCAAACTTCAATAACTCTCTTTTTTCAAATGGTCGTCCAAAACATTCATTGACTGCCATTGCTCCGGCAACTGCACTTGCACTACTCGACCCTAAACCAAAGCCAATTGGAATTCTTTTTCGCAATTCCAATGCAATCCCAGTTTTAGGATTTAGATCATGGTGTTCAACTAAACTATTATAAACTGCTTGGGCTGCTGCGCCTGCTGCATTTTTTTTTAAATCTAAAGAAAGTTTTTTCTTGTCTCCCGTTATTTCAGTTAAATGGATTCCAGGTTGATTGTATTCCTTAATTAAAATTTCATCACTTGGATGCTCCAATGCTAAACCTAATGTTTCGAACCCACATACCAAATTTGCAACGGTAGCTGGTGCACTAACTTTTATGCCTGTTTTAAATTTCATATTTTTTTACTTTCAAATAATACTCAAGAAAAGTTGGCTGTAAAGTACAAAGTTTTTATAATTTTGTTTGTATCTCTATACACAAAACTATATAAGCAATTTATACTATGATAAGTCAACGACAACTTTTTTTGAATCATGTAGCTCAAACCAATGATGCTCCATTAATGTTAGAAATAGAAAAAGCAGATGGAATTTATCTATATGGCAAAGATGGAAAAACTTATATTGATCTGATTGCAGGAATCAGTGTTAGCAATTTAGGACACAACAATCCAAAAATCATTGAAGCTATAAAAAAGCAAACTGATAAATATTTGCACACTTTGGTTTATGGAGAATTTATACTTTCGCCACAGGTACAACTTGCAACACTCTTGACAGAGCAATTACCACAATCTTTAGATTCTGTATATTTTGTCAATTCAGGAACTGAAGCAACTGAAGGTGCTCTGAAATTAGCCAAACGATATACTGGCCGAACAGATATAATTTCTTGTAAGCAATCTTATCATGGAAGTTCGCAAGGTGCTTTAAGTTTGATTAGTGAAACTTTTTTTACAGCACCATTCAGACCATTGCTGCCAAACGTGAAACATATAGAATTTAACAATGTTGAAGATTTGGATTGGATTGATGAGAATACAGCTTGTGTAATAATGGAAACTGTTCGTGCCGAAATTGGTGTGCAGTTGCCCAACAAAGATTACTTAAAACAAGTCCGCCAAAGATGTACTGAAGTTGGTGCTGTATTAATCTTAGATGAAATCCAAGTTGGCTGTGGTCGAACTGGTTCTTTGTTTGGGTTTGAACAATATGGAATAATTCCAGATATATTATTGTTGGCAAAAGGTTTTGGTGGTGGTATGCCTTTAGGTGCTTTTGTAGCTTCTAAAGAAATGATGCAGTCTTTTATGCATAATCCATTTTTGGGTCATATCACAACTTTTGGTGGACACCCAGTTTGTTGTGCTGCAGGTCTAGCTAGCTTAAAAATATTAGTAGAAGAACCTAACATTATAAATTCGGTAAAAGCTAAAGAAAAATTATTTAGAGATTTGTTACAACATTCTGCTATTCAGGAAATAAGAAGTGCTGGTTTGCTAATGGCTGTACAGGTTGCTAGTTTTGATTTTGTGCAAGATGTGATCACTGAATGTTTGAAAAATGGTCTTGTTACAGATTGGTTCTTATTCAACAGTAGTGCTATTCGGATTGCGCCACCACTTACTATTACAGAAGATGAAATTAGAGAGGCTTGCAAAATTTTGTTGACAGCTATAGATCGTGCATCCAAAAGAATAGGGTAGAGACGATTTTAAAATTGGAACATTAATTACATTTTATTAAATTTTATATTTTATATAAAAATATATAAATGGATCATAAAGAAAAGATTAGACCATTAATATTAAAACAATTAATCATTTTTATCTTAATGTGGTTAGGCTTCACAGTGATTGGTTATATCATAATGGGAGCACTCGCTAATGCCTTAGGTATTCATGATTTGAAGTATCTTTTTGAGGAAATGCAAAAGGGTAACTTCTTGGATCAAATCAACTCTATTAAGATACTATCTGGAGTAGCACATGTATTTTCTTACTTAGTGCCTGCCTTGTTTTTTGCCACCTATGTATACAAAAAACAGGCTTATAAATTCTTATATTTAGATAAGCCTCCTAAACTACTCAATATACCATTAACACTAGCAATAGTTGTATTGGTTTTCCCTCTAGTTTCGATCATCTACTATATCAATATGCAATTGGTTCCTAGTGGTTGGATTGCAGAAGAAACACTGGAACTGCAAAAATTATTGCTAAAAATGAATACGCCTACTGATCTAATTCTCAACTTAGTAGTTGTTGGGTTGATCGCTGGTATTGGAGAAGAATTGGTGTTTAGAGGTGTGTTGCAACGTTTATTTAGTGAGTACTCTAATAATAGGATAATCGGTATTTGGGTTGCAGCTATTTTATTTAGTATGATCCACTTTCAACCAGAGGGTTTTGTACCTAGAGCATTACTGGGAGCATTGTTTGGATATATGTTGATTTGGACTGGCAATTTGTGGGTGCCTATTTTAGGGCATATTACTTTCAATTCATCTCAAGTATTGGTTCAATATGTGATGCTGCAGAGTGAAAAAGATATGAGTCTAGAGGAATTGGAATATTTTCCTATAGTCCCGACTATAATATCTACCATAATAACTGTAGTTTTAGTGTTAATTCTAATCAGAATCAACAAAGACAACGCAATTCGATTAACAGATAAAGATATATCATGAGTTTAAAGACGAGAACGATAACAGGATTAGCCTTTGGAGCGGTAATGATCGCAGGTACTTTAGCACATCCATTTTCCTGTGCAGGCTTATATTTTTTAGTAGGCGTTTTATGCTTATGGGAATATTCAGGATTAGTACTAAAACAAGACAGTACAGCTGTTTATAATAATATCCGAAGAATATTTGCCGTACTTTTGGGAGTAGCTCCTGCCTTACTGATCGTTAATACAATGAGTGGGACATTTCCACTTTTAGTAGATTATGTATTTTGGTTCTTCCCACTGCTTTTTGCATCCTTTTTATTTGAGCTTTTTGCAGCATCTAGCAAGCCTTTTGAGAATATAGCCTTCAGTATGTTGGGGATAGTGTACATAGGTATTCCAACAGCCTTATTGGTTTCTATGCCATTGACAGATGCTAGTGGAACTAAAGTCATTTTGGCTATCTTATTGATGGTTTGGGCAAGTGATGTTTTTGCATACTTGTTGGGTTCTAAAATTGGTAAACATAAGATGTTTCCTCGTATTTCGCCTAAGAAGACTTGGGAAGGTACATTTAGTGGAGTTATTGGTGCTATACTAACAGGCGTTTTGTGTTTCTATGTATTTCCTGAAGTACGATTTCAATTGTGGAACTGGATAGTTTTGGGTGCAGTTTGTACTATATTCGGAATACTTGGAGACTTGGTAGAATCGATGCTTAAGCGCAGTTTAGGCATAAAAGATTCGGGTACAATATTGCCTGGGCATGGAGGTTTTCTAGATCGCTTTGATGCCTTTATTTTTGCAGTACCATTTGCTGTATTTACTATGAAAGTGGTGTTTGATGATTATCGTTTCCAACAATGGTTATTTTAAGCATTTATAACTCTATATAAGCTTATATCACTCTACAAAGATTCATATTAGGGTGGTATAAGCCTTTTTTTTGCCCCTTAGAGCAATCTTCTTGCTAAAGTTCTCAGTTACTACATGACAATATTTTTGAGTATACTGAGAGGCACTTAAAGCTTTTATATAATTTTAATTTGTACCATTCATGCAAAAACTTAGTTTTCTGATTTTCCTAGGACTTTTAGGCCTATCTTCTGGATGCACCAAAGAAAAAATGACTCGTTATCATACAACTGTTCAACTCAGCAATAATTCAATTATCAATGACCTTACTTTTGTTACAGCAGATACAGGTTATGCAGCAACAGGAGGTATTTATGAAGATGGAGTGCTTTGGCAAACTACGAATGGAGGACTTGACTGGGATACGCTAGCTCATAGTTCATGGGGAGTTCGAAGCTTAAAATATCGTAAAAATATTCTAGTTGGACATGATGCAATTATACATTTTTATAAAAAAAGTTCAGTAGCCCCTTTAAAAACAAAACAAAGTTTAGAGTGGGATATTGTCTGGACAGATTTAGATTTTCATACACCTAACAATTTTATAATTGGAGGTGGTGGTAATAATTTTTCAATCGGACACATATGGTTGCTCGATCAAAATGGCTATGCTACAATTAAACATGATTTTGATCATGAAATTTATGCTGTAGAATGGGTTAATGCTTCTACTATTTATGCTGTAGGATATGGTCTAATATTAAGAAGCACAGATGGAGGAAAGAGTTTTGATCCTTATCCTAGCTTGAAGGGAGATTTCTTCAAAAGCATTAGTTTCCCGTCAGAAAAAACAGGCTATATTATTGGTGAATATGGCACTATATTTAAGACTACAGATTTTGGTGATACTTGGAAAAAATTAGCTACAGGCAATACTGTTTTTAATAAGGATAATCGATTAAGAAAGATCCATTTTACTTCAGAAAATACTGGCTATATAGTTGGTAATGCTGGCTTGTTTTGGATAACTACTGATGGGGGGGATAACTGGCAAAGAGTTACTGATTTACCCAATAGTGATTTAATTTCTATAGATGTAATTAATAATAAAGCCTACTTAGGCAATCGAGATGGTCAGATAGTTATAGTTGATTTATAATTGTCTCATAAAGACAAAAGAAAAGCCCTGAGATACTATAAATCTCAGGGCTTTTCTTTTTTTAAACTAAAAAATTAGTTAATAACTTCTTCTACTTTTTTTGTTTTATCTTTTACATAATACTTAGAGCCCCCTTTACTGAACTGATAGTTGACAAATAACATAACTCCCAACAAAACTAAAGCCCCTGCTTGGTGAAAAACTCCTAACCACAAAGGCACACGTCCTAATAGGGTAAAAACTCCCAATAAAATTTGCAAGACCAATACAAAAACTAAAGCATAACTACTATTTTTAAGGACTTTAGAAGCCTGTACTTTACGAACAACTAACAAAAATATAGGGATCAATATACACAATAAATACGCTGTTCCTCTGTGCAATAATTGCACTAAAGCCACCATAAATGTGTTGTTACTAGTATTATAATGAATGACATTTTCCCAGTTCCACATAGCCTTGTGTTTCAGGACTTCAGCTATCCATATCCAAATGTTATTTTGAACTTCCATATGTGGAAAATTGTTGTAAAACAGTCCTGCTTTTAAGCCTGACATTAAGCCCCCCAAGACAACTTGTAAACATATTATAGTGGTAATCCGCCAGGCATATTTTTTCAATCTTTTATGATGTGTATCTACTGGTTCTGGCTGAATAACTTGAAAAGTAGTCCAGATCAAAACCCCAAATACAGCTATAGCTATAGACAAATGTATAGTCAATTTATAGCCATCTACCCAAGCGTATTCAGGACTATCAAGCCCTGACATAACCATTATCCATCCAAAAATAGCAGCCAATGCTGCCAAGCCTACAACTAGGCCTAACTGTTTCAACATCAACTTATTAAAATACTTTTTCCGCCAGAAAAAGATGAAAGGAATTAAGAAGACAAAGCCCATAGTTCTTGCCCACAAACGATGAAAATACTCCCAAAAGAAAATAAACTTAAACTCCTTAATAGGAATTCCATCAGGATAATTAACCCCAGACCAACGCTGTTTTACCTGACCAACAGCATGCTCCATATACATCTGACGAGCTTCTTCCCACTGTTCGGCATTCAAAGGTGGAATAGTACCTTGTATAACACTCCACTCTGTTATAGATAACCCAGAATCAGTTAAACGAGTAATGCCTCCAATGACAACCTGCATGAAAACCATGAAGACACCTATCGATAACCAAATGGCTACAGAACGAGGCAACTGTTTCTTTTTATTAAGCATATATTTTACATTTATGTTTATTGGGGCAAAAATACAATATCCTTTTAATAAAAAGTAATTAAGTTAAAAAGGAGACAGACTTAAGCCTTATTTAGACTTAATAAAAACAAAAATCAACTTCTCTTTATATAATAATAATATTAATCTTTTATTTTTTAAACCCATATCATCATCATCATTAAGGGTGTTGATATGTGGACAACTTGATATTTTGGAAGATTTTAGATTTATTCACAAGTTATCCACAGTTATTCACAAAGTAATCCACTCTTTATAGCCTTTATTATAAGAGATTAAGGAGTTTTTTCACATTTCCCCTCAAATATGTGGATAACTTAGCTGTTTATAAGAATTCTTCTTCCTATGTTATTAACTATGTTTATCATATTGTGAATAACTGTGGATTAATCCACAAAATTTAAAATTTTTTAGATTTTTGGAAATGTTGACAAAAACCTGTGGATAAAAGGTGGATAATTCTACATATATCAACAGTTTTATTAACATTGCTTGTTGATAACCTGTTTTTTATATATCTGATCTTTAGCGAGTTATATATGCATGTTATTTTTAATGTTTATAACCCTTTGTGGTGGTGCTTATTTTATTGATTATATACTCACTATTACCAAAAAAGAGTAAAACTATTACAATGAATGGGCATGAGGTTATTAACTGTTTCTGTGGATAACTTTTCCCAAAAGTGTGAATTGCCGTTTCTTTTCTGGAAAAATAGGATACTAAAACCAAAGGAGTTTAAGTATTATGCGTATTTTGAATTTTTATGTAGTTTTTTTGATGCAATTAGAAACATATTGGATCAAAAATCACACACTTATCCACACCTGTTTGTGTATAAGTGGATAACTTGTTTTTAGTATACTTAAAAATAGTCCTAAAAAAACTTAATGGTGTGGATAACATGTAGTAAGTTTGTGAGTTATAGGAGAAACATATAGTTTTAGCTATATAAATCCACTACATTTTGTTGCTTAATAGCATGAATTAGTGTTGTTGAGGATACCTTTTTAAACCTAACCTATATATAATATATGTGTACGCGTTTTTCTTTTAATGCTTCTAAAGAAAAGATGAAAAGGCAATTTAACTTGCCTATAAAACATGAGCTTCAAAAAAGTTTTAATATTGGAACTGGCCAAAATGCGTATATTCTTACCAATAAATCCCTAGAGCTACAGATCTTTAGATGGGGATTGATCCCTCATTGGGCTAATGGAGAGTCTGTTGGTGACAATCTTATCAATGCGGCAGCAGAGGGAATAGGAACTACCTTATCCTTCCGATTACCTATTCGTCAACGCAGATGTTTAGTTTTTGCAGATAGTTATTATATATGGGACGGACATGGCCAAAATGCTCAACCTTATAGAGTAAGTTTAGGCAATGGTGTTATTATGGCTATGGCTGGTGTTTGGGATGTATGGATAAGCGAAGACAAGCGAGTGTTCAAAACATTTTCTATTATTACAACTAAAGCTAATGGCGATTTGAATAAACTCACTAGCCGAATGCCTGTGATCTTAGCAGATGGTTCTAAACAAGCTAGATGGTTAGGGGAGGTTTCCCTGGATACTACCTTAAATCTGCTACAACCACTACCTTTGGGAATGCTTAGTTCTTATCCTATTACTAAGGAGTTAATGTCTTTAGACAATAATTATCCTGAATTGCACAATCCTGTTGAACTTACTCTTTAAATTTTAGAGTGGTTATTAATTTTAAATACTACCTTTGCAGCAAATAATAATAAGTCAAATTTTTTTAAGAATTTGACTCAACTCTGTATATGACAGAGTTAGTTGAAACTACTTGAAAATTAATACATTATCCAATCATCTAATTAGTAAATTACGATTATGGCTGATCTACAAAAATTGCAGAATATTGCAACACAATCCCGAAGGGATATTATTCGTATGGTGAGTAATGTGGCCAGTGGCCATCCTGGTGGCTCTTTGGGCTGCGCAGAGTTTTTTACAGCCCTATATTTTGAAGTAATGGAACATGACACCAACTTCAATATGGACGGCAAAGGAGAAGATATGTTTTTCTTGTCTAATGGACATATATCTCCTATATGGTATAGTACTTTGGCTCGTGTAGGTTATTTCCCTGTAGAAGAATTGAACACATTCAGAAAACTGAATACAAGATTACAAGGACACCCTGCTACACACGAAGGCTTACCAGGAATTCGTATTGCTAGTGGTTCTTTAGGACAAGGATTATCTGTAGCAACAGGTGTAGCTTTATCCAAAAAAATGGATGGAGATCAACACTTAGTTTATGTATTGGCTGGTGATGGAGAGTTGCAAGAAGGCCAAGTATGGGAAGCAGCTATGTTTGCGGCTCATTACAAAGTAGATAATGTGATTTTGACAGTGGATTGGAATGGCCAACAAATTGATGGACCAAATGATGAAGTTATGAGCTTAGGCGACTTGCCTGCTAAATGGGCTTCTTTTGGTTGGGAAGTAGTGATTATGGAAAATGGGAATGACATGGAAAATGTGTTGGCTACATTAGCAGAAGCTAAGGCTAAAACAGGCCAAGGCAAACCTATCGTGATTTTGATGAGAACAGAAATGGGCTATGGTATCGATTTTATGGTAGGTACTCACAAGTGGCACGGAAAAGCTCCTAATGCAGAGCAAACCGAAAATGCACTTAGCCAATTGGAAGAAACTTTGGGAGACTATCCTGCTTAATCTTATTACTTGAATCCTTAATTTAGATATATAATCATGAATTTAAAAGATATAGTTAGCACAGGAAAAAAAGCTACACGTGATGGTTTTGGAGATGGTTTGCACGAAGTTTCTATGACTAATGATAATGTAGTGGCCTTATGCGCAGATTTGATTGGCTCTTTGAAAATGAATAAGTTTATAGATGCACATCCTAAACGTTTCTTTCAGGTAGGAATCGCAGAGGCTAACATGATGGGACTTGCGGCAGGTTTAGCTACAGCTGGTAAAATACCTTATACAGGTACTTTTGCCAATTTTTCAACAGCACGTGTATATGATCAAGTACGCCAGTCTATCGCTTATTCTGATAAGAATGTAAAAATATGTGCTTCTCATGCTGGTCTGACACTAGGTGAAGATGGTGCTACTCACCAAACTTTGGAAGATATAGGTATGATGAAAATGTTGCCTGGAATGACGGTAATCAATCCATGTGACTATAACCAAACCAAACAAGCAACTATCGCTATTGCAGATCATCATGGACCTGTTTATTTGCGTTTTGGTCGTCCAAGCTGGCCTATGTTTACAGAGAATATGCCTTTTGAGATAGGTAAAGCTTTGATGTTAAGTGAGGGTACTGATGTAACTATTGTTGCTACAGGTCACTTAGTTTGGAAAGCTGTAGAAGCTGCTAAACAACTAGCTGAAGAAGGTATAAGCTGTGAGCTGATTAATATACATACTATTAAACCATTGGATGAAGAGGCTATCTTGAAATCTGTAGCTAAAACTGGGTGTATAGTAACTGCTGAAGAGCATAATGTATATGGTGGACTAGGGGAGAGTGTAGCAGGACTTTTGGCTCGTAAACAACCAACACCTATCGAAATGGTAGCTGTGAATGATACTTTTGGAGAGAGTGGAAAAGTGCCAGATTTGATTGCTAAATATGGTTTAGATACTGTAGATGTATATAATGCTACTAAACGTGTATTAAAACGTAAATAAGAGCAATAAACTGAATATATCCAAATCAGCATCAAACAACATGTTTGATGCTGATTTTTTTTTAAGTTGGAAAGAAATTAGACTAGTGACTTTTTTTTATATTTACGTATATATTATGAAGTTGTGTACACAACTTCCAAACCTTTTTAACTTCAAAATATCTAAAACAAATGAACAAAATATTGAATGTAGCTTATGTGGTTGCAGCATTTTGTTTGACCATACTAGCCTTTAGTTGTGGTTCGACAGGTGGGAATAAAGCAGGAGGAGTCAATTTATTTTCGGTGAAGCAAGATCAAGAATTAGGCGCTCAACTCAAGGATGAAATTAATTCTAATCCAGACCAATACCCTGTATTGCCTTATGCTGGTAATGAGAAAGCTTACAACTATCTGTATGCTATGCGTGATGCTATTTTGAGTTCAGATGTTATTAATTATCGCGAAGAGTTTGGATGGGAGCTATACATTATCAAAGATGATAAAACCCTAAATGCATTTTGTGCACCAGGAGGCTATATGTATGTATATACAGGTTTGATCAAATATTTAGATAAAGCAGATCATTTAGCTGGTGTTATTGGACACGAAATAGCACATGCAGATCAACGCCACTCTACCAAGCAAATGACCAAAGCTTATGGTTTACAGATTTTAGTAGCGATTATAGCAGGAGGAGATAAGAGCCAGTTGGCTGAGATAGCAGCAGGTTTGGCTAGTTTGAGTTTTAGTCGTGCACACGAAAAAGATGCAGATTCTCATTCTGTAGAATACTTATGCGATACTAAATATGCTGCGAATGGAGCTGCTGCTTTTTTTGAAAAACTAGTAGCTGAAGGGCAAGCTGGCGGTACACCTGCTTTTTTGAGTACACACCCTAATCCAGGAAATCGTGTACAAAGTATTAATACTAAAGCTAGTGAAGATGGCTGTTCTACTGCATTGAGTAAAGATAGTGGTTACCAGAATTTTAGAGAAATGATGCCTAAATAACATAGGTAGCTATTGATAGAGAATATATAGGGTTGCCCATTGTAGGGTGACCCTATTTTATTAGTGTTAGGTTGCCTTCTCTCCTAAAATGATAATCAGAAATGCAGGTAGCTTCTATTATATAGATATAATTGCCTGCCTTCATATTACTTCCTTGCATATCCTTGTTCCCTACAGATCCCATGTCAATGCTTTTTCTGTGAATATTATTTTTGAGCTCTTGAGGCAGATAGGTAACATCTACTAAGGCTTGAAACACCTTAGTCCCTTCCCAGTCATATAATTGAAAGGTGAAATCGCTAACATCTTGTACTTTTAGTTGCAATGTTTTATCAGCATAGAGAGAGCTAGGTACTATTACATCAGCATCAGCACAAACATTATTCTTATCAGCATCTGTTGTACTAAATGCCATAAGCGCACTCAAAATTACAATAGAGAATATCCATTTCATAGTATGTTCTTTTAAATGATAAACAATCAGAAATGAATCTTAATGGGATAGTGATATAACCTACTTACGAGAACAATGGGAATTAGTCACAATGGGGAAGGGTAATAGCAAAAAAGGAATAAAGATTATATATCTCTATTCCTTTAATATATGATTTTTTTGTCATAAGTACAAAAAAATGAATTCTTTTTTAGAGCGTTCTAATAAACTTGTTGTACAATTTCTTTTATAGTTTTTACATCACCCATTGTATAATAATGTAGGCAAGGAACACCTGCTGCTTTTAATTCCTTAGATTGAGCGACACACCATTCTATACCTACTTGGCGACGTGCTTCTGCATCTTTAGCCTCCAATATAGCTTTAGCTAAATCAGCAGGCAAATCTAGATGAAACATACGAGGTAGAGAGTTCAACTGATATTTTTTTGTGATAGGTTTTAGACCTGGAACAATAGGAACATTAATGCCATTTTTGCGACATAGATCTACAAAGTCAAAGTACTTTTTATTATCAAAAAACATTTGAGTTACGATGTAGTCTGCACCTGCATCAATCTTCTTTTTCAGGAAATGCATATCGCTTCCAATATTAGGAGCTTCAAAATGTTTTTCAGGGTAGCCTGCTATTCCTATACAAAAATTAGAAGGTTCTGCATTGATAATAGTACTGTCTAGATAGACACCATCATTCATTCCTTTCACTTGGTTGACCAAATCTAGGGCATAGGCATGTCCATTGCGCTCTGGTTCAAACTTAGCATCAAACTTACGTGCATCACCTCTAAGTACCAATACATTGTCAATACCCAAAAACTTAAGGTCAATTAATGCATCTTCTGTTTCTTCTATTGTAAAACCTCCACAAATAAGGTGAGGTACCGCATCTACGCCGTAACGGTTGATTAGTGCTGCACATATACCAACTGTACCTGGACGCTTGCGTACTGCTACTTTTTCAAAATAACCGCTATCTCTTTTTTTATAAATGAACTCCTCTCTGTGGTAAGTTACATCTATAAAAGGAGGATTGAACTCCATTAGAGGGTCAAGTATATCAAATATTTTTTGAATACTTCCTCCTTTTAAAGGAGGTAAGATTTCGAAAGATATTAGGGTTTCGCCATTGGCGGCTTTGAAGTGATCTGTAACTTTCATTTAACTAAATTGAATGATTTTCTACTAGTAGAAAAAATAGTGAGGGGCAAAAATAAAACCTTTCGGGAAATTCCGAAAGGTTTTGTCTGTATCTTTAGTATTCTAAGATTATAGTTGTAGTAATTCTTGAGGAATTACTTAATGTTTCTATTATTCCTTAGTATTATTTTTTTTATCCAAATGGGGTAAGAGTCCATCCATAGATTTAAACATAATAGAAGTTAACTTTTTTATAGCTTCTTCTTCTTCTGGGTTTTCTCCTATAAAGTTGCCTATATCTTGTAGGTTTTTAATTTCAGGATTATCCTCAGTTAGTAACTGTTTATTTACTCGTTTTGAGAGTACATCTGAGGTGTATCAATTTAGCGGGACACTTTTAAAAAAGAATTTTATTAGAAAGCTTTAAGTCAACCATTAGTTTGATTTACTTAACTCATTCCTAGTTTTAAACAGTAACATTTTTTTCCTTCAAAAGGGCCTCACAAAAAGGGCCTTTTTGAAGGGGATAAAATGTGGAGTCGAAGCTCCATCAACCTTCTA
>JAAEPD010000273.1 GCA_024222455.1 Aureispira sp.
CAAAGGTATATTAGCTGTAAAACTAATTCACACCACTTTTTTCTGATTATTAAATTTTAGAGCGAACTTAATAATTTCTTATGCTGGATAATGGTTTGTTAGTGAGGGGAGTATGTTGTATATGTTTTAAGTTTTAGAACTCGAAAACTATATTTATTCTTTTGAAAAAGAAGCAAGCATTGATGTTTTTTCTATTCTAGATTTAATCCAAAGGAGTATATCAAAACCACCAGAACTGAGTTCTTGTTGCGATTTACTCTCTAGGGTAGAGAACTTATCTAAGTATTCATTTAAAACTTGTTTCTCCTCGTTTTGAGGAGTGTTGAGAAGTTTTTTGAATAGCTGAATAAAAGTTTTTTCAAAAGCATTAAAAACATCCTCTTTTTTCAAGTTGCGTTCGACTGATCGGATGAGCGAATCTAAGAGATAATCATTTCCTAAACAATAATGAATTAATATGCTACGTAATCTGGAGTAGTAATAATAATGGGGTAATACTTGTTTTTGGGGGAAGTCTAACAGCTCAATATTCCAACTTAAAGCATTTTCATAATCATTGATATAGATGTATGCTGTTACATAGTGGAAGTATAGGTATTGCTTGTTGTAGATATTTCTGAAACCGATAGAAGCCCCATATTTTTTTTCATCTTTTAGAAAAAGTTTGACGGCATCAGCTAATAGGTCAAAATCTTTAGCTAAAATGATATATAAAACCTTATATAGATGAAAGGAATTGTAAAAGCCTATGTTGAATTCTAGAGAGTCTCTAGGTATCGTTTCTATAGTGTTTAAGGTTTGTTTAATTTCTTGTGTAAGGTTCATGCCATAAACCATGCTAATAAAGGTAGATAGAGCAGACCAATAAGCAGGGGCTTTGATGTTCATTTGCTGAGGATGGTCATGCCACAATTGAACAAGTTCTCTAGCATAATGCAATGCCTCTTGAGGCTGATTCAAATCATTAGTAAGAAAACTTTTGATGAGGAGGAAGATGTGTTTTGATCGAAAACTCAGTGCATTGTTGTAATCTTGAAGGACTTTATTGCTTAGAAAATCTCTAGCTTCTTCGGGAGTTACTTTCCCTACTTTATTATAAAAGGTCATAAATTGATCAAATAAAACAGAGTAAGTATGGCTATTTTGCTGATAATCTAAGACCTTTTGAGTCTCTTCATTTAGTTTTTGGAGGGTCTCCGCTTGGGTTTTGGTTCGTTCTAGTCTATAATAACCTCGCTCAAACTCGATCAGTTGATGTAAGGCGTTGAATTCTTCAATTTTCCAAGCTAAAGCTTTGGTAGATTTGGCTTTTTTGATCATATCTTCTTTCAAAGATAGTTCTTTTAGAATGATAATATCATTAATATTTTGATAGACTTTTCGTTTATTATCATTCCCTCTTCGATAGAGTCTAAGGCTACGAAGTATATTTTCGTATAAGTGATTTTTAGAGACAGCTAAATGTTTGATGAAACTGGTTCCCTTGAGTTTTTTGATGAGTTTTTCTTCATCATATTCCTTTTGTTTGTCAATAGTATCAAATAGCGTAACATAGTTGCTTGTACCTGATTTTCGGTATAGGTTTGCCATCTTTTTGAAAAAGACTTTTTCAGAACTCTGCATGGACTTAATCAATCGGAAAAGTTTATCAACCTTATTCTGCATACGTTACACTATGATTTTTACTGTACTAAAGATATCTAAGGTACTTTTTAAAGAAGTTGTTTAGAAATTAATAGCTATAGAATTCAAAATTATTTTAAGGAGAACAATGCACATAGCAGTCTAATGCAGAATCTTCGGGGGCTCCTTGCCCATAAAGTTCATCTATTTCTAAACAAATGTCTACTTTCCCAAACTCAGTGTTTAATAGCTCATCTCTTAGAAAACCTTTAGGTAGAAGTTGGTTGATATGAATGCTTACAGCGGCTTTATCCGGAACTATTAGTTTCCCTATAAAATGCTTATCTAAGTAAACCTTGAAGGACTTAACTCTGGAATGAGCAAGCCAAGCTTCTTTGCTTTCTGTATGACCATTAAGAATATTTATTTCTCCATAAAAACTATATTCGTCAGCCTGTTTTAGGTGTTTGAAATAGAGTTTTTTGCCTTTTCGAGCATTTTGCCAATGCCCCTGACATTGCCATTCTTGCGTGAATAGTTCTACATCAAAACCTTCTTCTTCCACATTGTATTGTGGATGGAGAGATGGTGTGCCTACAGTCAATGTATCTGCATTTTGTTTTTCTTTGCTAGTCCATAAAGGTCAAAGTCGTTGAGGAAACCAACGATATTTACCATTGTTTTCTATGGTGTTATTTTGTAGGTAAATACCATATTTTTTTTCTAATTCTTTAGCTTGGATTTGATGCTCTTCTAGGTCTCGATAGTTAATGCCAAAAGCTGCATTAGAGTTGTTATGAATATGGCAATTTTGTACTCTTATTTTTCGTTGATGCTCTTTCCGGAAATAACCAAACTGGATACCTATAATTCCACAACCATTAATATCACAACGCTCTATTAAACAGTCTTTGCAGTTTTCTATACGCAAAACACCTTCAGTGCATTTATAATCTAATCGTTGCCCTTCGTGGCGTAGGTGTAGATTAGATAATGTGAGTCGTTGACTATGTGCAATCAATACATGCTCAAATGGATCTAATGTGACTATTTCTGTCAATCCCTGTCCTATGATATGTACATTGTTAGCTTCAATCTCATAAAATCCATCTCGAATAGTATATTTCCCAGATGGGATAACTAAACTGTCTCCATCTTCAAGTGCTTGAAATTGTTGTTTTAGCCATTGGCCTTTTTTTAGGTCTTGGGCCTTTATACCCACTAAGGCCGAGAAGAGGAATATCAGTATGGATGTATATTTCATGATGGTCAGCTTTTTATACAAAAATACTTCTAAAATATTGTTGGAGCAAGAGGAAGTGAAAGTGTATAGTTTTTGGTGCGATACTATTAGTATTTGGGTAGGGGAGCAAAGTTTAAGATTATCTTAAAAATTAATAAAATTGGTCTACTGGCTTGTTTTTTATACTTAGTTTGAATAAAAAATAAAGATAGATATACTATAGTTGCATATATATTTGGCTTTTGCCTAAAAAATGCTCAACTTTTGAAAAAAATAAAACACTATTAGAACAACAACATATATGAATAAATTTGGCAAGCTACTACTCGCAGGTGTTTGTATATTATATGCAGGAGAAGGTGTACTTACTTGCAATGCACAAGTTGATAGGCCTATTGTAAAGGAACGTCAGGCGCATACTTATAGACTGAAGGGAAAGGATAGTGTCCTAACAGAGCAGACTACTCTGAATTATGATGAAGAAGGTCGTTTGATCAGGAAACAGGCTTACTTTTATGATGCTCGAGAGCCTGGTATTTTGACTAAGGAGAAAAAAGCTAGTTATGATGCTGCTAACAAGGAAATGACGGAACACATTATTTATTATAAAAAGAATGATGATCCAGAACGTGAAAAACTAAAGACTAGATACTTATTGTATACAGGACAAGAGGCTACAAGTAAGTATGTTTGGAGAATGTTGTATGATAAGTTTGGCGATGTCATAAAAGAAGATACCATTACATATGATGCTGATCAAAATATGATCGAAAAATGTGTTTTTGATTATAGAGGAAACACTTCTTTGTATTGTATGAGATATGATTTTAATAGGAAAAAACAACCTAAACGTACACGAAGGTACGCTAAGTGGACAACTATAAGCATGAAAGGAAATGTAGTGCAGAAACAAGCCAAACGTAAAGATTTTAGGTATAAGTATAATGGGAGAGGACAGCTAATGAAGATTAGTGGAAAGAGTTATTCAAAGCGCTTTACCCAGAAATATACTTATCATGCTAATGGAAAAATGGCTTCGGATATAACTACGGTAAAGAATCAAACAAGAAATGCTAAAAATAAAAAATATATGAGGAAGGATGTCACCTCTTACACCTATAATGAAGCAGGGCTATCTTTAGTAGAATCGTTAATGTTGGGTGAGGATGAAAGGCGAAAAAAGACTCATGTTTATGATCAAGATACCTTGTTAACATCTGTTACTTATCATGAGAATAACGGAATCCTAGTAGAGGATCAAATGTATGAGTATAGTGAGGAAGGAAAATTGAAGCATAGCGCTTTTAATAAAAGGCATAGTAATGGCAAGTTGAGACACACTATAGATATTATTTATAATGAGGCAGGACAGCCTTCTGTAGAAAAGCAAGTAGCTGGAAAAAAAATCTTGTCGCAGTTGGACTATGAATACAATGAGGTGCAAATGATCAAGTCTATTGACCGTGCAACCAATAATGGTACAGCTTTTGAACGCACAACCTATAAATATATCTATTATAAATAATGGAATAATGGTTGTTTCTATTGACTATTAGGAGTGTTTAATAGAAATAGCTACTAAAACTTGAAGCGAATCATTTTTTTTTGTAATTTAATTCGCCCATCAATTTAAAGCTCCTATTTTTATTTTGTACTTTTATAGATTCATGTACTTAAGCATTTAATTGAAATCAATAAACTTATTAATATACATAAGATGAGTATGAAGTTACCAATAGTAATTTTGATACTATTGCTGTGTTTTGCAGGAGAGCAAATGATGGCTCAAAGAGTAAAAACATTAGAGCACAAAAATTTTGAGGCTCCTAAAGAAGAAGTTGTTGGTACTGTAACACACAGATCAGCAAAAGACAGCACTAAAGTAAAGAAAGAAAAACCGCTAAAACTTACCAAAAAGGAATTTAAAGAGTTTGACTCTAAAGGGCGTATGATCAAGTTTGATGAATATTTGACCAATCCTATAGGAAAGTTGATCAAGATGACTCAAAAGGTGAGAGCCTGGGAAAAAGATAGTCGTTCAGAGGAAGTCTCTAAGTACGATGAAATGGGAGACTTGGTGTCTAAAGTAAAGACTCATTATACCTTGAAAAATAAGAAAATAAAGGTCGAGTCAGAAGACCCTTTGGGCAATCCTGGTCAAAAAAATACAAAGGCTTACGAGTATGGAAGCAATGGCAAGGTTTCTAAAGTTGTCATGACAAACAAAGATGGTAAGAAAATAGGCGAAGAATCTTGGAAGTATAATGGTGATGATAAAGAAATATTATACAAAAGATGGGAGACAAAAGGAAAGGCTAAGCTTCAAGAACAAAAGAAGACTACTTACAATAAAGATGGTTCTTTAGGAAAGTCTGAAAAAACGCTCAAAGATTTTAAAGGGGATAGCTATAAAGAGGTAATCACTTTTGAGCGTAACCGAATGAAAGAGCAATTAAAATACAAAAATGGAGAAGTAGTGAGTGAGTTTGGAGGTGGCAAAGGTAAGTATGACCCCTCTAAAGCTAAAGTGTTAGTTGACTTCGGAAACGGAGGTGGTGGTGGATTTGGCATGTGGACCAATGAAGATGAGTTTGATGATGATGGAAACAAGATTAAAACTACTCAAACTGTAGATGATGTTGTTACTCAAATCACGCACTACGAATATGACAATAGAGACAATCTAACAAAAACAAAGAAAGTCTCTTATGAAGATGAAAAAGAATCAAGTGTAGAAGAAGAAATTATTGAATATGATAAGTTCAATAATATGCTCAGAAAAGCAGTATATAATAACGGCACATTAATCTCAGAAAATACTTATGATTATACCTATCATTAAAAAGCATATTGGGAAAGCTAATTTTAATTTATTAGTAATGACAATACTAGGATTTGTATTGTTAGCATTCCAATTGCCTGATGATAATGATAATAAGCCTAAGGTTAAGAAAAAAACATTGAAGAGTTATAGCTATACTAATAGTATTTCTGAATTGACTAGTCATGTAGAAGAGGAGTTTAATATACATGGACAAATGACCACTTTTTCTAAGTATGACGCTACTCAAGCGGGGGAATCTTCTTTGCAGAGTGTCAAGGTGTACAAATATGATCATTTGCGCCACTTAGTAGGAACAATGGTTTATGATAAAAACAATATCCTGCTTTGGAGCGAAGAAAAAACTTGGGATGATTATGATCAAGTCATAAAGATTAAACGAACGGTATATAGTCCAACTGCGGATGAAACATTCAAAACCTTCGAATATGATGACGATGGAAACATCACAACTAGTCAAGCTTTTAATGGAAGCGATGAAAACAGTGAATTGGTTAGCGAGAAAAAAAGAACCTACAATAATGATGGGTTCTTACTGACTGCCTCAGACTGGAACTATGTAGTACAGGATAATAAACGTGTAAAACAAACTACTCAAATCGAAAATTTGTACAATACTAAAGGCCAAATAACAAAGTCTATTTTAAGTACAAATGATGGTAAGCACCGAACTAAAGATATCAAAGCATTCCAAAATGGTTATATGATCGCTTGGAATAAGTACGAAAATGGTAAAATTATTAGTCGGTACAAGCACCTAAAACCAGATACAACTGCTGTTGAAAAACAGTATGAATTACCTCCCCCTATACAAGATTATCGCCCTAAACTTGAATATGATGATGCTAAGAGAGATCCTTTAGCCAATATTGCACATACTCCATTTAGAACAATGACTGTGAAAACAGACAAAAATGGCAATATAATTAAAACAGTTATTCGAGAATACGGGCAAGTCGTTAGTGTGATTTATTCCTACTATAATGAGCTAAACTTAATAACAAGAGAACGTCAGATTGATAAAATAAATAATACCTCATTAGAAACTAATTATCAATATGACAAACATGGTAGTGTAGTGGAAGCATCTACTTATGATGGCACTGATTTAGTCTTACAACATCAGTATAATTATGAATACTACCATTAAGGATTCTTTCTTTGTGAACACTTAGTTCTAAAAATTACCAATAGATTATGATTTGGAATCCAAAGGAAATTTTAGCTTTGTAATAACAATTCCAACTTGATCAAAACTTGGGAGTTTTCTCTATTGCTATAAAAATTTTTTGAAAAGTATGAAAGGTCTTTTATTTACTATATTTTCTTTTCTTTTGATATCAACAACTATTGCCCAAAAAGCACAAATTGAATCAGTAATACAGGAAAAGTACTTACCTAACGATGATGGAGATTTGGTTTTATCTCTAAAAATAGAACAGCACTATAACCAATACAGAAATCTCACAAAAGAGGAGTATTTTTATCCTAATCCTAATAATGAAAAGGAACTAAAAACAGACCGGAAACGAGTTTATAGCTATGATTCTAAAGGTAGACTGCTTAATGTACTAGAGTACAATGGAGATAACATCTTAGAAGCAGAAGAAAAAACCTATTGGAATGAAGAAGGGACCAAAACTAAGATAGAAAATATTAGTTATACAGGGGGACAACAATCTTCAGTAGCCGTTTCTTATTTGTTAGAATATAACCAAAGTAGTAATAGAAAGGTAGAAAAATTTTATGGAAAAGATGGTGTCCAAGAAAAAGAAAGAACTTGGTATTTCAACCAAGAAAATGAAATTATCAAATCCTATACATGGATTGTAAAAAAGAACCATCCTAGAAAAGAAATAGAGATTAGCTACAAGCGAGATAGTGATGGAGATCTTGTGAAATCAGTAACTAAAGAGAAGGTTAATGGTAAAATCTACCGTAAGGATATTCGAGATTTTAGCAACAATTATGTGATTCGATGGAAGAAATATATAGAAGGTAAGTTAGAAAGTGAGTTTGTTAATGAGTATAGAGATAGTGTAATCATAAGAAGTACTCGCAAAAATAAAAGAAAGATCATAACTCTAGAGCAAGACGAGAAAAGAAAAGCAAAAATTGAAAAGCAAAAAGAACGTCGTAATAAGCGTAAGAAAAAACCAGGTGATGAAATTTGGGTGACCAACACTGAATATGATGCTTATGGTAATATTTTAGTAACAACACAAAGTGTAGGGGATAAAATACTACTAGTTACACAATATGCTTATGATGATTATGGTAATAAGATCAAAACATTGAAAATTAATAAAGAAAATAATCTAAAAGAGGAAGAGCGATTGAGTTATGATGAACGAGGAAGTATAATAAAAAGAACTTTGTTGAAAAACGATAAGAATATCTCTGAAGATAAGTATATGTACGAGTATTATTTCAAAAAAGATTAAGACTAGAAAGAACAGCATGAAATATAGATATACAGCACTATTAGGCTTGTTGCTTTTAGCAACAAGCCTTTTTAGTCAAGATAAATTGATGCTAGATAGTATCCAACTGATTAAGCAAAGTACCTATGAGTACAAAAACGATAATAAAGTTTTAGAAAGCTATAAAGAGTCAAGGTTTGATACCAATCAGGTGATGATAGAACAAAATAGATATCATTATTTGGCAACAGATACAGGACTAGCTGTAGTTACACATTATAAGTTAGTCTATAACCCTAAAACATATTTAGGAAGTTACTATACAGAACGACTTCCACATGCCAAAAGACCCAAGCGCAAATACTCTAAAAAGCTTACAAAATACAAAAGTTTTGACCATGAAACTAAGAAGAAATGGGTGAAGCAATACAGCAAAGAAAATAAGCTAATTAAAGAAACCAGAAATAGCTACAATGCACAAGGATTAACCATAAAGAGCAAGATAACCGATCATCACAGCTCTCCTCCAACCATTCATACCGATGAGGTAGAACGCAATAGTGCTGGTAAAATGACTTTTTGGGAATCGCATGATGATGATGGTACAGGCCTTAAAAAAGTGCGTCAACATGAATGGACCTACCTAAATGACACCTTGTTGTTAGAGTCTTCAGGTTATGTTTATAACAATTGGACTCAAATCAAAAATAAATATAAAAAGGGTGTGTTGCTAAAATCTACTAATGAGGCAGGTTTTAGGCAAAGTACAGGAAAGGTAAAATTGACACATAAAGTATTAAAAAAATATAAAGATGGTCGTTTGGTACAAGAGCTGATTTTTGATATGAAGAAAAAAGAATTCACCAAAACCTATGTCTATGAAGGAGACCTAACTACTGAAACTATCGAAACCAAAGAAGGCATAAAAGTCAATACTGTAAAAGAAGTCTATGATGGAGATCTTTTGATAGAGGAATCAACTACAGAAGAAGGTAAACCAAGATTGGTAGAACGATACACCTATGATGAACTAACCAAAACATTATTGGAAAATATAGAAATAGAGTATCGAAAAAGTGGTAAGGAGTGGAAGACGATCACTAAATATGATTCGGCAGGAAATTTAGTGAGCAAAACTTTTTATGTAAATGATAAGCCTGTTCGGGTAGATGCTTATGAATATGTTTATTACAAATAACTAGAAAAGAGTTTATGCTTAGTTTTAGCTTGATAAAGTTAAAAATGCACGGACTATTATTTCAATAAACTCAAACTTTTTTCTAACTTTCCCATTATTATTGATAGAAGCATTGAATTAAAATTAATTTCTAACATATAGAACATCCTATAATGAGTATTATAGAATTGAAAGTCCCTGTTATTGGTGAATCCGTAACAGAAGTAACCCTTTCTTCATGGCTAAAAGAAAATGATAGCTATGTAGAGTTGGACGAGATCATTTGTGAATTTGAATCAGACAAAGCAACAATAGAAGTTCCTGCCGAAAAAGCGGGTAAACTTATTTGGGTAGCTGAAGAAGATCAAGATTTGGAAATTGGAGCAGTTTACGCTAAAATCGACACTAGTGTTGCTGCACCTGCTGGAGGAGGCAATGCTCCTACCAAAACAGAAACAAAAGAAGAAGCTCCTGCAAAAGAAGAGGCACCTGCCAATGATTCTTATGCCAGTGGACATCCTTCGCCTGCTGCCAAAAAACTAATGGACGAAAATGGCTTATCTGCTGCTGACATAAAAGCAACAGGAAAGGACGGACGAATAACTAAAGAAGATGTCCTAAAAGCTATAGATAATAAGGCCAAAGCGCCTGCCAAGCAAGAAAAAGCACCTGCTAAACAGGAAACTAAAGCTGCTGCACCAGTAGCTGCTACCAATTTTAGTAGAAATACACGCACAGAGAAAATGAGCCGTATGCGTAGAACCATAGCAAGTCGCTTGGTTGATGCTAAAAACAATACAGCTATGTTAACTACTTTCAATGAGGTAGATCTAACAGCAATTTTCAAATTGCGCAAAACATATCAAGAAGATTTTGTAGCACGTTATGGAGTCAAACTAGGGTTTATGTCCCTGTTTGCCAAAGCTTGTGCAAAGGTATTGTTAGAAATGCCTCAAGTCAATGCTCAAATCTCTGATGATGGCAAGCATGTCCAGTATCACGACTATGCAGATATTTCTATTGCGATCTCTACACCTGATGGTTTGGTAGTACCTCCAGTACACAATGTAGAGTCTCTAAACTTTGCAGAAGTAGAGTTGGCTATTAAAGCTTTAGCCGCTAAAGCACGTGAGGGCAAATTGACCTTAGCAGAAATGACAGGTGGTACATTCACAATCACGAACGGTGGCGTATTTGGTTCACTACAAAGTACACCAATCCTCAATAAACCACAATCGGCTATCTTAGGAATGCATGGAATCAAGCAGCGTCCAATGGCTATCAATGGTCAGGTAGAAATACGTCCAATGATGTATTTAGCTCTGTCTTATGATCACCGTGTTATTGATGGTAGTTCATCAGTTACTTTCTTAGTGAAAGTGAAAAAATTATTGGAAGATCCTACTCGTTTGTTGTTAGACTTATAGTCTGAATAATCAAACTTGAAAATATAGAAGCCCAATAGAATAATCTTGTTCTATTGGGCTTTTTTTTGTTTAGAAATCAGTCTCCATTAGAGCCTTATAAACTACCTCCGAAACCTCATGATAAGTGTAATCTAGCTCATTGTTAGAGCGTGATTCTTTACGAATAGTTCGTTTATCCTTCTTATTGAGTTCTTGATAAGGTTGCCCTAACCTTTCTAAAGCTAAGTCATTCCAATTATCCCTAAGTACTATTTTATGAATCAAGGCCTTTGTTTTTAAAAACTGGCCATAACTAGCTTCCTCACTGTATATCAATAGAGCTTGTTTGGTGTTTTTTAGTTTATTTGCTAATTCTATAGGACTTACCTTTTTTTTGTTGAAAAGGAGGTCATCTTTTGGGGTGATGTAGATGATTGAGCGTTTATTATTATTATAGTTTTTGAATGTATATCTAGGAATATAAGACATAGATAGATTAAACTTTTTAACCCCTTGAATTCTTCTTTGTTGTATGAAATTATACACTTCTTCAAATAAGGGAAGTAAGTGAGTTATTCCTATGTAATTATTATCCCAATACCCTGTAACTAACTCTAGCTTAGGGTTGTCTCCTAATAAACAAGCATCAAATACTTCTTGAACATATTTCATTTTAGTATTTGCATTACAAAAAATGCGAACAATGGGACTTTTGTATACATATTTCCCATTATGGAGATTGGGGTTAGGGTAACGTTTATTATTATATAGATATGATGAAAGGTCATATGGCCATGGCTCAAATAAGTGTTGTCCATTTAATAAAACTGTTAAAGAATCTTCTTCGTATTTCAGCTCGATTTCATTAGAATAAGAATAATTAAAATTCTCCAAAGTATCCTGTATCACAGTTTGAGGCAAATCATACTTATAAGACTTATCCTGCCAAGAAAAGAAGACCAAAGAACTAGACGATAAAAACAAAATAGAAAGAAAAGGAAGGTATTTGAGTGTATGCATAGATATAGTATTTACCCACCTAGATGCACACCATTCCCATAAAGGATGCAAAGCATCCTAACAAATTCGTAATTCGTAATTGAAAGATTCGTAATTGATTCTATTTTTTTATTCGCCAGCGCATTTTTTTGCAAATCTCCTTCTCCTCCTCTGTTGGATCTTTAGGAGCATATTCCAAAGCCTTTTTGTAGTAACTTGAAGCCTTAGAATAGAGTTTTTGTTTATAGTAAAGATTGCCCATTCCACGTTGAGCCACCCATGATTTGGGGTACTCTTTCAAGTTGAGTTGAAAAATGCGTAGAGCATTATCCAATTCATTTATTTTTATGAATTTATGCCCAAGTCGGAATAGTGATTCATCGTTGAAACGGTAGATGTCAGTTTTTGATTTTTTGTAGCTATGATAAAGCCCAATAGCCTTATCTAATCCCGATTTTCTATAAGTGCTAAATAGTATAGGATCTATAGGTGCATGCACCACATAATCGCTATACAAAGCAGCTAAAGCAAATCCAATTTGCCACACATTCAGCCAGCTGTTTCTATTACAAAGTATCAAAACAGACAACTCCTCACTAGGAATACGCACCACTATATTCGTGAAACCAATACTTGCCCCACGATGCCAAACCATTTTAGTATCCCCATCATAACTAATATCCCAACCCAAGCCATAACTATATTTAGGATGTTGCATTTTTTTGCCATCCCAAGGCTGAAAAATCTTCCAGTGCATTCCTGATGAAATTAATTGTCTTTGGTAGAGCGCCTGATCCCATTTTGTATATTCTTGAGCAGAAGTATAAATACCACCATCACCCAATATAGCACTCATACGGCTTTGGTCCGTTTGTACAAAACCACTTTTGATCGTTTTAGAATAACCATAAGCACGTTTATAGACCTTGCTGCCTTCTATTCTAGCTATAGAGTTTACCATTTTTAGTGGAGTGAATATATGTTTTTCTACATATTGAGGATAAGACAATCCCGATATTTTCTCAATAACCATAGCCAATACAGCATAGCCCGAATTACTATACCAATAGCGAGTTCCCGGTTCAAAATAAGTTGTAGTTTGCTTTTTCATCAGTTCCAAAATATCCTTATCCAAGAACTGATCTTTTTTGCTTCTAGGAGCAATTTTTTCATAGGCTTTCAAACCAGAAGTATGTTGCAATAGATGTAAAATGGTTATTTTTTTACCATAACTAGGGAAGTCTGGGAATATCTCTGTTAGCGGGGTAGTGTATTTTAGCTTACCCTTTTCTATTAGCTGAATAATAGAAAAAGCAGTAAACTGTTTAGTCACAGAAGCCAACCTAAAATTACTCTTGTTACTAACAGCTTGTTTAGCCTTCACATTGCTCAATCCATAAGATTTATCCAACAATGTTTTTCCTTTTTTGGTAATCAATACACTTGCTCCAGGACTATTAGGAGAGGCACTGAATTCTGAAAAAAGAAAGTCAACCTGAGTAACCAAATTTCCTTGAGCAAAACTGCTGAAAAACAGTCCAAAAATGGAAAAAATACCTAAAACAAAACAGCGAACTAAAAATGACATAAAATTGAATGAAGTTGTTTAAAATAGGATTGCATTAAAAATGAGTGCAGTTTTTTCTATAGTCAAGATAAAAAAATGACTAATAGCCTTAGCTATTCGGCTGTTTTTTAACACAGAGTATAGGGAAAAAAGCTTTCATTTTTGATATTAGGTTATTTTTAAACAACTTCAATGTATTAATATTTAGATTTTAATAAATATATGGTTATTTTTAAGATTGGAAAACTATATGTTTACCAAATCTAACACTAGTTTGTGGCTTTTATTAATAGTGTTTTTCACTAACCCACAAACTATTATCTTAATTAAGTTAACAATATAACGATTCTAAAACTAAGAATAATATGCGCGTAGCCACGTGGTTGACAGGTATAGCCTTGGTAGGGTGGATAGTTGGGATGTCTATTTGGCATTCTCAGCAGTGTTGTGGAGCAGGCGAAACTGTAGCTATGACTACATCAACAGACAATATACCCTGTGTAGTCAAAGATGGGGTTTATTTCCAAGCAGAAGCTACTAAATCAGTTTGTTTCGTAAAAAACGAAGCACAACCGATAGTCTTTCAGGAAACCAAAGCAGTATTTGCAAGTACTTCAGAATACTTGCAGCAAAACCCTCTTAAGAAACTAGTTATTACAGGTCTGGTGGCAGATGGTGAGTCTAAAAGTGAAGCGTTAGGCTTAGATAGAGCCAATGCGATACGAGATATTCTAATCAACCGTCAGCAAGTACAACCAACTCAAATAGATGTTCGTAGTGCAAAAAGAGAGGGCATCAAAAAAGTAAAAGACACCTTAATTGGAGCACTAGAATTTGAGTT
The DNA here is from genome assembly GCA_024222455.1 of Aureispira sp. GTDB lineage: Bacteria > Bacteroidota > Bacteroidia > Chitinophagales > Saprospiraceae > JAAEPD01. Next base: position 14,122 of record JAAEPD010000273.1, read on the forward strand.
TTTGTCTGTGGCTCCATTGCTCATCAAAGATGATGCAACAGGATTTGAGCAAGAGATTGGAAACAATACAACATTTAGATATGGAAGTTATAACTTAGCAAACGCCTCTACCAAAGAACTTTCAGATGGTTTAGCTAAAGTAGCAGGATATCTAAACACCAAGTCGAACCGAAAATTGTTATTGACAGGATTATCTGTTGCTGGTGAGCCAAACTCTAGTGCTTTGGCCAATATAGGAATAGCCAGAGCTAATCAAGTGAAATCTATGTTGATTGCTTTAGGAGCCAACGCTACACAGTTAGAAACGGCATCTGCAGAGCGAGGAGATCTACCAAAAGTAGATTCTGCTTGGCTTGGAGCTGTAGAATATGAATTTGTAGAGCTCTCAGATCAAGAAGCTAAAAATATACTATCAGAGTTTAGAGATATAGAAAAAGACCTAACTCGTCGTCCTCAGCGTCTGCACTTTGGTAAGATGCAAGGTAAGCTTAAGATTGATGAAAAATTGAGAATATATTTCAAAAATTTGATGAGTTACTTAGATGCACATCCTCGATCAAAAGCTTATTGTGTCGGTTATACAGATGACGTAGGAACCGCTATGGAAAACTTAGAGTTGGGTAAAGAGCGTGCAGGTTTTGTGAAACAGTATTTCCAAAAACATGGTGTACGTGAAAATCAAGTAGTTGCCCTGTCTAGAGGAGAGCAAAATGCACTAGCTAGCAATAGTACCGAAAATGGGAAACAGCTCAATCGACGTGTAGAAATTCATTTGTCTATAGATGGAAGTCAACCAAATTTGGTGATCAAGAAATCGAGCAAAGACAAAAAAGAAGATAAAGAGAAGAAAGAAGACAAAGACAAAAAGGATAAAGATAAAAACGAAGAAAACACTAAAGATAAAGAGGAAGAAGAGGATAAGAAGGAAGAAAATACCCCTAAAAAGGATAGTTTGAAATAGTAAGCTATTAAAAACAGTAATCCCTATTTTTTAAAATCAGTATACTCATAGATAGATTATGCCTTGTAATATATTTTTTATTGTTGGAATGTTAGGAGCGGCAGTACTTGGCTTCGCTTTAGGATGGTTGCTCAAAAAAATGGGCGGACAAGCATCTGAAGAATTTTATCAAGATCAGCAAAAGAAGGATAAGAAGAGTCTTGCTAATGCTCAAGATGAGTTGCAAGATATGCAGCAGCAATACAAAGATCTCAAAGAAAACAAATCAGAGGCAGAAAATGCTTTGGTTGCAGCAGAGAGTACTATCGATGGGCTGAAAATGGATTATGAAAAGCTCGAAAAGGATTTGTCGGATCGTCAGAATAAATATGATGATTTACAGAGCAACTATGATGATTTTAAAAATAAAAAGGAAGGAGAGTACAAAGAACTTAAAGAGCTAAATAAGCAAACTAAAGAGAGCTACGAGTCTGCCAAATTCCAATTGGCCAAAGCAAATAGAACCAACGAAAAATTACAATCCAGCTTAAGCAATCTAAAACATGAGAATGATCGTTTGGCACAAGAGTTAAACGATTCTAAGGAAGAAATGGAGGTAGTCAAAGAATCCATGAATGATCTAAAACAAGATTATGGTGATTTGACAGAAAAGGCTAAAAACTACAATAGTTCTCTACAAGAGTGGAGACAGAAGTACACCAATATAGAAACAGAGTATCAACAAACAAGTTCGCAAAATAAACAGTTGGCAACTATCCACGAAAATTATAAATCAACAGCCAATAGTGAAATAGATCGTTTGCGTACGAATCTGAATGAAATGCAAGGACGCTTAGACCTAATGCAAAAAAGCAATGAGCAATATTCAGAAACAATTAGTAATCTAGAAGGCGAAAAACAGGATCTTTCAAGTAATATTAGTGAGTTCCATCAACAAGCAGGAGGAGAGCTAAACAAGGTAAGACAACAACTTAAGGCAATAGAACAAGATTATTCAACTGTTCAGCAACGTGAGGAAGAGTTAGATAAACGCTTTGGAGATTTAGAAAGTAAATATACTAACCTAGAATCTGCTTATTCTACAGCAGTAGAGGAGCGAGATAATTTAGCTCAAACTTATAATGAATACAAAAAAGATACAGCAGAGAAACTCTCTACTATTCAGTCTGAAGTAAATGACTGGCGAAATAAGTATAAAGCATTAAACGGAAACCGCTCCAATTTTGAATCAACCAATAAAGAATTGGAATCAGAGAAGAATCAGCTTTTAGGACAATTAGAAGGTTTACGCAAAAAATATGAGAAAGAATTAGCTCTTTCTGTAGGGGAAGTTGGTGCACTTAATGACACTTTTGAGACACTCAAACAGAAGTATTTTACTTTGAATAAAGAGTTGTCTGAAACCATGTTAGAAAAAGAACGCTTGGATAATCTTCATGTGAACTATAAAGGAAACATGGAAATAGAGCTAGAGGAACTGAAAAAACAAAATAGAGAGCTTAATAAACGCTTGACAACTACTCGTATCGAGAAGGATCGATCTGGGCAAGTTTTAGAAGATTATAAGGATTCTATCAAACAAAAAATGCAAGAATTAGATAAACGTAACAGTACCTTGAATAAGGCATTGGAGCAAGTTCAGTTTGAAAAGGAAACCTTAGATAAGAATTATACAGATTATAAAAACCAAGCAGAACTTAGAGCTGAAAATTTAAAATTGCAACTGGCAAATCTGAAAAGCAAACAGCAACATTCTACTATAGAAAGGGTAGACGAGCTTGAGATAGAAAACGAAAAGTTAGAAACTACACTTAACCGTTTGAAAAAACAATTAGCTCAAAATACGAAGGATCTAGATTCTACACATATAGAGCTAAATAGAGTCAATAAAGCATTGACACAAGCACAAAATGCTGCAGAGCAAAATAAGCAATTGACTAGCGATTTGAGCAGATTGAAAGAAGATTTGCACAACAAGACTACAGCACATTCTAAATTAGAAACAGACTTTGCGGCTATTAGTAAAGAGGTAAAACAAAAGCAAACAGCTGTAGCCAAAGCTGATAAGGCTTATAATGAACTGAATGCACAAGTGCAGCAGTTACAGTCACAATTGGGGAATAAAAACAATGAGTTACAAGATTTGAAAACCCAATTGGCGGAGCGTAGTAAACAATATAGAATTGAAAAGAAAAAAATAGCATCAGGTCAAGATAACTTAGAAGCAGAGCTGAACAAACTAAAAGGTACAATCAATAGAAAAGATGCTCAACTCAAGGAACTTAACCTAAGTTTGCAAGCAGCTAAAGAGGCTACACTTTCTCAACAAAGACAAGTTAAGGCTTCGACTAAAGAGCATGAAACGCTTAGTGATAACCTTAAGCATCTTAATAAAAAACTGCAAGCTAAAGATCGTGAATTGAGAGCTTTGCAAGGACAGCTAAACGATACCAAAACGCTCAAAACTAAGCAAGAGGAACAGCTAGAAAAAGCTAAACAAAAAGCTAATGAATTGAGGAAAGAGTGGCAATCTAAATATGAGGATGTGCTCAAAAAATTGGAAACTCAACAAAAAGAATCTACTGAGAAAATAGCTGCAGCTAATACTCGTTTTGATCAATTGAAAAAACAATTAGCAGGCATTAATTTTGCACAAAAAAATGCTAACAATAACAATGGAACAAAACCTAAAACAGAACAACCTAAATCACAACCAAAGACTAAAGAAGTAGTGAAAACAGCTGCAAATACTAAAGCTGTTGAGAGTGGGAATTCTGAAAAAGTTGTTTTGGAACGTATTAAAGCTAAAGCTAAAAATATTGATTTCAATCGTATAGGCAAAGCAACTGCTACTGAAAAAGAGGACTTGAAAAAGATTAATGGAATAGGTGCTTTCACAGAGAAAAAACTGAATGCTTTAGGTATTTATACCATGAGTCAAGTAGCTAAATTGACAAAGGCAGATGAAGAGTTAATTAACCAAGCTATAGAGTATTTCCCTGGTCGTATCAACCGAGATAAATGGGTAGAACAAGCCAAACAACTGTTACCTAAAAATCCTAAAACAGCAGCTAAAAAGAAGGAAGAAAAACCGGTAACAAAACCTAAGAAAGAAACAACCAAAAAGCCAACACCTATTCGTAAGGAGAAAGTAATGTTGTCTGAAGAACAACGTTTGTTGTTGCGCATTCGCTCTAAGGCCAATACTATCAACTTCAGTCGTTTAGGCAAAGTTAGCCCTGATGATAGAGATGATCTAAAACAGATCAGTGGAATTGGAGGGTTGATAGAGAAAAAACTAAATGCTTTAGGTGTTTATACATTTGAGCAATTAGGCCGTATGATCAAGGAGGATGAGGAAGCTGTTAATCAAGCTATAGAACATTTTCCTGGACGAATCCGCAAGGATAAATGGAGTAAACAGGCTAAACGATTGGCTAAGAAAAAGAAAAGCAACTAGTACAATGGAACCCAATAGTATTCAAATAGAAGGTCTTGCATTAGATCGCAAAGGTGGTGCTGTAGTAGAAGTAGGTACTCGACATTATTGGATAATGGGTGTACACAGTTGGGATGATGAGTATTTGAATCAAACAGTCTGTGTAGAAGGAATATTAAGTGTTTACACTGATCCAGCTATATTCATAATCAAAGAAGATGAGCCTATTAAGCAGGGAGTTGGATATACAGAGTTGGAAGCAAGTCTACTATCTGATAATGCTAAAAATAAATATTCAATCAAGGATGCAAAAGTTACCTTGAAAGCATAATAAGATAACTAAACAATAGTTAAAAATCCTCTTGTAAGTTTAGGCTGCAAGGGGATTTTTTGTATATTAACTTTCCTAAAGTATAACTACTTATAAACAGCTTCAAAGAATTCCAAACAAATAGAGTATGAAACCTTTACAGGTCAAAATTATTTACCATCCTACCAACGAAACCGCTAAGTTAGCTTTAGATGTATATTTAGCGCCAATGGAGCAAAGAGGATTCATTAATATAATGGATAAAGAGGATGATATTTCAGATTTGTTTAATGATGGAGTAGACTTGACTCCTGATTTAGCTTTTATACTTCTGAGTCCAGAATTATTAGCAGACAAACAAAGAGAATTAGACTATATCAATGCTGTTTATACTGGACAAAAGGAGAAGGAAGTCTATGAGGTTTACCCTATTTTAGTGAAATCTTGTAGTTATGAATACAAAGAGTTTTATACTAAATACATAAAAAGCCCAGAAAGCGTTTATCCACGCCCTCGAAATTCATCTTTCCCTATTGCAGCAGATTCGCCTACTTGGGAGGGAATTGAGAATGCATTTTCGCATATTATGACAAATCATGATATACCAAATAAGGGAAAAGGTCGAAACCTAAGTGGACGTATTGATAAGATTTATGCTTATCACAATAAACAAGCAAACAGGACTAAATCTCCAATTACTCGATTTGCTGATCCTAATATCAAAATAGATACAACTGGAGTTAATACCTTATCGAGACCAGGCAATTATCAGAATGAACCTGACGAACAGAACGAGGGAATGTATAATCCTGGAGGGCAGCAGCAAAACTCTAGTAGCTCTAATACAGGAACTGGGCATAATAACACAGGTGTTAGAAGTCGAGTGTTGTTTATGACAGCCAATCCGCAAGATACACAGGCCATACAAGTGACCAAGGAGTATAAAGAAGTAGATACCTTACAACATGTAATGGATAAAGCAGAGCGTTTTGAGGTGAAAATGGTACACAATACCACCACTCAAGAGTTTATGCGCCATATCATGGCCGAGCAGCCTAAAATATTGCATTTTTCGGGACATGGAACAGGCCAAGCAGGATTGATTTTTCATGATGGGAATGATAATGCACAGTTTGCCAATAGCCAAGCCTTAAGTACAGTGTTTAGTCTGTTTAAAGGGGTTATTGATTGTGTATTGCTCAATGCCTGTTATTCTTTAGATCAAGCTCAAGCTATAGCACAATATGTGCCTTACGTGATCGGGACAACTCAAGAAGTAGCAGACAGTAAGGCAATTACCTTTACTAGAGGATTTTATACAGCTTGTTTTTCGGGAATGTCTTTCGAACAATCGTTTACGGCAGGTAAAGCACAGATTTTGATGGAAGGTCTGCCAGAAGGAGCTGAAATTATGTTATTGAAAGAAGGAAAAGTAATAGCCTAAAGGGGATTAATATAAAAGAAGATCTTATGACACTAGATGCAGAGGCTTGGGAAAGCCTGATTAAAGATATAATTAGACAACGTTGTATATTGATACTAGGTGACGAACTAGCAACTATCCCTGAAGCAGATGGCAGTTTAGTACCTATTAGTCAAAAACTAGCCAACTATTTAGCTAGTCGATTAGAGGAGTATGGAATTAGTTATAATGCAGAGCGGAATAATGAATTGCATTATATGGGGCTACGTTATCTGAGCAAGGAGGAGTTTAGACCATTGGATTTAGAAGATGAGGTTTTAGAGTTTTATCAAGATAAGGTAACAGATGTTCCTAAAGCCTATGAAAAACTGGCTCAGCTACCAATCCCTTTAGTGGTAAACGCCTCTCCCGAAAACTTTATGCTAGAAGGTTTCCGCAAAGTAGGCCAACACAATGCTCGTTTGTTACATTACAATTATCAGAGAGACAAACATCAAGAAGTAGGGGATATTTCTATAGATAGTCCTTTAGTTTATAATTTGTTTGGGAGTATAGAAGACCCTGAATCTTTGATGCTAACAGAAGGGCAGAGAGATACTGCAATTCCCAATAGTATCGCTAGTGACAATCCACCAATCCCTACACGTATTTTAGACAGATTTGACTCTCGAAAAACTTATTTGTTATTAGGTTTGAACTTGTCTAAATGGTTGCTTCGACCAATGTTCAAAAAATTCAAGTTAGAGGCTAGAAATAGAGTTTTTTGTGTAGGAAGGCATCAGCAAAATATAGAAGAATTTTTTGGACAGGAGTATCATTTTGACTTTGTAGATCAGAATGCCTATGAGTTTATAGATACCTTGTTAGCCAAATATATAGAGGCAACTACCTCCGCAGTAGAAGCCAAAAAAGTGTTTATCTCTTTTGATGATAAAGACGAAAGTTATGCCTTAGAGTTTGCTAAACGCCTAGAGCCATTGGTGCAAAGTGGGCACATCAAGCTGTGGTACAAAAACGAAGAACTCTTAGGGTTTGGAGAGAATATGGACGATGCAGTTAAGCAGAATCTACAAGAGGCAGATATTGTACTCAATATATTGAGCCCAGATTTCCTAGTTTCAGGGATTATCAATGAGCGAGAGCTTAAGATAACTATGGATAGAGCCACTTCTGGCAACCTTCGAGTCTATTCGGTACTAGCAAGAGATTGTATGTATCAGTATCATCCTTTGGGGCGGATGCCTATCTACCCGTTAGATACTGATAAAAAACCTGTAGCTGTCGCCAATACTTATTGGGGGAATATCGATAAGGCTTATCAGACAGCAATAGAAGGCCTTTCACAAGAATTTACAAAACCTGTATTATAACATGGCTAAGAAAAGAAGTCGTTATCCTGGAATTAGATCTTTTGAAACTAATGAGCAGCACTTATTTAATGGGCGTGCTTTGGAGTCGAGAGAATTGTATAGTATGATAAAAGTACGTCGTTCGGTAGTCCTGTTTGCTAAATCAGGAATCGGTAAGACCTCTATGCTTAATGCAGGAGTAATTCCTTTGCTAGAGCAAGACCATTTTTATGCGGTCAAAGCTAGGTTTCAGAATACAGGTTACGCACCTGTAGAAACGGTCAAACAAGTTATAGAACAAGGTGGTTATATCAATCAAAATTTAATTAAGAAATATACAAAAGGAGAGCCTACACTTTGGGAACTGCTCAAAGCTTGTGAGTTTCAGCAAAATAGAGAGTCTGCAATTCCTGTATTTGTATTTGATCAATTCGAAGAGTTTTTTAGTCATTCTCAGGCCGATCAAGCAGCCTTTATCAAGGCAGTTGCAGATGTAATCAATGAGCGTTTACCCGAAAAACAACGACAAGAATTTAGAGCATTGCCTAGAGGTAAACGGACCAAAGCAGATTTAGAATGGTATTCGCCTATAGACATGAAAATTGTGTTTTCTATACGTTCAGACCGTTTGAGCTTTTTGGATGATTTGAGTGATGATATTCCGTTGATTTTGCATAGCCGTTATCACCTAAAACCACTCAAGCATCAACAAGCACGTGATGCTATTGTTCGTCCTGCACAGTTGGTAAGTGCTTCTTTCCTGACACCTCCATTTGAGTACAAAGAGGAAACTATCAGCGATATGCTGACTCATTTAAGCAACGAAAAAGGGGAGATTGAGTCTTTCCAACTACAAATCTTGTGTCAACACATCGAAAACAAAGTAGCTCAACAGCAATAAGCCCAAAACAAATGGAAGAACCTCAATATGCATTGGTGGAGTTGAGTGTTTGTCAAGGGGAGTTAAATGCATTGACTGAACTAGCCACCTTTGAGACTTTAGAAGAAGCTAAAGGCTATCAAAAGAACAATAAACTCTACAGATCAGGACACCCTTGGAATGGATTGACGGACTACGAAATTGTATTGATAGGAGAGTCAACAGATGAGTTTGGCTATCGACCATTGAGTGGAACTAGGCGTTTTGCTTCAGAGTATTATCACCGTTCAGGTTTATCTGTTTATAAAAAGACAAAATAGGCAGGGTTACTTATCCTTAGGTTTTAGGAAAAATAGGCGTTTGATGTAATCCCAATAAGTTCTATTGGTTGACCATTGATGGAGGATAGAAAGCTGAGAGAGTGTTTTTCCCTCTTCCTTTAAGTTCTTTGCCTGTTCAACATAGTCTTTTCGCTGCTGTTCTAATTTTTCTTGTTGGAGCAAAACCTCTTGTATACTTAGTTTTTGCTGCTGCAAATATTGACCTTCCTGTTTAAGGCTAGCCACTTTCTGTTGAGAATCATTTAATATTTTGAAATGCTCTTTTTTGTAGGTTGCTTTTGCCTGTTGAAATAGGGCATACTTTCTTTCCATAAAATCTTTTGCATCATAATACTCTTTCAATTCTTCTTGAAGTCTTTGTGTATATTCTTGGTAGAGTTGTTTCAGATCAGAATTATGAGCTTCCTCAAGAGGTTCTTGTTTAGCTAGCCTGATGTTATCAAGTTCTCTAAATTTGTCATTGAGTAGTTCTACAAATGCATTAAGCATTTCCACCAATTCAAGCAATAGCGCATAAGATTTAGATATAGTTTTGATAGCGGTATGTGGAACAGTTACACACTTGTTCTTAAATTCCTCTAGCCGAGAGTGTTGAATGTCTAATAAGCCATCAAGTAAGGTGTCTTCTGATTTATCTTGCTGTATAGGTACATAAGCAGACAACTTATGAGCATCTCTAAAACCAGCAATACTAGATTCTAATTCTTCAATTTCTGCATAAAAATCATCCCAAACAGCAAATATAGTTTTGATAGCTGGACTTATTTTAGGCAAGGCTTTCTGAATAGCCCTAATCTGTTTTTGAGCATAATCTCGTAGTTCCAAAGCCAGTTTAGCTGTATCAGCTGCTTCTTGCTGTACTAAGCTGTTATCATTCTTTTGGTTTGTATCCTGATTGGAATGCATGCTCATTTTTTGACGAAGAATTGTTAGGAATGCTTCGAATTTAGGGGCTGGATCTGTTACTTGAAATAAAGGCATATACTGGGTTTTTAAACTTTGTTTAGCCTGAGTTCTATCCAGTTGTTTTATATTAAAGTTTTCTATACTATTGGCTAAGTCCTGCCATGCAAAAAAGATTGATTTCAGTACATTTAAGTCAGGTTCTTTGAGGTCAAATGCTGGGAAATCTCTAAGCTGCCGAAACTGTTTTTTTAGTTTTTTCCCTAAGGTACTAATATGAGATGGTAATATATCTTGAAAGTTATTGAGTGATTTGATATAGTTTTGGAGGGTATACACATCATATTGCTCAATGATTTGCTGTTCTGCTTCTTTTTGCCTTAACATCAAATCCATCTTTTTAGCTCGATATTGGCTATGATAAGGACCATCATAGTTATCCATTTTGTTGTTAAGTGCTGTAAGCAAACTTAGATAAGTTTTAGAGTTGAACTCTTCTAGGATAGGATGTTTTTTTAGAGCATTTACCATCACTTCTTCCAAGCGATATTTTTTTAGTTTTTGTTGTTCTTGAAGCAGGAGTCTATCCCCGTTTTTTACGAAGTGTCTCAACTTACTTAGATTCACTTGAAAATTTTGAGTTAAGGGGCTTATCTCTTTTATGTTAGCAGCTAAGTCTTCAGCTCTAGCCACTTTAGTTAAGTCGGCTTCTAATTGGTTATACTGCTGCTTTAGTTCCTTCGTATTTTTTATGAAATGACCCTTTTGTGATGGGAAATGTTTGACACTATAAGGTCTAAAAGAGCGATCTGTTTTTAATGCATTTAAGACAAGCACTTTTTGAGATACAAAGGATGTTAAGGCAGTCAAAATTAGAGTGAATAGAGTTATAGTGGGAGCTACTAACCAAGTAACAAGACTTAATACCATTAACACTACAATAGTTGATCGGCTTTTAGATATATAGGACTGATAATTTTTGTTTATACTCGATAGGTAGGTAGTACGTTGTACTAAGTTAGTCTCAGGAATGTCGATATCTACAGAAGTAAGTTTGCTAACCAAAGCCAAAGAGTTATTTGGAATATCAAGATGAGCTATACCTTTCATTACCTCAAAATCTATCAAACTAGAAGGCATTCGGTTAGATATAATTCCATCTACAGACAAGTTGAGAATAGAGGCAAATACACTACACCATTCTTCTGCCGAAGGTCGAGTCTCAGGGCTTCGTTCACCACCAACAAAACAACGTATAAATAATTGTTGCAGCGCAGGCTCCATTTTTTTGAAACGCTGATGAGGAGGAGGTATAACACTAAAAACATCTTGAATAGTTGGGTTATGTATAAATAGTCCTTTTTCTATCTTTTGATGTAAGCTAGTCAAGTTTTCATAAGGAGGAAGAGAACTTGCTGCAAAGGGATGTATACCAAACAGTAGTTGATAAAATATAACAGCCATACTAAAGTTATCCCAGCTGGTAGATGTAGTGGGGTCAATAGCATAGGTTTTTTGATAATGCTCAGGTGGTGTATATTCTGGAGTCGCCACAGGTGCATCAAATATACTTTTGCCATTTTGGATAACTTCTACAGAATCCATATCCACCAAAGAAACAAGCCCATTAGGCTGTGTAATAATATTATCAGGCTTTAGATCAACTAATATATACTGATTGGTGCTGTGTGTTTGATATATAGCTGCTGCAATATTGAAGCAGAGCTTTAGTCGCAATTTTTCTGATTGAGGATTAGAAAAAGCGAAACGTTTCCATTTAGGAGAGACCTTTCTCGGAAGTTTGCCCAAGGTCAACAATGCTAATTTATCCCCCTCTACAAAAGGCATCAAGAAACCTACAAAACCATTTGTTCCATACAGCACGTCAACTACCCAAACTACTGTAGTGTGTTCTCCCTTCTTATATTCTAAAGGCTTATTCTTGTAGAGATAGTTTATTTTTTGCTCTCGATTAGCTGTTAATTTATTGGGATGATAAATTTTGGCAACTAATCCTCGCATATTCGCAGGAGCCTTTATTTTATGCAAAACACCTTCGCCGCCACTAGCAAATGGTTTAGGCTCTAATTCTAAATACTGATTGGAGTATTTAGTCTGTACATTAGATAATTGCATAAAAAAAAGTTGTATTATTTTTAGAATAGATTAAACCTATAGAAGTTAGGGGAGTCTAAAATAGCAAAATTCACCAAACTATTAACCTCAAAAAATAGATAAACTATGAAAAAGCTGTTTGCAATATTCGGATTAAGCATGTTGATAGCTATTAGTGGCTTGACAGAAGCGCAAGCTCAAATTGTCGTAAAGATTAAACCAGCTCGCCCTAAGGTAATTGTGAAAAGACCTGCACAAGCTAAAAAAGGGCATGTTTGGGTAGATGGACATTGGACTTGGAATAAACAGGATCAAAAGTATAGATGGGTCAAAGGTCATTGGGTGACTGTGAAAAAAGGACATAAATGGGTTCCTGGTCATTGGGTAGATGTTCGTGGGCGTGGACATAAATGGGTTCCTGGTCATTGGAAACAGGTGACTACAGTGAATCATCATGGTAAACGAAATCGTAAAAATCGTCGCTAGAAAAAGGTAGATCAATTCGTATACAAAGGGATTTTGTGTTAACTTAAAGAACACAAAACCCCTTTTTTTATGGAAATAGTAATGATTGTACTTCTTTGTGTTGGCTTAGCATTGGTCGGCTGGCTTTTCCAAAAATATACTACAAAGTGTCCTAATTGTGGATCTGTAGGCAAATCTAAATACTTAAGTCGTCGATATGTTGGCAATGATACTAGCCGTCAACGAAGTTCAAGTGGTAAACGAAGAAGCTTTAAAGTGTATTCCCAACGATTTGAATGTAAGGAATGTGGACACCAGTTTTCTAAGCGCAGTCGAATGCAGCAGCGTTAGGTTTTTAGGATACAATATTCCTAAAAGTTAAACTAATTCTAGGATTGGGAGTACTTGATTTTAGCAGGGCATGTTTCCATTCTTTTTGCACCTCTTGAGTCATATACACCAAACTCCCTGCCTTTAGATCAAAAGAATGACGCTTTTCATAGTCATCTATATTTCTAAACTGAAGTGTTCTTTCTTCACCAAGACTTACTATTGCAATCCCAGTATTTTCTGCTAAAATATCAATTTGATCAGAATGGTAACCCATTTTAGAACTGCCATCAGGATATAAATTGATCAGGCAATTATTAGGTTGATAGCCAATAGTCTCATTTATTTTCTTGCAAATAGTGCTTAGCTGACTAGGCATTGTTTGAAACGGATAAGAAATCTGAGAGTAGTTGTAAGCGACTCCAAAACTAGCAGTCTTTCTCGTGTGCATTCTTTCATCCCATTGAGTGGTTTCCAAAAGATGAGCAAATAATAATTCTGGCTTTGGAATAAAGCTTTCGATATGTGTAATTCCTTTTATCATAGGAGTTTTTTTTTATAAACAAGTACCAAGATTTAACTCTTGTCTGGCAGATGGGGGATACTATGAAATAGCTATTTTTTAATAGGCAATATTTCTGCTTCTCCCCAGTATTCAATTATAGGCTTCCCAAATGGAGATTTAATTTCAACATCAAATGTCCATTTATTCTGATCAACTTGTTCACAAGTTGCTATTGGTTGGATACTCAAAAATTTGGGCATAGGGATTTTAAAAATTTTAAATTGCTGAAAGTCATAGATCAATTTTTGATCAAAAACCTTCAGAAGAAATACAAACTCAAAAACACCTTGTTTCTCTATAAATTTTTGTCCATAGGTATTTGCCCTAGTTGAAAACTCTTTTAAGCCAAATTTTCTAATCCAAACTTTGCTTTCTTTCTCTGCAGCAATTTCCAATTCAAATTTTTTCTTGACTTCAGATATTGGTATTTGAATAAACATCCAGAAAATATGGTTTAAAAAGCCTTTTCCTTTTTTTGATTGGAAAGTTCCTGTGGCATGAACAGGTTCTGATTCAGAATGCATTTTTTCGAAAATAGGAGCAATTATGATTTTATCTTTCCCCATGGCTTTATTGTTGAAATTAAGATAGTTACACCAATAACAATTGCTTGACCAATCATTGATACTCCAAGTTTGTTTTGGAGGTCATGCAGTTTTCCCAGTTCAGAGATTGAACTAGATTCCATAATCCATGGGCCTAGAAATATAATTCCAAATAAAATAAGCCCTGTTCCAAGTATTAACTTTACGGCCACCCATTTATATTTAAAAAATCCCCAATTTGTTCTCCACGAAATTAGCAATCCGAATAAATAGCAAGCGAGCGAAGATGGAATGATGATGAACTTATCTATGTTTTCCATTAAGTCACTGTTGTTTCTTAATGTTTCTATAGAAGTTGTTTGATTAGAAAGAAGATAAATTAGGATTACAGATAGAACACTACCAAACCAAGCACATGCAAAAAATACATGAATGGATTTATACCATATTGATGTTTTAATGCCTAATACTTTCAAATCCTTTATTATTTGTGATGATTAGTATGAAATATAGTGCAACAACTAGGTTGAATTACTAATAATATTCTAAAATACTAAAAATAAAAAGGACTTCTAATTTGTTTTAGGTTTTGACTAGGTATTTAGTAGAATTGTTTAAAAGAGTATTGTTACACAGTGTTAAATGCTTTCTATCGTAGGATGTCTTGAAGATCGAAAATTACCTTTAGCTTGAATTTTGCTGTGAATTTTCGCTTTTTCATAACTCTAAAAGTATGCTATACCGTAGTTTGAGATGGTTGAATAAACCGGGACACAAAAATAATGTAAATTTGTGTTGATATGAAAAATGAAAAGCAAAAAAGAGTGAATCGGCAATACGATGAAGCGTTTAAAAGACAAGCGCTTGAATTAGTATCAGGAGGTCGAACA
>JAAEPD010000274.1 GCA_024222455.1 Aureispira sp.
AGCGATGCGGTTTGAACAGCGTACCACAGTTTAAGCAAGGTTTTAGTTCTTTAGTCATCTATAGAGTGGTTTTGAGGGTGTGCAAATTCAAAAGAGCTTAACCATTGCTCAACAGCTAAAGGATAGTGTTTGGGATTCTTTTGATGAGCTTTCAAGCGTTTGTGTAGGTAGTTGACTTTAGCCTCATAGAGGGCATCTTTTTGATGGCCTATGGTGATTAAAGCATCTATTCTTAAAAACTGCTCATTGCAAATAGTGGCATTCTGATTTAGGGTGTTTTCTAGGTGGCTTAAATAGCGTTTTAAACGCTTTTCTTGTTGTCTTCTAATCAAGAAGTTGAGTCCACTAAAAATGCCCACAAAGATGATGTAAGCCACAAAAGAACTAGAGGGGACAGTTCCTAAATTAAGTAGAACGATATAGAGCAATAACAGGCTGAATAGCACTGCTGTTATTTTAAAGATTTTTGGTCGCATAAAATGGATTTATAAAGGTATATCTAGATTGTATTTTTTGCAGAGTTGGTCAAACTTTAAGGGATCAATCCCCAAGAGTTCTAAGACCTTGCCTTGGTGATAAGCTTTTATGATTCGAGTACCTATATGACTGCTGTTGTCCTTGAAGTGTTCGACTTTATCTCTGATCTCTAGCAAGAACTCAATGTCGCCTTTGAGTTCTGCATTTTCCATCAAGGCTTTGTCCTTCGCTTCAATGAGTTGAAGTAGTTGATTTTGGGATACTTTTAAGAATTTATCCGCTGACATTTTCTGGTGATTTGAAGGATTAGAGGATAGATTCTTTTCTTAGCAGCTCTTTCATGGCTGTGCGAGCTTTGGAGAGTGTTTGCCCTTCTGTCCAGTGTAGGATGTTGACTAGGACTTTAGCACCATCTTCCTCTTTTACTATGTTGTTGTAATTTTCTAGGAGCTGCTCATAACTTACGGTATCTAAGCTTTCTGCAAAGGTCTTGCGCTCAGTTAACACAAATTTCTGAATACCATAGATAGTTGTGAAGTGTAGCTCATTAGGAAGCTTCTGGAAGAGTTTTTTGATGTAGTCTGTCAAGCTGTTGACTTGTTCTACTAAATCAGGGAGCAGCTCATTGAGCACTTTGATGATCTTCATGACAAGCTTGCCCTTTTCTTTGATGGGTAAGGCTAAGGTGGTTTCCTTTTCGTCTTGCTTTACGACTTTAGCATATCGCTTGACAATCTGGCTAGATGCTCCACGAGCTACAGCACTTTTTCGGGTGCTGAATAAAATGATATTTCCTTTTTGCATACTTGCTGTTGTTGGTGAGTAATAGTGCAAGTATAAGGGAGCTCTAACTTCGATGCAAGCACTCTGTAAGCAGCTGCAAGATGTTACAAGAATTTGCAAAAAGGTGCAAAAAATACCCAGCTATCTGTTATTGAAGGTTTATAGAAATAGACGTGATTAGGGTGTCTATATTCGATTCACGATCAAATTCTTCATAATTTATAACTATCAGTGAATAACCTTGACCATTTTCAAGTTCAACACGCTCTCGATATTGCCCTTTCCCTAAGGTTTGATGTGCTAAGCGCTGAAATTGAGCTCTTGGTAAATATTCTTTTAGCTGAGAGAAGGTCATTCCTACCTGTACCCCTGTAGAAGTTGCTACTTTCGGTGATTTTGTAATAATAGTAGTTAGAGCGGTTGAGGAGTTAAGAGCACTAGTAGAAATTCTTGAGTAAGCTAATACTTCATTTTTTATGACATATTCAATGAATAAGACAGAATCAATATAAGTACTGTTACTGTATTGAAATTCATCTTCTCGCATCCTTGTATGAGAAGCAGTTTTCAATTCATCTACCATAGTTCCTAGACATAAGTCCCCAATACAAGTTGGACTAATGGTGTAGTTGGGAGCATAAGTTTTTGTTTGCTCTAAATTTGGAGTGTTGGTTAACTCTCCTGTAGAAGGAGTATTGTTGCAACTTATGCAGAAAAGCATGCATATACTCAAATAGAATAGTTTCTTCATTTTCTAGATTTTAGTTAATCGAAAATAGCTTATTTCATAACTAAAACCAAAACTTTATTAATGGGATAGAATGTGTTTAGAGCCTAAATAAGCTCTTTTTCTATTAACCATTTTTTGAGCTGTTGACTTTCGATGGGTGGAATGTCTGTCCATTTTTTGAATTGGTTTAGATTGAAGCCTAACTCATCTGTGATGACTTTATCTGTCAGTAGATGTTTTCTAAGCCAGCGAAAAGGGCGTTCAAAACGCTTAGCTAACCAAGCTTTGGTAATAACTAAAGGCAATTCTTTCTCCATTGAAAGTAAGGGTTAAATGTGAATAGTGAACAATGGTTGTTTTGGCTTATTGACCTATTTACAACGGAGATTGTGCAATAGAGTTACAAGAATTTCTATGTTTTTATGGCTAAGGTTACCTTATTTGAGAACTGTGTGTATTTGTCAGGTTATTACGAGCTTTTAGGCTTTTTACTCTCTTGCTATTGCCTGTGTACACAGATACTGGAGTCAATGCTTCAGCCAACTTTTATTTCCATATTTGATGATTAACATCAGTGGTGACTTCATTACTATGATGATGATTCATTTTAGGTAGTCCCTAATATAAAAAACATTAAGTACATGCATAAACCATACAATACTATGCAGTTTGTTCTAAAAATGCTACTTGCTCAAGCTGCCCGTCCAATTGACTTAAAGCTTGTTTCCAGTAATGCAGCCACAAGCGTTGATTGCAATGATCTGCTTGCCAATCTCTAGAACTATCACCATTATCTACCATACGTTGACTTTGCTCCAACCGATTTTGATAATCTTTAAGGCGTGTTAGGATTTGCGAACGAGGATATTCTACCTTATCTCCATTGCTTTTGATATGTGTAAAAGTTGTTTTGATCGCTTTGAGTCGTTCATGTCCTGTGTTGCCTGTGTACACAGGCATTCTAGCCTCTGTTTCTTCTTCCAATTCATCTTTTCCTAAGCATTCTAGATAAGCATACCATAGATACCGCTCAACATAGTAAAAGCAAGCAATAAAAATCAGCTCAAAGAGAATACTCATGTAACCTAAAAGATAGCCATAACTCAAGGTTAATGCATGATAACTGCTCAATAAGGATTCATTTTCTTGCTTAGCTTCTTGAAATCGATTGCGACGTTCTTGCTCTAGACTAGAAATATCCTTAGTAAGAATCGTGATTGTTTTTTGTGCTTGACTTCTTAGTGAGCCATCTTTGCGTCTGTTTTTGGCTGCATCTTGAATAGCTAGCTGCTTGAGTGTAATCGCTTGGGCATAATTAGCTTCCAAACTATCTAGATTGTGGAGTGGGGGAGCTTGTTGGCTGATTAATGGCAAACAAGTACTTCCATAAAAGGACAAACCGATCGAAAAACTGCTTAAGAGCAGGACCATTGTTCCAACTCGTAGCTTCCATTTTTTCTCACTAAAACCTGTCTCGAAAAAGTTGCTAGAAGTACTTCGTTTAAGTAGCTCTAGGATAAAAGCTATAGATAAGGCTAAAACACCAATCAAGAGCCAAGTTATAGGTTTTGGGAATAGATTTTCGAACTGCAAAAATAGAAAGAAACTAATGGCAAAACTACCTGTTAATAAGGAAAAACTGTTGGCTAAATAGGAGAGTGCTAAACTACAACGATAGGTCAACTTCCAAATCTCACTGTAAGAACGTTTTTGATACTTGACTTGTAGGAGCTTAGTGAACTTAATATTCTCGATTTCCTGTTCGGAATTCTGAATTTTCTCTAAGTGTGGATTTTGTAAA
>JAAEPD010000275.1 GCA_024222455.1 Aureispira sp.
CCTATTAATGCCTTTTCTCATTTATTTGCTGGATTAATTGCCTATCAATATTTAGATAAAAAACCAGCTATTTATTATCCTTCATTAACTAATGTTCAACATAAAGCTGCTTAATTTCTAATCCTTAGTTCACGTTAAACTATGAAAACATCTTGGCAATATTCAAAACACCAAACTAATTATAAAGTTGAATTTGATTTAGAGTTGAAATCTATTCGCTATAGTTATGTATACCAGTCTACTAACCAAAAATATCAATCTACCTATTCTATAGAAGATTTTTTGACAGGTATCTCAAGTAATATCCCTCTCAAGATAGAAACAAAGTTAATGGCTTTGGTATTACAACATATTGAAGAAGAACGGCTCAATGAAAATCAAATGCATCATTATCGGTTTTGGAAATACTTAGATAGAACTAAACTTCCTCAAGCTATACGTTTCAAGACTATTAAAATTCATGAGCATTGGCCTGACCATTTTTTAGAATTAACTCCTTTTGGAATCTGCCATATCCACACAAAATATGATGGCACAGAGTTGAGTCAAAATGCTCAACGTTTAGATCATTTATTTTTTCAAGGGCCTAAAGAACCTTTAGACTTAGAGCACCGGCTTAAAATCAAAGAACTTTTATTAGCTGCCTTAGCACCTAAGGCAGCCTTTAGTACTAAAGATCTTTTTCCACTGTTTGACTATACTAAAATACCTATTAAGCGTTACGAATATAGCAAAGATGGTGGGCATAGTGGTCACTGGTGGAGTTTAGAAAGCAACCATGTTAGTATAGGAGGTTGGGGAAGAGGTGGACGTGATGGAGGTGGACATCATACTTCCATAGAAGCTGCATGGCCTAAATTAAATGGCCTTTCTGGAGAATTTGATAAGTATAGAGCTGAAGTAATGGTTTTTCTTAAAACAGCTATCATCTCAGAGCACTAATGCCCTACTCTATTCCCTCGCCTTCTAAACGTATCCATAACATTGAATGATTAGTAGCATTACTTTCTATCTTTCCTGAAGATCTAAAATCGCCTAAGCGTGCAATCCAAGAGATCTGAATAGTTGTTTTCCCTCCTGGTTCTAATATTCGCTCTGTTATATAAGGTACCGTACAACCACAACTTGTAGTGAATCGACTAATGATTAGAGGTTTATCGCCCACATTCACAAGCGTTGCGCTTACTTTAGGTTTAGTTTTTTGCTCTACTTGCCCAAAATCGAGTACAATAAAGCCCTTTTCATCAATTTCGATATCCTCAAAAGCAATTTCCTGCCCTATACATTGACTAGCTAACAACAGAAATAATATAACTAAACGCATAACTCAATTTTTGGAATAAAATAAAAAGAGTGTTGCTATTTATTGAAGCAACACTCCTATTAATATACAGAATACTCTTGCAGTAGTCAACTTACTTACTCAAAAAAGTTGCCTCTCTTTTGGGAGCAGCCTCGACTTCTGCCAATACTTCACCTTTGATAGTTAGTCGCTGAGTTGCTTGTTCCTTATCATTGGTGGTCAATGTAACATACTTGTTAAACTTGCCAATTCGATTAGTGGCATATTTCACTTGAATAGAAGCCTCCTCCCCTGGTTGTATAGGGTGTTTAGGATAAGATGGCACTGTACATCCACAGCTTTGTTGAGCATGTGAAATAATTAGAGGTTTATCCCCTGTATTTGTAAATTTAAAATACCGAACACCATCGACATGCTGAGCAATAGTACCATAATCTATAGTAGTTTGCTTCAAATCTAGTTTCTGTGCAGACAGATTACTCATATATCCTATTAGCACAAAAAGAAGTACACATAACGCTTTTTTCATGATTCAACTTTTTATCAGATTAGAATTAAGTTTTTAGTTTTAAAACTAAAAACTTAGTTAAATGGATTGTAAAAAAGTCCCATCGTTTTGATGGGACTCATATATTTAGAGTGTCTGTATATTTAGTATAATACTAGTTTCCTCCGTTTAACATACCTTCTTTTTTGGTAGGAGTCGCAGGAGCTTCCGCTTCGATAACACCAAAGATTTTAAGACGGATAGAAGGATTTTTAGGGTCGTTAGTTGTTAAGGTAACATATTTAGTAAATGGACCTACACGCTTAGTGTCGTATTTTACTTTGATCGCATTAGATTGTCCTTTCATAATAGGCTCCTTAGGATAAGATGGTACAGTACATCCACAACTTCCTTTTGCATTAGAAATGACTAGAGGAGCATCGCCTGTGTTTTGAAATTTAAACTCACGCACACCGTTTGCACCTTGTTCTAATTTTCCATAATTCCAATCTAATACATTGTCCCCCTGCCCTTCTGTAGCAGAAAAAGTCATTGTTTGAGCAGAGGCAACGTTAGCAGCAAAAAATACAACTGCAAAAAAGGCTAGTAATTTTTTCATCTTATTATTTTTGTTTTACGATTTAACGAATATAAAATTTATCGAATTCTTCTAGGTTAGAACAAAAGTAAAAAAACTTTGGAGCAATTCCTAGTTGTCTAACATTTTTTTAACTAAAAGGTTAGTTTACTTTTTGCACTTAATTATATGGTTTACCAATGCCGTGCCAAAATAACATTAACCTTCAATTTTATTTTTCAAAATATCTAACCAATCAAGACTAGTATATATATAAGGACAACGTAAGTTTCTAACCTATTGTTAGTAGAAGAGTTCACAAAATCTTAAACTAAAACATCTTTTTTCTATAACTTTTGTTATATTTTTGCACATCTGTTTATTCAATAGTTCACATACTATCATTGTTTTAGCGATACGTTCTTAAGAAGAATAAGTAACCTAAAACTATAAACTATCCAAAAAAACATTTCTATGAGTGGAGCAAAAGTGATCAAGTCTAAGAAGAAATACCCCTCAACTTTTAAGCAAGAAGCCCTAGAAGATTTTCGAGTAGCCTGTATAAGCCGACAAGTCAGCATCATGGGCCGAAAAGAGGTTCTTACGGGCAAAGCCAAATTTGGTATTTTTGGTGCGGGCAAGGAGATTGCCCAAACAGCAATGGCTAGAGCTTTTCAAGATGGTGATTTTCGCTCAGGATATTATAGAGACCAAACATTTATGTTGGCACTTGGGCTAGCATCTGTAGACCAACTTTATGCACAGCTTTATGCTGATGCAGATCCTATAAACGAGCCATTCTCAGCAGGTCGTCAAATGAGCTCACACTTTGCTACACCATTAGTAGATAAAGAAGGAAATTGGCTAACACATACCAACACTAAAAATGTTAGTTCAGATATTTCCCCTACAGGAGGCCAAATGGCTAGAGGAATAGGCTTAGCACTAGCTTCTAAAAAATATAGAAACAGCAAAGAGCTTAATAACACTACAGGTTTTTCTGATAAGGGTAATGAGGTTTGTTTTTGTACTATAGGTGATGCAAGTACCTCTGAAGGTGTATTTTGGGAAAGTATGAATGCTGCTGGCGTTATGCAAGTTCCCTTAGCTGTATTTGTATGGGATGATGGTTATGGCATCTCTGTTCCTAAGGAATATCAAACAACCAAAGGTAGTATATCTAAAGCTTTAGCAGGTTTCAACCCTACTAAGCCAGGTGAAGGTGTTGACATCTATGTTGTAAAAGGTTGGAACTATGCAGAAATGCGTCAAGTTTTTGAACAAGGCATCGAGAAATCTCGTCGTACTCATACACCTTGTCTATTCCATGTAGAAGAGCTTACGCAACCTCAAGGACACTCCACTTCTGGTTCTCATGAGCGTTATAAAACTAAAGAACGCTTAGCTTGGGAAAAAGAACAAGATGGTATTCTCCAAATGCGTTTGTGGCTTATTGCCGAAGGCTTTGCAACAGAAGAAGAACTGGGTGCCATAGAAAAAGAAGCTAAAAAAGAAGTTAGAGCTTCTATCAAAAAAGCTTGGAACAACTATAACGATCCCATTAAAACTAAGATCCAAAAAGCTTTAGAGCTTATAGATGCCTTAATCGCTGTAAGTCCTTCTGCAGACAAACTAAAAACACATAGAGAGCAACTGGCTAAAGCTATTGGTCCTACACATAAATATGTAGTCAAAGCATTCAGAAATATACTCCGTATAGCTCGTGATGAAAACTCTACAGAAAAACAAGCTATTGAAGAGTGGACCAAAACACTTATACAAGAAGGTAAACAAACTTATACTTCTCATTTATATAGCGAGAATGAATTTAGCGCATTAAATGTACCTGTTGTAGAGGCTCAATATGATGATGATGCACCATTGGCCAATGGTTTTGATATTCTAAATACTTGTTTTGATCATCACTTATCTACCAATCCTAGTTTCTTTGCCTTTGGTGAGGATGTTGGGCACATTGGAGATGTGAATCAAGGTTTTGCAGGTATGCAAGAAAAACATGGCAAAGACCGTGTATTTGACACAGGTATTCGTGAGTGGACAATTATGGGGCAAGCTATTGGTATGGCTATGCGTGGACTACGCCCTATTGCAGAAATTCAATACTTAGATTACTTAATCTATAGCTTACCTGCTTTGTCTGATGATTTAGCAACTCTTCGCTATCGCTCCAATGCTATACAAAAAGCACCTGCAATCATCCGTACTCGTGGACATCGCTTAGAAGGGATTTGGCATTCAGGCTCTCCTATTGGGATGCTGTTGGGTAGCTTGAGAGGTATCTATATTTTGGCACCTAGAAATATGACCCAAGCTGCTGGTTTTTATAATACAATGCTACAGTCTGATGATCCTGCATTAATTATAGAATGTCTCAATGGCTATCGACTAAAAGAAAAGCAACCTAACAATATTGGAGAATTTACATTACCGATAGGTGTTCCTGAAATACTTCAGGAAGGTACAGATATAACCTTAGTTACTTATGGTTCTTGTGTCCGAGTTGCACAAACGGCTATGGCTCAACTTGCTGAAGAAGGTGTTTCTGTAGAACTAATCGATGTACAGAGTTTAGCTCCATTTGATATCAATCACCAAATTGTAGAATCACTGAAAAAGACTAACCGTCTAGTGGTCTTAGATGAAGATATTCCAGGTGGAGGTTCTGCTTATATTCTACAAAAAATACTGCTAGAACAAAAAGGTTATTTCCACTTAGATTCAGAACCACTAACGATTAGTGCAGAGGCTGTACGTCCACCTTATGGTTCGGATGGTGATTACTTTGTAAAACCTAATGCAGAAG
This sequence comes from Aureispira sp., assembly GCA_024222455.1. Taxonomy (GTDB): domain Bacteria; phylum Bacteroidota; class Bacteroidia; order Chitinophagales; family Saprospiraceae; genus JAAEPD01. The sequence continues at coordinate 5,192 of JAAEPD010000275.1, forward strand.
ATGTTTTTGAACAAGTATATACTTTAATGCACGAAGCAGAACCTAATCGTTTTTCTAAGCTTTATTTCATGGACTAAACCCTCTAAATAATGAGTCAAAAATTTATAATATATCGTACTGTACATTCTGATACAGTTTCAGCTATTCGAAACAATGGTCATGAAGTTTTTTATGTAGCATCAGCCGATGAAGAAACAAGTTTAGATGACATTTGTAAAAAAGCAAATGGCGAAGGCTACTTACTCTTAACTGGTGACAATACACTTGCAGAAGATTTAGTCAATACTCAACGTATTCAATCAGGCTTAGTCTTGGTTGAGGCAGGAGGTGAATCAACAATAGAAGATGCAGAAATAGTCTCTAAAGCTATTCAGTCTAGTGGCAATTCTTTAATGAATTCATTTACGACTATTCAAAAAAGAAACATTAAGTCTAAACCGCTAACAGGCGCTTAATCGCTTAAACCTTTTTTTGATGATAAAATGGCTTTTTGACTATGATCAAGAAGCCATTTTTGATTTTAATTTGATATATTCAAACTCCAGTGATGTTTATCACCTTATCATAAGATAATATTCCCGTTCTTGCAAGTACACATTAACCTCTATTTATATGCAAAAGATAAGCGTTGTTTTAGCCCTAGCAATTTTATTCCTTACAGTTTGGAGCTGTCAAGACTCTACTCCAGACAATACTGCAAACACAGAACAAACACCAACTGAGCCTGTTAGTATAGAAGATCCTACTGGACTAAAACTAATGAAAGGAAGTTGTTATTCTTGCCACAATCCAGCAGCTCCAGAGGGCAGCCGTCTAGCTCCTCTTATGGGAGAAATAAAAGCAACTTATCTAGAGAAACATGGCTCCAAAGAAGCTTTTGTAGAGGCCATTTTCAATTTTACGCAAACACCAAATGCCTCTATTGGCCTAATGACTGAAGCCATCAAAGAGTTTGGACTCATGCCTCAAATGGCTTATCCTGAAGAAAATATTCGTCAAATAGCAGAATACCTATTCGATAATGAGCTAAAAGAAGCCACATCCAATAACAATGGAGAAAAAGATTATAAACAACTTGGACTAAAATATGCCTTATCTACAAAAAAACAATTAGGAAAAAACCTAATGGGCACCCTTAAAGCTAAAGGCACTGTAGAAGCACTAACCTTTTGCAACACTAAAGCAATCCCTCTCACAGATAGTATGGCAAAAGTGCTAAATGTTGCGATAAAGAGAGTCTCTGACAAACCCAGAAGTCCTAATAATCAAGCAAATGCTGAAGAGCTCAAATACATAGAAAACTATAAAGAGCAATTAGCTGCAGGACAAGATTTAGAGGTTATTATAGTCCAAACAGAAGAGGGCAAAGTACATTTTTACTACCCTATTTCTACTAATGCAATGTGCATGCAATGTCATGGCCAGGCAAATGAACAGATCAAAGAAGAAACGTTAAAGCAGCTTCGCAAGTTATATCCTAATGATAAAGCTATTGGTTATGGCGAGAATCAAATCAGAGGCATTTGGAGCATTGTCATGGATAAATAACATAAATCAGATGAAGTACCTTTTCTTTTTCTTTATACTATTTCTAAGTAGCCCTATTATGGCCCAAGCACCCCTAAAAGATTATATTGGTACTTATAGTTTCTCTAAACATACCATATACCTGGTTCTGACCAACCTTCTAGATCTGATTCTGACTACAAAAAAATAATTTTAACCCTAAATGAAGATGCTACATTTCAATATATACAACAAAAAGGCAGAATATCGCCAAAACAAAATGTAAAATATGGTACTTGGCAGCTAGAAAAAGGCCTGATTGTACTCCAAACGACTCACAAAAGCAAGAGCAGCCCTAATGGGTATAAATCCTGTACAGAAGGTCCTAAAGAAATAAGTAAAGGCTTAGATAGATTTAGAATAGAGTCCACATATCGCATATGCCCTGAGTATAAAGAATACTGCTTGCGAAGATAGGTTATCTTTGTCTTTTCTAGTTTCAACAAAGCATACTATAGACTCCTCTACATCATTCAACAACCATAATTGGAAGGAGCCGTATTAACCTGTACATAATCCTTATTTATAAAAATGGTTTTAATTCAGCTTCCAATTCCTCATAATCATAGCTCTTGGCATTAAACACTCTTTTGTTGCCCTTATAGATAATAGTAGCTGGCAATGCACCTTCCCAACTCTCTTCTATCTCTGACATCCAGTCTGTTCCACCTTTTTGATCCAACACAATCACCTCTGATTTCAATTGTTTTTTTTGCATAAAAGGGACTAATTTATCCTCCAACTGCTTCAAAAAATCTAAACTTACCAAAATTACACGGACTCCTTTGTCCTTATAGTTTGCTTGCAGTTTTTCAAAATATGGCAGCTCTTTCACACAAGGTCCACACCAAGTTGCCCAAAAATTAAGCACATAGATGCTATCATTAGGTGCTTTCAAGAAAGGTTTAAACTCCTCAAAAGAATAAACACCTACATGAACCCCATCTTTGTTGACCATCCGACTAGGACTGCGTTCTATAGATAGTTTTGGTTGACTACAAGACAATCCAAATAATAAAATTCCGATAAAAAAAGTTAGTCTGTACATACAGATTGAGTTTATTTTTAATATTCCTTAGAACAATTCTTATTTTTATTTAGTTTAAATAGTAACTTTGCAAGAAGAGCATGTTTAAAATTATTTTTTAAACACTAAAGTAATTATTAGATTAGTATAATATGGACAAAGAAGCAATTTTAAAACGCGTAGAAGAAGCATTAGATAGTATCCGTCCTCACTTGAAAGAAGATGGAGGGAATATAGAAGTTGTAGAAATCACAGATGATCTTGTTGCTAAGGTCAAATGGGTTGGCACCTGCGAAACTTGTTCTATGAGCCCTATGACAATGAAGGGTGGAATTGAGTACACCATCAAAAACCAAGTTCCTGAAATCACAGGGATAGAACCAGTTAATGGTACTTTTGTAAGTTAATACACCAACTACATATATACAGACATCTAAAAGGTCAGCATTGATATTCAATGCTGACCTTTTTTTGTACAAAATCATCTTAATTTATGATCTAAATTAACTTTATCCTCTTCCAAATTAGTTAACTTATCCAACTGTACAAAATATGTTTTCACAGTCTGATTAGTCTGATTCAAACACCCTTAAATTTCAATCTATCAAGCCCCAAGTAATATGAAAAAAATTAGTCGCCTTGGAACCTTACTACTCCTTTTTACTCTTGTAGTACATATTAACCTATTTGCACAACCTAAAAATAACCCCAAAATGAATCACTATGACAAAGAATGGGAATCCATCAATAAAAAAGAATATGATGGACTGACCAAAACAGCCTTGGAAGAGACCCAAAAGCTCTACGAAAAGATAAAGAAAAACAAAAAAAATCCTGCCCAAACGGCACAATTGATCAAATCCCTTTTATTTATAAATAAGTACCAAGGTCGCTTAGAAGAAGATGGTTTAGTTAAGTCAATTTACCGTTTTCAAGAAGAAGCCGAAAAAGCAACAGGCCCTAGCAAGCCCATATTACAATCGATGGTAGCCGAGATGTACGACCAATACCTTTCCCATCACCTCTACAAATTTAGAGACCGTACAGCTACCGAAGAATTTCAGCAAGACGATATTCGTACTTGGGACATCACTAGAATCACCAATAAATGTTATGAACTTTACAATCAATCCTTAGCAGCAGTAGATACTAAAGAGATTCCCTTAGAAAACTTTAAAGACATTACCCAAAGTAGTTATGGCGCTGAAGGACTGATGCCAACACTCTACGATTTTTTGATGCATCGTGCCATCAACTTTTTTATGTCAGAGAAATATTACCTGACAAAACCTGCCTACAAATTCTATATAGAACAGCCAGAAGCTATAGCTGATGCTAAAACATTTATAGGACATACATTTACGGCAAAAGATAGCCTATCTAGCAAATTTCAGACCTTGCAACTCTTTCAAGAGTTAACCAAATTCCATTTAGACGACAAAGATCCTAGAGCATTCATTTATACAGAGCTTCGCAGATTAAAATACGTAAAGGATAAAGCTATATTAAGTGGTAAAAATGAGCTTTATTTAGAACGTCTAGAAGCACTCCAAGAAGAGTTCAAAAAGAATGATATAGCTGCAGAAATAGGTCATACTATAGCAACCTATTATCACCACCAAGGGAATAAATACAAACCTTCTCCTACTCAACAATATCGTTGGGATATCAAAACCGCTTATGAACTTTGCGAAAAAATCATCAAGCAATATCCAAAATCTTATGGTGCTTCACATTGCAAGGTATTGATGAATACCATAGAGCAAAAAGATATTCACATCAATGTAGAAAAAGTTAATCCTACAGATAAGCATCTTTTAGCTTTGCTCAGTTACAAAAACCTAAAGAAGGTGCATGTGAGGGTGGTCAAAATGAACGAAAACCAATATCGTACCTTCAATGAAAAATACAATGAGCACAAAGTTACCTATTTTAACTCTTTCTCTCCTGCCCACAAATGGTCATTAGATATACCAGAAGAAGGCGATTTCCAAAACCATAGCCTAGAATTTCAGATACCTAAATTACAAACTGGACGCTATGTTGTGGCCATCTCTGATAACAGCAAATTCCCTTATGATAAAAATGGTATAGCATATAGTTCTTTTTATGTTTCTAATATTTCTATCAGCAAACGCCAAGTTGATGGTATACACGAATTTTACATCAATGATCGCATAACAGGTCAGCCTTTAGAGGGAGCAAAAGTTGAGTGTTTTGTACAAAAATGGAACAGCATTCTACGTCGCTACGAGTACCACAAAACACAAATAGCTACTACCGATAAAAATGGTTGGATGCAAAGTAAACGCCACCACAATACAGGTGGTTACAATTCTTCTTTTAGGCTAAAAGTAAGCTACCAAAAAGATCAGTTGTATATGGATGACACCCATTACAACTACGATCAAAACGAACCTTATAGTACTTATAAGACACACTTCTTCTTAGATAGAGCTATTTATCGTCCAGGTCAAACTGTTTATTTCAAAGGCTTATCCCTATCCGTGATGAGTGATGGTAAAAGTCCTAAAATTGTTACGGGACGAAAAACAACTCTTATTTTCTATGATGCAAACTCCCAAGAAGTAACCAGAAAAGAAGTAACCACCAATGAATTTGGAACATTTCATGGCTCATTTACAGCTCCTGCAAGTGGCCTAACAGGACAGATGTATATAGAAGATATTGGAGCAGACAATAGTCGAAAATATTTCCGTGTAGAAGAATATAAACGCCCCAAATTTGAGGTCAAAATCCCTGCACTCAAAGAATCATTTAAGCTCAATGATTTAGTCACAGTCAAAGGAACAGCTAAAGCATTTGCAGGTAGTAGCATTGATGGAGCAAAAGTGCAATATAGAGTCACTCGTCAAGCACGCTTTCCTTATTGGAGTTGGTGGCGATGGGGCTGGTATATCCCATTCAATCAAGAACAACAAGAAATTGTATTTGGAGAAACAGAAACTAACGAACTAGGAGAGTTTGAAGTCAAATTTGAGGCTATTCCAGACCGTTCTATTCCCAAAGATCAACGTCCACTATTTATTTATACTGTTTATGCTGATGTCACAGATGTTACTGGTGAAACACGGAGCAGTCAGTCTAGTGTTCGTGTGGGTTATATTGCCTTAGATGCAGATATACGTATTCCTGATAATGTAGATAGAGACGAAGCAAAGCCGTTCAAACTAATTACTCAAAATCTTAATTATGAGTTTGAGGCGGCAAAAGGTGAGGTTACTGTAGAAAAGATCAAAACACCTAAGACTGTTTATACAGATCGTTATTGGTCAAAGCCAGATTATTTTATTCTAGACGAAAAAACCTTTGGTGGACAGTTTCCATATTATGCCTACAAAAATGAGGATGAAATCCAAAACTGGCCTATTGAAAAAGAGGTATTAAAAACCAGTTTTGACACAGAACAGTCCAAAAAACTAAAAATTGATCAGCTTGTCAATTGGGATCAAGGTCAATACAAATTGACACTCAATACTCAAGATAAGTATGGCGAAAAGATAGAAATCGTCAAATACTTCACTGTTTACAGCCAAAAAGAAAAGACTGTAGCCATCAACCAAGCACTGTTTTTGGCTCAAGAATATTTTTATGGTATAAAACCAGGCGAAAAAGTAGATATTGATTTTGGTAGTGCTACCCCCAATGCTTATATCTTATTTGAGGTAGAACACGATAAAAAAATCATATCCAAACAATGGGTAAAAGCCGAAGGCAGACAGCAAGTTTCGCTAGACATAGAAGAAAAGCACAGAGGTAATTTACATTTCCACCTCACAAGTATTCAAAACAGTCGAGCTTATTACAACAACGGCAACATCTATGTTCCGTGGACCAACAAGCAACTAAAAATAGAATACACGACCTTCCGAGATAAACTTTTGCCTGGGCAAGAAGAAGAATGGCAAATCAAAATTTCGGGTAATAAAGGGGATAAAATAGCTACAGAGGTTTTAGCAAGTATGTATGATGCATCTTTAGATGCTTTTGCTGCTAATTATTGGTCATTTGGAGTACACCCAACTAGTTATCCCTCATTAACAATGAGTGGTTATGACAACTTCACCTCAGTGAGTTCTAGCCTTACACAACATGACTGGAATCCTTATCTGTATGGCAACAGTAGAAGCCTCCCCTACCTCAATTGGCATGGGTTCTCTTTCTATGAATATGACTATATGGAAGGTGGTCGAGTTTATGCTAAAGGTGGTACTGGTGGTGGACGAAAAAGAAGCATGAAGAAGAAGTCAAAAGAAGTCATGAAAAGTGAAGCACCTGCTGCTCCTGGCAAGATGGATCGCAGCGAAAAAGAAATGGATGCGAGTGATGATGCCTTCATGGATGCAGAGGAAACTATAGCCCCATTAGAACAAACTGCTACCATAACTACAGATGATCGTCCAGATGACACAAAGAGTAGTGATGGAGACTTTGAAGAGGTAAAAGTACGTACAAACCTCAACGAAACAGTATTTTTCTATCCAGATTTGATGACAGATGAAGAAGGTAATGTAATCATTAAATTCACTATGAATGAAGCCTTGACTCGCTGGAAATTCATGACTTTTGGAGTAAGCAAAAACTTGCAATCTTTTACAGCTGTCAAAGAAGTTGTTACCCAAAAGGATTTAATGGTCATGCCTAATGCTCCTCGTTTTTTCCGTGAAGGCGATGAAATTTACTTTACCGCTAAGGTCAGCAACCTCACAGAAGAAACCATGAAAGGTAAAGCTATATTACAATTGTTTGATGCTATTAGCATGAAACCTATTGATGCAGCCTTTGGAAACGCTAATGCTACACTCGATTTTGAAGCAGAAGGTGGTCGATCTAGTGGCTTAGTTTGGAAATTGAATATACCTGATGGTTGGACCAATTCAGTTACACACCGTGTTATTGCTAAATCTGGTGATTTTTCGGATGGAGAGGAAAGTACTTTACCTGTGTTGACCAATCGTATGTTGGTGACGGAAACACAACCCTTGCCTATTCGTGGCGAAACAACTAAGAAATTCTCATTTAGTCGCATGGCTGAGGTGAGCAAATCACCTACTATGCATCAACATAAGTTGACTTTAGAGTTTACGCCAAATCCTGCTTGGTATGCGATTCAATCGCTACCTTATCTAATGGAGTATCCTTACGAATGTACAGAACAGATCTTCTCTCGTTATTATGCCAATAGTTTAGCCTCTAGTGTGGCCAACTCTCATCCAAAGGTTAAAAGAGTATTTGACCAATGGAAAAGTATTGATACAGATGCACTCAAAAGCAACTTGCAAAAAAATGAGGAACTCAAATATGCTTTATTAGAAGAAACGCCTTGGGTACTTCAAGCTCAAAGTGAAGAGCAACAAAAGCAAAACATTGGTGTGCTCTTCGATCTAAACCGTATGGGTAATGAGCTAGACAAAGCTCGTGATAAAATGGCCGATCGTCAACTGGCTAATGGTGGTTTCTCTTGGTTTCCTGGAGGTAGAGATAGTTGGTATATCACACAATATATAGTAGAGGGTATGGGACACCTCAATCGTATGGGCGTCAAAGATCTGGAAAATGACCAGAAAATGAATACCATGATGACTCGTTCTGTAGACTATATAGATACTGAAATGGCTATTTACTACAAACAACTACTGCGTTGGGCAAAAGAAAGTGACAATGCTAAGAAATATTTAGAAAGAGATCATTTAAGCCAATTGGCTATACATTATCTATATACTCGTTCTTTCTTCTTAGATCAAGAAGTCAAGAACAAAAAAACTCAAGAAGCTATTGACTACTTTGAGAAGCAAGCTATTACTTATTGGAGAAATAAATCGCTCTATATGCAAGGAATGTTAGCCTTAGCTATTCATCGCAAAGGGAAAGATCAGGAAACTCCTAAAAAAATAGTAACAGCAGCCAAAGAAAATGCACTCAATAGTGAAGAAATGGGAATGTATTGGAAGTATCCTTCTGGCTTCTATTGGTACCAATTACCAATAGAAACACATGCTTTGATGATTGAAGTCTTCAGTGAAGTAGCCAAAGATGAAGAATCTGTAGAAGGCCTAAAAGTATGGCTACTAAAGGCTAAGCAAACTACTCATTGGAAGACGACCAAAGCAACTGCTTCGGCTTGTTATGCTCTATTAATGAATGGTGATAACTGGTTGATGGAAGACCAAGAAGTGGTGATTAAATTAGGTGGTAAAAAGTTAGATCAATCACAGATCAAAAAAGAAGCAGGCACTGGTTATTTCAAAACAACTTGGAATGCAGAGGAGATCAAACCTGAAATGGCTGATATCACGATCAAAAACCCTAATAAAAATCCGGCTTGGGGAGCCTTATATTGGCAATATTTTGAGCAATTGGACAAGATCACACATTTCAAAGAAACTCCTTTACAGATCAACAAAAAACTGTTTAAGCAAATCAATACCGATCGTGGGCCAGTATTGAAACCTATTGAGAACGAAAAGTTAGTTCCTGGTGATTTAGTAAAAGTACGTGTAGAGATTATTGTAGATAGAGATATGGAATATGTCCATATGAAAGATATGCGTGCAGCAGGCTTTGAGCCAGTTAATGTGTTGAGTCAATACAAATATCAAGGAGGTTTGGGTTACTATGAAAGTACCCGTGATGCTTCAACCAACTTCTTTATCAGTTACCTTTCTAAAGGTACTTATGTATTTGAATACCCATTGCGTGTTAATCATAAGGGCGATTTCTCGAATGGTGTGACCACTATACAATGTATGTATGCCCCTGAATTTACAGCACACTCAGAAGGTGTTCGAGTGAAAATTGAATAAGGATTAACTAGCAATACATATTACAAATAGGCTGTCTGATCTTAATCAGCAGTCTATTTTTTATCTAAGGTCTCCGTATATTTGTATTCAATACTGTCTCCATCTACTATATATTCATAGATAAGTGTAGATTTAGTCAACTCTGTGATGGTAGCAGTTGTAGTATCAGAACTACCTTCCATTAATATTTGATTGCAAGCTGCACTTACTTTGTATTTTTGACTGATGACACTAGAGCTATCTACAGTCCTTTTCCCAACAGAATCTATCGAAACAACTAAATAGACCTTACTCATATTTCCCTGATCTAAACCCTCATCATATCCAGAAAAAACAACAGTAGTAGTTTCTTCTAGGCTATCTATAGTGCTCGAAGTATCCACCACCTCTACTCCATTTGCAAAAACTGTAGTTGCAGACAATATCCAATCTCCTTCCAAGCGATGCACACAAGATTCTTCCTTGCTACAAGCTGCTATAAACAATACAAAAATAAATAAGTAGGCTATTTTCATTTTTCTATTCCTTTTAGTGTACTATAAATATAAAAAAGCTGCTAACATTAAGTTAGCAGCTTTTTTATTTATTATAGGTTTAACACCTATACATAATAGTTAACTATTAATAGTTACTATTTAGTAGCTGTCATTGTGTAAGTTACAGCTTTGTTCTCAGTGTTACCGTCACAATCGATAGTAACATCAGCAGCAGCAGCAGTATACTTAAGCTCTACATTAGATTTTGTAAGTGTTACGATTTCGTAAGCTTGGCTAAAACCAGTAGTAGACAAAGTCAAAGTTTTACCATCTTCGCTTACAGCATAGTCCATAGTAGACTCAGTAGTAGTAGCTGTTCCACCAGTAGGAGTAACAACACTTTTCATTTTAACAGTACCTTTTTCTGCATCTTTTACATCATATGCAGTAAATTCCATAGTAGATACAGAAGTACCATCAAAAGCAGTATACCAAGAACAAGTTGTAGCATCATAACCGCTATCATCAGAACCAGTTCCTTGAGTCCAAGTACCTTCTAATTTGTTAACAGCCGCTTTTTCTTTGTTACAAGCGAAAGTAAATGCTACAACAGCAACTAGAGATAGAACTTTCAATAAGTTTTTCATAATTCGAATTAAAGTTTAAAAATTAACTAAATATTTTATTAATAAAATGGTCCGTAAAGATATAAAATTATTTTATACTTACTTATCTTAAATTTATGTTTTTGGCCTACACCAAAAATCCATAAATAGGCATCTTTTTCATAAAGCACTGCAAATATACTATTCTAAAATAATAAAGTCAATAGTTAAATTTAAAAAACTTTATTGTAATATATTTTAGTGCATTCAACACACTTTTTTAAGCCACCGATACTCAAAACATTATGAAACACTTTTTGCTTCTTTTCATTTTGTGTATAACTTCATACACCATTCATGCCCAAAAGCCAAACAACTATAGTAAGGATTGGGCAGAAATCGATTCACTAGATAGAATCTCTTTACCTAAATCAGCTCTTGCAGCAACCCAAAAGTTGCACAAAAAGATAAAAAAAGATAAGAAGAATCCATCTCATACTTCTCAACTAATCAAGAGTACTATTTATCTCAATAAATATTATGCTCGATTAGAAGAGGATGGTCAAATCAAAACAATCCATCGCTTCGAAAAAGAAGCTCAAGAAGCAGATATTCCGACCAAGCCGATTTTGTTGTCTATGGTTGCTCAAATGTATCAACAATATCTATACAACAACATTTATAAGTATCAAAACAGAACAAATGTTGAGGGATACAATTTAGAAGACATACGAACATGGAGTATCCCCCAAATTACAGATAAAGTTTTTGAACTTTATTGGCAATCCTTAAGCCGCAAAGAAACCAAAACCCTAAGTATCAACAATTTAAAAGACATACTAGAAAGAAATAATTTTTCTGAAAATAATTTACATCCTACAGTTTATGACCTACTAGTGCATCGTGCCCTTAACTTTTTCATGAATGAAACAAGTTACCTAACCCAACCTGCCTATCAGTTTTATGTAGAATCCTCAAAAGCATTTGGAGATACAAAAACATTCATTCAACATGAATTCAAAACACGTGACAGTCTCTCTGCCAAATGGCAGTCGATTCGCCTATTTCAAGATGTTTTAGAATTCCACATCGATGACAAATCAGCTCAAGCATTAATCACCACAGATATCAGACGTCTACGTTTTGTTTATCAAAACAGTATTCTTCCCAATAAAGATGAACTCTATCAAAACCGTTTGGAAGCGATGATAGAGCAATATGCTAAACATGAGGCCTGCTCAGAAGTATATTATGCATTGGCAGCCTACTACTACCAAAGAGGAGTAAAGTATAATGCTCAAACGGGTAAGGAATATCGTTGGGATTGGAAAAAAGCTCATGAACTTTGTACGGAAGCTATGAACAAGTATAAAGTTGCCTATGGTGCTCGACAATGTTTAGCACTCAAAACCTCTATAGAAACTAAATCTATAGGTCTCCAAGTAGAACATATTTATAGCAGGAATAAACCTATGCTGGTAAAAGCAAATTACCGAAACGTAGACAAGCTACATTGCAAACTCATCAAGCTCAATCAAAAACAGTATACAACCTTTTTGCGCAAACGTACTCAAGAGAAACGATTAAAATATATCAACTCATTTGATCCAATCAAATCTTGGGAAACTATTCCCAAAAAGACTAAAGAAGCCAATGATTATAGAACACACAACACAGAAATGTCTCTACCAGGGCAAGGTACAGGATATTATATGGTGTTAAGTTCGGATAAAGACTCCTTTAATTATAATAAAAACTCAGTAGCCTATGCTACTTTCCATGTATCTGACATTGCCTATGTTCACTACAATAAAGATGGCTTAGAAGAATACTATGTAACAGATAGAACAACTGGAAAACCATTAGAAAAAGTAACCGCACATTTCTCTATACAACGTTACAACTTCTTTACATTTAATGAATATTACCTACCTGCACACACGGTTATTAGCGACAAAAATGGATTTATACACAGCAAAAAGGTACCTAAAACTAAAAAGTACAAAACCTATAAAGTAAAATTTGTACACAAAGATGACCACTTAGATTTATCTTACGATTTCTCTAATTATCATAACGAACAGAATAGCAACTATCGAAGTCACCCTACCACACATTTTTTCTTAGATAGAGCAATTTATCGTCCAGGACAAAAAGTGTATTTCAAAGGCCTAGTAATAGCCAATGATGGCAGCAGCAAAGAGCCCCAAATACAGGCCAACTATAAGACCGAAATTATTTTTTATAATGCCAATGGCCAAGAAATAGAACGCCAAGAAGTAACCACTAATGAATATGGCACCTTCAATGGTAGTTTTAATACACCAGAAGGTGGACTAACAGGCTCTATGCGCTTATACGATACACGCACCTATGCAAGCAAATATCTGAGAGTAGAAGAATATAAGCGGCCAAAATTTGAGGTAAAATTCAAACCAGTCAAAGAATCCTACAAGATTGATGACAGTGTGGTTATACATGGCTATGCAAAAGCATTTGCAGGTAGTGTCATAGACGGTGCAAAAGTACACTATAGAGTTGTCCGCCAAGCAAGATTTCCATATTGGTCTTATCGCTATGGTCGCAACCCTTACAACCAAACAGCTCAAGAAATTAGGAATGGAGATATTACCACTAACGAAAAAGGGGAATACAAAATCACTTTCAAAGCATTAGCAGACAAAGACATCCCTAAAGATCGAAAACCAATATTTACATACACCGTTTATGCCGATGTCACAGATATTACAGGAGAAACTCGCAGTAGCCAAAAAGCTGTACGTGTGGGGTATATTGCTCTAGATGTTGCATTAGATATTGCAGAAACTACAGACCGAGATAAAAACAAAGCTTTTGAGATAAAAACAAAGAACCTAAATGGTGAATTTGAACCTGCTTCGGGCAACATAACTATAGAACAACTCAAAACACCAGAAGTAGCTTACATTAGTCGTTATTGGGCTATTCCAGATCAGTATAGCATCTCAGAAGCTGACTTCAAGAAAGATTTTCCTTATTTGACTTATAAAAACGAAGAACAGTACCAAAACTGGCCAGTTGTAAAAACAGCTTATACAGGTTCGTTCAATACCAAAGATTCTAAAAAGGTAGAGCCTAAATGGAATACATGGCCACAAGGTAAATATCGTATCAAGTTGACTACTCAAGATAAGTATGGCGAAAAAATAGAGTTAGAAAAGTATATTACCTTATATGGTAATACAGCCAATGAAGTTCCATTGAACCAATCTCTTTTTCTAGCTAAAAACATCTTTACAGCAGAGCCTGGTGAAGAGGTGGCTATAGAACTTGGTAGTTATAATAAGGATGCATATATTCTTATAGAATTAGAACATGACAACAAAGTCATCAAGAAAGAATGGATACAGCCTAATGGCAAAACTACCTTCAAATTTACGCCCGAAGAAGCACATAGAGGCAATGTTCATTTTACCATTTTAACTATCCAAAACAATAGATTTCAGCGCCAACAAGGCACCATTATAGTACCTTGGAGCAACAAAGATCTACAAATAGAATACACTACGTTCCGAGACAAACTAGCTCCAGGACAGCCAGAAGAATGGCGTATCAAACTAAAAGGGCCTAAAGGTGAAAAAATTGCTGCAGAAATGCTGGCTACTATGTATGATGCTTCTTTAGATGCCTTTGCTGTCAACAATTGGTCACTCGATATTTTCCCAAATTCTTACAACCGTTTCAATCCTGCTGCTAGTGATAATTTCACTACAGCTTATGGAAGTACAATCACAGATTATCACTGGAACAATCATTTTAGTGCACCTAGTTATCGCCAATATCCAAACCTACAATGGTTTGGTTTAGGTTACTACAATCGTAATTATAATTACGAAACATCCACAGGTTATACAAGTTACAATGATCGATCAGAAGATATGTTGATGACAGCAACTGTAACTAGTTCTCGAAGTCATGCTAGAATGAAACTAGGAGGTGCAAAAAGGCGCTATGCAGCACCAACAATGGCCAAATCTAGCCCTAAAAAGGAGAAAAGTAAAGAGATGAAGCGAGGAGGTCCAACAGGCAATTCCGGTAGGGGTATGGTTGGTGCAACGGCTGGCGAATTGGATGAGGATTCAGATGGCATAGCGGATGTTCTTGACACAGAACCTAATAGTGATGGAGATGGTGATTTTGGAGATGTAAAAATCAGAACCAATCTCAACGAAACAGTATTTTTCTTTCCTGACCTAATGACTGATGAAGAAGGTAATATAGTAATCAAATTCACGATGAATGAAGCTTTAACACGCTGGAAATTTATGGCCTTTGCTCATACCAAAGATCTTAAGAGTATTATTTCTACCAAAGAGATTGTTACACAAAAGAGCTTAATGGTGATGCCAAATGCACCTAGGTTCTTGCGTCAAAATGATAAAATTGAGTTCACAGCTAAAGTAAGCAACCTGACAGAAGATGAAATGACAGGTCAAGCAGTATTACAGTTGTTTGATGCCTTGAGCATGAAACCAGTAGATGCCGCCTTTGGAAACACCAAGGCTAAAATCAATTTTACAGCCAAAGGTGGCCAGTCAGATCGTTTAGCTTGGCAGCTAGAAATTCCAGATACTTGGACAACCCCAATTACCTACAGAGTTATTGCCAAAGCAACCAACTTTTCAGACGGTGAAGAAAGTGGTTTACCTGTATTGACCAATCGAATGTTGGTAACAGAAACACAACCAATGCCTGTACGTGGAGAAACAACCAAAAAATTCCAATTCAAACGCATTGAAGAATTGAGTTCATCAACCAGCTTACGTAATCACAAACTAACATTAGAATTTACACCGAATCCAGCTTGGTATGCTATACAGTCACTCCCCTATCTGATGGAGTATCCACATGAGTGTACCGAACAGATTTTCTCTAGATATTATGCAAATAGTTTAGCTTCAGGTGTAGCCAATGCACATCCAAAAATCAAAGCAGTATTTGACACTTGGAGAACACTAGATACAGCTGCTCTCAAAAGTAATTTGCAAAAGAACGAGGAACTCAAATACGCCTTACTATCCGAAACACCTTGGGTAATGCAAGCACAAAGCGAGGAGCAACAAAAGAAAAATATTGGAGTTTTATTCGAACTCAACCGCATGTCTAAAGAGCTCAAGCAAGCTCGTAAGAAAATGGCTAAACGACAAGCTGTTAATGGTGGTTTTTCTTGGTTCCCTGGTGGTCGTGACAGTTGGTATATTACACAATATATAGTAGAGGGTGTAGGACACATGAAGTACATGGGTGTTAGTGGTATAAAAGACGATGACAAAATGCTCAATATGGCTAAACGTGCTCTAAAATATACCGATCAGAAAATGGCGAAAGCTTATAAGGAGTTATTGCGTGACGCTGAACTAGCAGAAAGAAATACTGAAATGACTAAAGAAGAATATTTAGCCTTAGATCATTTAGGCAATATGGCTATCCATTATCTATATTCTCGCAGCTTTTTTGATGAGTATGAGGTGACTAATGAAACTACTGTAGAGGCTATCAAATACTACAAAGGTCAAGCTAAAAAATACTGGATGAACAAATCCGATTATATGCAAGGAATGTTATCCTTAGCAATGTATCGTGCCGATGAAAAAGATGCAACAGCTCATTTGATTGTCAAGTCGCTAAAAGAACGTGCGATGCACAGCGAAGAAATGGGTATGTACTGGAAGTATCCTTCTGGTTACTATTGGTATCAATTGCCGATAGAAACACATTCTTTAATGATAGAGGTATTCCAGGAAGTAGCGAAAGATGAAGATGCTGTAGAAGATCTCAAAGTTTGGTTACTCAAATCTCGTCAGACAACTCATTGGGCAACTACCAAAGGTACTGCTGCTGCTTGTTATGCACTCTTAATGACTGGTGATAATTGGTTGTTAGAAGACGCTGACCTTAAAATTACGATAGCTGGTAAAAAATTAGATCAATCTAAAATCAAAAAAGAAGCAGGAACTGGCTATTTCAAAACCACTTGGGAAGCAGATGAGATTACACCTAAAATGGGTAATATTACGGTCAAAAACCCTAATAAAGTACCTGCATGGGGAGCCTTGTACTGGCAATATTTTGAGGATATGGACAAGATCACTCATTTCCAAGAGACACCTCTAAAACTAGACAAAAAACTGTTCAAACAGATCGATACAGATAGAGGGCCTGTACTTAAACCAATTACATCAGAAAAATTGAAGCCTGGAGATTTAATCAAGGTACGTATAGAATTGCGTGTTGACCGCAATATGGAATATGTTCATATGAAAGATATGCGAGCTTCAGGACTAGAGCCTATCAATGTATTAAGTGGCTATAAATACCAAGATGGCTTGGGCTACTATGAGAGCACTAAAGACTTAGCAACACACTTTTTCTTTAGCTATTTATCCAAAGGTACTTATGTATTTGAATACCCACTACGTGTCAATCATAAAGGCGATTTCTCGAATGGAATGACCACCATACAATGTATGTATGCACCAGAATTCACAGCACATTCAGAAGGTGTTCGAGTCAAAGTTGAATAATATTCTATATATCTAGATAGTAAAAGGGATGATCTTTATAAGGTCATCCCTTTTTTTGCCCAGAAACCAACATAAACACATATCAACCAATAACTTACCTAACCAAACCGCTGTTTAAAACTTAACTTTTAGTAAATTTTAATTTTCTATAAAAAATAGATTTCCTAAACTTATATTTTCAAACTATAAAACATTAGTGTTGCGTTATAAATCAAAGATATTCAACTGATTAGAACTGGCATTAGTGCTATTCTGTAATCGCTTACACCTAAGTAGTTGATTTATAGGTGTTTTATCAAATGCAGATACACTCAGA
>JAAEPD010000276.1 GCA_024222455.1 Aureispira sp.
TATGGCGCATACAATGCCATTTTAATTCTTCTTCGTATATTTCACAGACGTAGAAGTAGAGTTGTATGAATTGTAGAAGTCGCATTCCTCAAATTTACAAAATTCGCTTCTACTTTTTATTTAGCTCTTGATTCGCATTAAAAATATAAATATGAACCAGATAATTATGATATTTCTCTTTGCTGCCATTACAATGAGCTCATTTGCCCAAACTCAAACGGAAATGAATCAAACAGCTGGTGAAAAATACTCAATAGCCGATAAAGAATTGAATCGTGTCTATCAGCAAATTTTAGTTGATTATAAGAAGGATGTAAATTTCATAAAAAACCTTAAAATCTCACAAAGACTTTGGATTAAATTCAGAGATGCTGAATTAGAAATGAAATACCCCGAATCTGACAAAAGGGCTTTCTATGGCTCAATGTATTCTATGTGCGCAGCAGGATACCTAAGCAAAATAACTAAACAACGAACAGAAACACTAAAAAAATGGTTAGAGCCTATAGAAGAGGGAGAAGGCTGTAGTGGTTCTATTATGTATCGAGATTAATAAGTCCATGCAAGCAATAGAAACTACTAGACTTTACATACAAGAAGCAACCTTGGAGGATTCTCCATTTATACTTAACTTAGTTAATAGTCCCAATTGGTTAGAATTTATTGGAGATAAGAATATTCGGGCTCTAGAAGCTGCGGCTGATTATATTCAAAGGAGTTTAATTAATAGCTATCGAGAAAATGGTTTTGGCTTGTATAAAATGGTATTAAAAGAAAAAAACACAGCTATTGGAATTTGTGGCTTCGTGAAACGTTCTTATTTAGAGCATCCTGATATTGGTTTTGCCATACTTCCTAGTTATGAGCGCAAAGGTTATACTTTTGAAGCAGCTACAGCAGTTTTGAATTATGGAAAAGAAATGCTGAACCTCTCAGAAATCTTAGCGATTACATCACTTGAAAACAAGGCATCTCAAACCCTTTTGAGCAAAATTGGATTAACAAAAATTGACACCATCCAGCCCGAAGGTAGTACTGAATCTCTTTTACTTTATTCTAATTCTAATAATAATTTATAAATATGTTTCAATCTGGCGATCGAGTACGATTTAGATATACAGGCGACTTTGCCGAAATCATAGAAGACCATTTAGATGGCAGCTATACTGTTTGGTTAGAAGCAGATAGAGAAGAAAGCATTGCTTTTTATGATGATATTGTACCTGAGGCTAACTTTTCGGGTGTAGAACAATCTGAGTTCATAAAAAAACATAAGAAAAAGAAGCCCCAAAAACCTGTCAAGAAACTTTCGACTGAGGAAATGTTTTACACAAAGGAGGAAATAGATAGAATAGAGAAAAAGACTGCACAACCATCATCAGGTTTATCCCAATTGCACAAGCCCAAAGAAGAGGAAGAAGAAGAGTTTGATAGTTATGAAGAAGAACCAGTATATCATATTCCCAAAATAACGGAAACAAAACCAACCAACAGTGGTCTATACCTAGCTTTTGTGCAACAAGCTCCCGCTGTGTATACTATATATTTGGTCAATGACAGTCCTAATTCTATAGGTTTTGACTTCAAGTTGTATCTAAATCAAAATCTACATCAGGATCTAAAACATACAATTACACCTCACCTTTTCTTCCCTATTGGCAGCCTAGAACATGCTCAACTCAATGATGCTCCTGTTGTTGAATTTAGTAGCAGGTCCATCAACCTCCAAAAGAACATTAAGATAAAATATACCAAGTTTATCAAAACAGAGAAAGAAGTACCTTTGATGGGGTTAACTGCCAACCTCTACACCTTACTAGAAGGCAAAACTACATTTGTATCTAAACCTAAAGATCTGCAAAGCTATACTCAAGACCATGTTAAGGAGAAAGGAACTGTTTATAATCCTTTAGTAGAAGAGCAATTGCACAATCATGTTATGAAAAAAGCTCATTTCAATCCTGAAATTGACCTCCATGCAGAAAAACTGCTTAGCAACCCTAAAAAATATAGGCCTAAAGAGATTTTTGAGTTTCAGATGCAGGCACTAGAAGATTTCCTACAACATGCTCTAGAACTTAATATAGAAGAGGTGTTTATTATACATGGCTTGGGTACCGGAAAGCTGAGAACATCAGTAGAACAGGCATTAAGACGCAATAAGCATGTCAAAGAATTCAAAAATGAGTATATTGCTAAATATGGTTTTGGAGCAACTCATGTCTGGTTTACATAAACAATTTTATTTTGCAACGTTTCGTCTATTATCTGTTTAGAATTTTTGTTGGACTTTTTCAATTTCTACCATTTTGGTTGCTTTATGCATTTTCTAGTGGTATTTACTTCCTACTCTACCATGTACTGAGATACAGGAGAAAAGTTGTTTGGGATAATTTATCAAAAAGTTTTCCTGAGAAATCCGAACAAGAATTAACTTCTATTTCCAAAGAATTTTATAAACACCTCACAGACTTATTAGTAGAAAGTCTTAAAGGTTTTAGTATCAGTGAAAAAGCCTTTTTGAGTCGTTTTAGCATCAAAAATACAGAAGTACTAACCCCTTATCACCAAAACAACCAAAGTGTGATTGGTCTATTAGGTCATTATGGCAATTGGGAATGGGGTGCAATGGGAGCACCTTTCTTTTTTCAACAAAAAATTGTAGCAATCTACACTCCCATAAAAAACCCCTACATCAATAACTATATCAAAAAGAGCAGAGAACGCTTTGGGGCCCTACTTTGTTCTACAAGAGATTCTGCCAAAGCACTAAAAAATCACAAAGAAGGAAATTCGTTCTTTTTACTAGCAGCTGATCAAAATCCTAGTAATGCAAAACGAGCACATTGGGTTGATTTTTTAGGTAGGGATACTGCAACATTACGTTCTACTCGTTTTGCACAAATGCATGATTTGCCCTTGATTTTTGTAACCATTGCAAAGATCAAAAGGGGGAAATATTTAGTTGATTTCAAGAAAATAACAGATAGTCCTAATGACTATACAGATCTAGAACTCACTCAACTATTTATGTCTCATTTAGAACAGCGTATCCGAGAAAAGC
The DNA here is from genome assembly GCA_024222455.1 of Aureispira sp. Classification (GTDB taxonomy): domain Bacteria; phylum Bacteroidota; class Bacteroidia; order Chitinophagales; family Saprospiraceae; genus JAAEPD01. Next base: position 3,065 of record JAAEPD010000276.1, read on the forward strand.
CAGCCTATTGGCTGTGGTCTCACAAACGCTGGAAACACTCTAGAACTAAAGAAACTAGTCAATAAATTATGCAAAACACACATGCAATGCTCTTTGCAGCAGGTCTAGGGACTCGCTTACGCCCACTTACAAATGACAGACCTAAAGCCTTGGTAGAGCTCAATGGGAAAACGCTATTAGAGCGAGCTATTCTGCACCTAAAATCCTTTGGGATACAGACCATTGTTATCAATATTCATCACTTTGGAGCTAAGGTGCTAGATTTTTTGGCTGCTCACAATAACTTTGGTTGTACGATACACATCTCTGATGAACGAGAACAGCTCTTAGAAACAGGTGGTGGTCTTCAAAAAGCAGCTCCACTTCTAGGCAAACAGCCTTTTATAGTTTATAATACTGATGTCATTAGCAATTTGGATATCAAAGCTATGTACCAAGCTCATTTAGCCCAAGGTGCATTGGCTACTTTAGCTGTGCGCAATAGAGATACTTCTCGTTATTTATTGTTTAATGAACAATTAGAGCTTTGTGGTTGGGAAAACATTAATACCAAAGAACAGAAGATTGTTAGAGGGAGTCAATTTCCCCTAAATCCCTTTGCATTTAGCGGAATTCATGTCATAGAGCCTAAACTTTTTGATTTGATGGAGCAAAAAGGTAAATTTTCGATTACAACTACTTATCTTCGCCTTGCAAAAACAGAGCGGATATTAGCCTATCCACATAATGATGACTATTGGTACGATTTGGGCAAACCTGAACGTCTAGAAAAAGCATCTAACTTTTTAAATAATTTGAACAGAACATAGTTTTAAATAATGAGTGAAGAAAAGAAACATAAATCAGGATTTATAAATATCATAGGTCGCCCTAATGTAGGGAAATCAACATTGATGAATGCCCTAGTGGGTGAACGCATGTCCATCATAACTAACAAACCTCAAACTACACGTCATAGAATAGTAGGTATAGTGAGTGGAGATGACTATCAAGTCGTTTTTTCAGACACCCCTGGCTATATTACAGACCCTGCTTACAAGATGCAAGAACACATGAACAGTTCTGTACAAAGTACTTTTCATGATGCAGATATTATGGCATTGGTAGTAGACGTAACAGAGGATTATGATCCTACCAACCCTTTATATGCTAAACTCAAGCAGCCTAAGTGTCCTTTATTCCTTTTGTTAAACAAAATGGATTTGGTGCGTAATGAGCCTTTGATAAAAGCTATAGAAAGTTGGTCTAAGCATTTTGAGTTTGCAGAAATTTTCCCTATATCTGCACTAAAAAAGAAAAACACAGAAGCTTTATTCAATACCTTTTTGAAATACTTGCCTGAAGGGCCTACTTACTACCCTAAAGAGCAGTTTACTGATCGTCCTGAGCGGTTCTTCATGTCAGAGATTATTCGAGAGAAAATCTTACAGAAGTACTATCAAGAAATTCCTTATGCTTGTGAGGTTGTTATTGATCGTTTCAAAGAGGATGAAGTCAAAAACTTAGTACGTATTGCTGCTACTATTTATGTAACACGTAAGAGTCAAAAAGGTATTCTGATCGGTCCTGATGGTGTTGATATAAAAGAAGTAGGCACTTTAGCTCGTAAGGATATGGAAATATTCTTAGAGAAAAAGGTATTCTTAGAAATCCATGTTAAGGTGCGTGATAACTGGCGTAATGATGAGAAACAATTAAAGCGTTTTGGGTACGATAACAAGTAATGGTTAGAAAAACATACTATAAGCTTAAATAATAAAATTCAAGAGCTGTCCATCTGGGCGGCTCTTTTTTATATAGAACTGTTTTTTTTAATATTATTACCTTTAAAGAGATTCCAGTTAAGGTTTAGAGCCTTACAATTAGGACAAGAAATATACTCCTTATTGAAAACTTCGGAAAAGTCCAAAGTCAAGATTTAAAATAGGGATAAATTGTTACTTTGAGAGTTAAAAACACAGATAAAAACCAACTAATAATGTTTGAAGCTTATATAGAAGAACTACTAGAGACCCA
>JAAEPD010000277.1 GCA_024222455.1 Aureispira sp.
CCACAAAAAATGTTAAAATCTATTTATTTGCAAATTTATTTTGAGCAACTCAAAAAAGCTTAAAACACAGCTATAATAGGAACTCCTCAAAAACGTGCCCACTCCCTCCAGTTCCACAAAAAATACACTTAGCCAATTGATAATCAATCAATTAAGTGTATCTTAAATTTATAGGAACCTATAAATGAGGCTATCACAAAAGAAACTATTTCAGCCTTTAAATAGATAGCTATGTAAGCTATCCCAACTCCTATGTGAGAAGCCCAAAACCTTCTCCACAAAAACAAGCTCCCAGTCTCTAGCACCTGTACCACATAAGCACCAACAGGCAAATCTGAAACAGGCAAAATATAAGTAATACCTTGACCATGCAACTGCCTATATTCCTGCAAGACACGCCCCTGCAAATCCACCAAGCGAATAAAAATAGCTTGTTCCAAGTTTTTCGATCGATACAAATAGACATTAATAAAATCCAAGCAGATTCTAAAGTGAATAAAAAGAAAGGCTAATTACTGGTTTAATTGATAATGACCTTGCCCTGATATAGAGTATCAAGGCGATACCAATATATGCCTTTCTCTAATTCTGATATATTAATTTTTTCAATAGAGCTATCGACTTTTTGCATTAAAACCAATTGTCCTTGAGCATTGTACAATCTAAAGATTTTAGAATCTGTATAATTATGTTCGATAAATACATTATTGGTTGCTGGATTTGGGTATAGCTTAAAGTTCTGTTCTTTTGTATCCTTTATTCCTAGTACAATAGGATAACAACCTTGATATCCCCAAAGTTGGACTCCATTTTCTTCAACACACTCAACAGCACTTGATAAAAATGATACAAATATTATAAAAGGTATATATGAGTTTTCCCCTACACCTTCTGTATATGAAAACATATTAGCAGTACCAAACATACCAAAATGCCAACGATTTCTAGTTTCTCCATTAGGAAGTGTAACTGTTGTGATACTATCTATGACATATGGATAATTATCTGTAGCATAATCTGAAGTAAAAGTATCTCCTACTGCTAATGAAAAATCATACATTAAATTTTCTGTATTGTTAGATCTGTCTAATATATAAACCTTTCTTGTTAAAGTATCCTCTCTCATAAGCTCAATAGGATAGCTATTGTTAGTATTAACATAGAAAGGATAACATGGAGGAGTTATTGGCTCAATAGAATAAGCTTTTAGAATCTTATAAGTTTCTCCATTAACAATCGAATCACCATCAAAAAAAGCTTTATACCCATGTGCAGGCTGACAAGGAGGACCATTTACATCTGAATGCATTACATCCCAATATTTATTACCTTCCTTAATCATGGGATGATAAGTTTGAGCAGAAGCAATTCCTATATATAATAGGCCAATAAGTATAGATGTTATTTTTTTCATAATTCTTTATTTTCAATGCCCTTTTAATCGTTAAAATCTTCCGTTTTGAGGCGGAAGAGACTTAAGTTCTTGCCCTTTAGATTTTGTTTTTGTACTCTTCTTTATAAAAGAAGATTAAGAGCGAATTAAGGCTTTTTATAGATCTGTCTTTCCCCATACCTAATGCACTCAACAACAATGCACCTAAAAGACTATACTTTATCAATTAACCAAAACCTTCTCCACAAAAACAACCTCTCCAGCCTCCAACACCTGTACCACGTAAGCCCCAACAGGTAAATCAGAAACAGGTAAAACATAAGTAATATCACCACCATGCAACTGCCCATACTCCTGCAAGACACGCCCCTGTAAATCTACCAAACGAATAGAGACATCATGCTCCAAGTTTTTAGATCGATGCAAATAGACATTAATAAAATCACTAGCAGGATTAGGATATAAGGCAACCTGTACCATTGGCTCCTCTTCTTCTACCTTAGGCACCTCACTCAACAGATGACAACCAGGCACCAAGCAGCCATGCTCATCCAACTTGAGCAGCCAGCCTTGCTGGTAAACTCCTGCTCCAGTCCCTTTTGACTCTCCACTAATCAACAAACCATGATCATGAGTCAGCTCTGCATCATAGACCACATGCTCTGCTCCATGTGTATTTAAAAAATGATAGCGTCTATTGTATAAACTATCTCCATTGGAAGATAAATGCACCACCCAACCTTCTTGTATAGCTAAATAGGGCGGTTGAGAAGAATAAATATGAGTACCTTGCCCTATTGCCCATATACTACTATCTGGTAATTCTATTAAACGTTTAATACTTAAACCATTATCTATGTAATAATTTGGTCGCAAGGGGGTTTCCCACAATAGATTCCGAGCAGAATCTAATTTAAATACATAAGCTGCGGTATCTCTATAAGCATTACTATTAGGATTTATATAAATCTCTGTCCCTAAGGAAGAACCTATTAAAAATCCTCTATCCTTTGTTTTAATTACATCATTGGCACCCAAAACTTGTAAACCATTTGGGCTTGACCATTCCCATAACTTAGTCCCCAAACTATCTAACTTAATTAAATGGCATTCTACCGTATAGTTTTTAGATTGAGCATCTAAATTATGTTGTAAAAAACCTATTAAAAATCCCCCATCTTCATCTTGCCATATATCATGGTATACATTATTTTTGATATTGGGATAAACATAATGCCATAATTCATTGCCTAAACTATCTAAACGGAAAACTACAAAGCCATCAGCAGGATGAAAAGCTGTATTGGTCTGCCCTGCAAATAGATAACCACTATCTCTTGTAGGAATTAGATCATCTAGGCGAATGAATTCTCCTGGATATAGAGGGTTTTGGAAAGTTCTTGTCCAAAGCGTATCTCCATCTGTATCGTACTTTATAACTATTGCACTTCTATCTCCATTTGCATGCAAACTATGTCCTCCTATAATCAAATTATTGTCATAAGTAATATACAAGCAAGGCTCCCATGTTTCATAAGTTTTAACATTAGTATTTGTAATAACTTTTGTAAATATTGTGTCTCCATTTAAATCATACTTGATAAAAATATTAGCCGTGTTAGTTATATCATCTGCTATTATACCTGTTGCATAATAACAACTATCTGTTGCTTCTACAGCTGTTATAACTGCTGCAAGTTGTCCAAAATCCATACGTTTATTGAAGGTTATTTGGGCTACAGAAGTATCAAACGTAATTAAACACAAGCCTATAAATAAGTATTTCATACCTTATTTTATTAGAAATGCTCTCCATACTTAAAAGTATAGAGAGCACTATTTTTTATTTATAAATAATCAATTTATTTACTTCTGTATCTCCACTATCTGTTTGTATTTGATAGAAATAAATACCTGCGGGTAATGTACTTGTATCCCATTCTAACTGCCCTTGACTTGCCTTTAAGTCAAAACGGTGTAGCTCTTGTCCATTCAAACTTAAGATTGCCAACTGAGCTTGCTTAGATTCATGAGGCAATTGATAATGAAACAGCACCCAATTACTGCTAGGATTAGGATATACAGCTATTTTCAATAAACTGTTAGTCTTTTCCTCTTCTTCTATTTCCTTAGAACGAGGAGAAGCATCATCTAGTTTTTCGGGCAAAAGGGGATAACTCCACATCCGAAAACCATAAAAGAAGTTGAGGATATTTTTGGCAGAAGCACTGCCTCGGCCTGTATTACTAACAGCAAATTGTCTTAGTTGACCTACCTCAGTAGCTTCTAGTTCGGCTAGACTTCGTTTATTTTTATGAGCTTCATGCAAAAGCTCTTTAAGTTCCTTATAGGTTTGGTATTCAGCTTCTTGGTATTTACTCAACTTGTAGTTATTAGGAATCTCTACTATCTGTTTTAGCGCATCTTCCCATAAATTCTGTTGCCAAGACAATTCTACCAATTCATAAGCACTGTTCAAACCTGATCGATTGCTTATCCAAGTTGCTAAACTGTCGTAATCAAGACCTCCCGAATCTGTTGTAATCCTACGAATAACCAAACCTGCATAATAATATCGTTCTTGTTCTAATCTTGCTAATTCTGCCTCCAATTTAGTTCGCTGAAATTCTTTTTTCCCTTTTTGTAAATTGACTTCTAGTGAGCTAATAAAGCTTTCTTTATCTTGACTGCTAAAAGGAATTGTACTGTTATCTAGAAAGTCCATAAAATCAGGAATTTGTATCAACTGAGGGTTGGCTTTAATGATCTTTTTGAGCGTACCCTTACTAAACAGACCACATTCAACTACTTCGCAGAGCGTCTCATAAGAAAGATAAGGAGATAAGGCCAATAAAGAATCTTTTAAAGCCTTTTTTTGATTATTGGAGGTGTTTTGAATGATAGGTTCAGATTTTATGTTTTCAATAGAAATTAAATCATTATCAAAAATATTCCAAAGCTCCTTTCCAATATTAATATTACCTCCATTATTTTATACCAACTTCCTAATCCAATTATTAACCTTAGAGTGCAAAGGCATTTTTTCATCATTAATTAAATTAGTAGAATCGTGTTCTTGAAACCCCATTACTCCACTTGGTTTTAGAAGTTTCGAAAGTTGTTTGATTGAAGATTTTGGGTCAGGTAGATATTTTAGAATTCTTCTACCCACAATTGCATCAAACTTATTATTCTCTATATCTAAATTGGAAAGGTCAGCACATATGTAATTTATATTCTTTAGCTTGTTTAAATTAATATTTTGTTCTGCTCGGTATAAAGCATTACGATTTGAATCAATTCCTATTACTTTTCCATTTTCCCCAACGATTTCAGCAATTAGTTCAGTCGTAGCACCTTTTCCACATCCAACATCTAAAACTTTCATCCCTTTAGATATTTCAATGTCTAAGTAAAATTTCTTTGTAATAGAATTCATATGTTATTGTTTTTGTAGTTACACACAACGTTTTGGCTAAACTGCGTTTCAATGCAGTTTAGGTTTTGTTAGCAATAGTTTAAAAATCTTTTTCGTAAAGCCATTTAGGGATATACTCTGATTCAACGGTAATACTAAAGTCTTTGTTGTCAATCGCTAGTGAACATGCTGCAAGAATTGGAAGTGAGATCCATCCATAGGAGTCGTCTGCATTATTTGACCAAAATTCTTTGTGCGAATTCAAGGCATTTTCCAACTGCTCATTAAATGCATTTTCATCATTTCTTAGCATATGATAGAGGAGCAACATTGTTGGATTCATTATATCGTAGATAAAATCTTGACGTTCTACTTCTAAGACTTCTGGATCGCTCGTGTCCGAGATATTCTTAAATATCTGGGATAGGTTCGCCTCAGAATCAAATAGGCCTTTCAGCAGATCAACATATGCCAAGTCGTAAGCATTCGGTTTTATGTTTGCATTTTGGAATACACTAGTGGGAGTTTTGCATAATTCTGCTCGAGCTTTACTAGCCCTTGTGATTAGACATGAAAAGAAGGTTTTGAACCATAAATTAGTGTGCATATAAGCTGTAACATTCGCTCCAACTATTGTATGTAAAGAGTCCTCTATTGCAAACTCGAATTCAACTCCCGGATTAGAACCGTAAATGAAATTTCCAATTCCATAATCACGTCCTCTTCGCAAATATTTAATTGATTCCGTCGCAGGAGCATTATTGCATGCAGCAAATGCAAATAACTTCAAAGCCTCTGTAGTTTGCGTTCCCATCATTTCTGGGTTTTGAGCCAGTTTAGGAGCGGTCGCAGAATATACCCTTTCGTACATTGACTTTTTTAAGTCAAAAGCATGAATTATGCTTGAATCATGTCTCGTAATCATAGGTTTATTGTGTTTATTTATTATTGCTAACTTCTAAATATACGTATTACGTTTATTTTTCTTATAGAAATACTAAACTACTAAAAAGTCTAAAGGACTTCTAATTTGTTTAAGACTTTGACACCTTACAGGCACTACTTGGGACAATCCGCCCTCTTATACGGCAGCAACTAATATTGGAGTTAATACATGGACACAAACTCGTAGCGGGTTTAGCAGTTTTTCGCCTTTTGTTATGCGAGATTTACAAGCCGAATTATCTGTCGAATTGCTTAATTTTGAGGCAACAAGACGAAATCAACATCAAGTCAATTTGGATTGGACTACGGCGTCTGAAACCAACAATAAAGGTTTTTGGGTAGAACGTATGTTAGAATCTGAAAATGACTTTTCGGAACTTGCTTGGGTCGATGGAAATGGGACAATAACTCATACTGCTTATTATAATTTGGTTGACGAGAATGCTTTTACAGGCACTTCTTATTATCGCTTGCGTCAAGTCGATTTGGATGGTTCTATCGCCTATTCTCAAGTTAGAGCAGTTCGAGGCGCTTCCGAAATTGGAGGTGTCCAAATCTTTCCAAATCCTGTAGACGATTACATCAACATTCGTCTTCCTAAACTAACAGATGTGGTCAACATTCAAATATTTGACATCAAAGGTAGTTTGATACTAGATACAGAACAAAAAGCTCTCCCAAATCAAATTCTTAAAATCAGTAATTTATCGCACTTGATAGAGGGAACTTATCTGATCAACATTCAAATTAATCAAGATAAAATCTATACCGAGAAGTTTATAAAACGAGGGAATTAAGAACCACTTTTTATTGATAAGTAAATATCAACAGGAGGATAGGATTAATCCTCTATCCTCCTGTTTTTTTGAGTAAGAGATGATTCAACTATTTACTGATTTTCACAATTTATAATAAGGGAAAGGAAAGATTTTATAGCCAAGGCGTTTGATATAAGATAATAAAAAATTATCTTAGTGTTATGAAAAAAGGGAGTAAAATAGAAGAGTATCTAGTATTGCGTAAACGAGCAATAGCACTGCTAGCAAAA
>JAAEPD010000278.1 GCA_024222455.1 Aureispira sp.
ATTAATTGCCTATCAATATTTAGATAAAAAACCAGCTATTTATTATCCTTCATTAACTAATGTTCAACATAAAGCTGCTTAATTTCTAATCCTTAGTTCACGTTAGAATTAATGAATGGCACTTATGAGTTGATGAATAGGTGAATTTTGGGAATGAGCAATAAAAAAAGGTCGAATAACATACATTTGTTATTCGACCCAGTCTAATAAAAGACGACCAATTTATTTCATTCCGATATAAGTATTCATCGCTTTAAATTTCTTTAGCCCTTCCTCCAAAAAGCCTTTGTACGTAGCAATATCTGGAGTATATGCTCTAGGGCTATTTAGTACATCCTCATTCGGACTAATTAGTATATAATAAGGTTGAGACTGCTTCTCAAAGTTGACCAGTTGGAAAGTAGCCCACAAGCTACCAACTGTACGTAGTTTTTGACCATTTTTATCAACTAGTGTTTTTTCTAACTTTTTACGATCATCTACATAAAGAGAAACCAAGATATAATCCTCATTTATAATTCTATTCACCTCTTCATCTACCCATACATTTTCTTCCATTTTACGGCAGTTTACACAACCATAACCTGTGAAGTCAACTAAGACTGGCTTATTAATTTTTTTAGCATATTTCAAAGCCATATAATAATCATCAAAACACTGATTGATACCTGGAGGACAGTGATCGCTCAAGCCTTCTATCTCACTACCAACAGGAACATCTGCTCTAGGACATTCTTTGATGTAAGAATAACAAGCTGAAGGAGCCAAACCACTCAATAAAGATGGAGTATGGAACGCACCTGTTTTAGGATTTGTCATGAAACCAGAAGCAATATATACTGCAAATACAGCAGTTAACGCAGCTAATCCTTTTCGAGCATTACCAATTTTAGCGTTAGGATTATCGTGTGGGAATTTTATAAGCCCAAAGAGATATAAGGAAGTGGCTGCAAAAACTAATGCCCAAATAGCTATAAATGCCTCATAAGGTAATATTCCCCAATGTTCTGTTAAGTCAGCAGTAGACAAGAATTTGAAGGCAAAAGCCAACTCTAAAAATCCTAAAACTACTTTCACGCTAGTCATCCAACCTCCCGAACGAGGAAGTGAGTTGAGCCAACCTGGAAATATAGCAAATAAGGTAAATGGTAAAGCTAAGGCAATAGAGAATCCAAGCATTCCTGCAAAAGGACCAGCTACATCACCATTAGCTGCAGCTTGCACCAACAATGTCCCAATGATAGGACCTGTACAAGAAAACGATACTAAGGATAAAGTAAAGGCCATAAAGAAAATACCAATCAAACCACCTTTGTCAGCAGCTTGATCTGATTTATTACTCCAAGACGAAGGCAATGTTATTTCGTAATAACCAAAGAAAGAAAATGCAAATACTGTAAACAGTACAAAGAACCCTAAGTTGGCTACCCACCAAGTAGAAAACCAGTTCAAGAAATCAGGTCCCAAAAGAATAGTGACCAAAAGTCCTAAACCTGTATAAATGGCAATAATAGAAGCACCATATATTGTTGCATTACGGATACCTTCTGCTTTAGATTTACTACGTTTAGTAAAGAAAGATACGGTCAATGGAATCATTGGAAAGACACAAGGTGTCAACAAGGCAATCAGACCACCACCAAAACCTAAGATAAATATAGTCAACCAACTTTGTGATTTTTCGTCACTAGCTTGCTTACGTGTCTTGATCAACTGTGGACGCTCTGGATGAAATACCTCACCATCTGTAGGTAGACCTTCTATACCAGGATTATCAGTTGCAGCAGCTTTTAGTGCAAATGAAAAATCCACATCTGTAGGAGGTAAACATTTAGTAGCATCACAAGTTTGGAAGGTTAAATAACCTTTGATTGGTTTAGCAGCATCGCTTACTTTTATACGTTGCGTAGAAGTATAGTCATGCTTGAATTTGATTAGATTCATATCAAACATCTTATCATGTCCTTCTATACGGTTAGCAGGATCACCTGTACTTTCCACAGCTTTACCAACCAATTCAAAAGCATCGCTATCATCATAAGTCATTGTGATTGGAATCACATCGCCATCTTCCAAAAACTGAGAATAAGTATACCAACCATCAGCTAATGCAGCTGTGAAAGTCAAGTCATACTCTGTTTCGCTCACCTGATTGAAACTAAAAGCCCAAGTAACAGGCTTGTCATTGTCTGGTGTATTTGGTGTTGGCTGATCAGGGTTATCTATTGGAGTATCAGGCTGTTCATCAGTTGTGTTATCAGGCTGATTATTGTCTGTGTTATTGTTGTCAACAACAGGATCTGTATTATCTGTTTTGTTGTTGTTATTTTGATTATTATCTGTTTTTACAGGTTCAGCTGCTTTAGGAACAGCTATAGAAAAATCAAAATCTTTGGGAGGTAAGCAACGCTCATGATCACAGGTCATGAAGGTAAGATAGCCAACTATAGGTTCATCTGCATTGGTTACTTTTACACGTTGTGTGATGGTATAATCATGCTTGAAATAAATCAAGCTCATGTCAAATACAGGATCATGCCCTTCGTGGCGATATTCTGGCTTACTAGCTGATTCCTCTGCTTTGCCAATGAGTTGGACATTTTTGCTATCGTAATTTATTTCTGTAGCTACAGGCCCTTCATCACTTTCTAAAAACTGAGAATAAGTCTTCCAACCATCTTCAATAGTGGCTGAATAAATCAAATCATATTCTTGACCTTTTACATGTTTAATGCTTGCTTTCCATTTTACTGGATTTTGAGCAAGAAGTAAAGTTGTGGTCACACTCAGCAATAATGCTGTCCATAAAAATTTCATAGTGATCTATTTTAGTAATAGTTTGTGGGATTATACTATGGGATTCAAAACCCACAAACTAGTGTTTGGTATATAACGTTTGTTATTATGGGAAATAGGAAGTTGATCTCTACAGTCAATTTCTCAAACACTAAAATAGGAAGCATTTATCAAAACAAGAAATCCTATTTTGAATATTCTGTACAGTTCTATTCAAAATAGGATTCTAGCAGTCTTAACGCTTGATTAACACCAAAAAGACTTATGAGTTTTTTTTCATTATTCTACCTTTATAGCAAAGTCAATATCTGTAGGAGGCAAGCATTGATGGTTGTCACAGGTCATGAAAGTTACATAACCTTTTAGGGTAGAAGCAGATTTGATTTTAACCTTTTGAACAAACTTTACATGTTTTTTATACTTAGCTATGTTCATTTCAAACATGCTATCAAAGCCTTCAATTTTATCACCAACTTCTTCTACTTTGCCCAAAAGCTCTAATCCATCTGCTTTTTCAAAGTTAAAAGAGGTAGCAATAGGTCCATCTTCGCTTTCTAACTCCTGTGCATATATACACCATTCAGGTTCTAATACAACATCAAAAACAACATTATATTCATTTTCGGTTTCTGCAATCTTTTCTACTGAGAAAGTCCATTTTGTAGGATCTGCTTGTGCAAAGCTGCTTAATTGTGTTCCAATTAGTAAAAAAGTTAAAAATACTAAGGTTTTCATGTGCTAGTATAGTTTTAATAGTCCGTAATAACCTAAAAGTAAGCATTTACAATTAAGTTTTTAGTTAAAGAGCTATTAAAAATGATGCCATGCTTTTATAAGAAGCCGATTATTTGGTCAATTTTTGGAATACGTTTTCTATCGTAAACAGTTCTTGATGCATTTCTAATAGTACAAGTTTGTTTTGTACCGCAAACTGAAATAGGTCTGGACGTATATCTTTTTTGCTAGAAGCATGAATTTGGAATCGGCTATTACTAAGTTTTTCTACACTAGTGATGCCTTCGATCGTTTTCAGACGATTAGGGTCTATAGTACCAGCAAATTCTAGTGTGATCAGCGTTTCTCCTGCTGCCTGATGTTGCAGCTCCTCTATACTACCATCAGCAACCATTTTACCTTTATTGATAATAATAACATGGTCGCACAAGGCCTGTACTTCTTGCATAATATGTGAAGAGAAAATAACAGTTTTTTCTTCACTCATTTTTTTGATTAAGCTTCGGATTTCTATCAACTGATTAGGGTCTAAACCAGAAGTAGGTTCATCCAATATCAGCACTTCTGGGTTGTGAAGCATAGCTTGTGCCAGGCCTACCCGTTGGCGAAAACCTTTAGATAAAGAACCTATTATTTTGTGAGCTTCTCTAGTCAGGCCAGTCTGCTCAATCATAGCATCTACAGCTTGTTTTTTGTTCTTGATCTTGTGTAAACCTGCAATGAAGAGCAAGTATTCACGTACATACATATCCTTATACAAGGGGTTATGTTCTGGCAAATAACCTATGCGTTTGCGTACTTCCATTGGACTCTCCGCTGTGTCAAAACCCGAAACAGTTACCTGTCCTGAGGTTTGGGGAATAAAGCAGGTAATGATTTTCATGGTGGTGGTTTTACCCGCACCATTAGGCCCTAAAAAACCTAATATTTGTCCTTTAGAGGCCTCAAAAGAAAGATTGTCCACTGCATTTTGTGGACCATATGTTTTGGTTAAATTCTGAACAAGAACAGACATAAATAAGATTTATGATTGATAATTTACTGCTGTTTTTAACCGAGTTGGGTTAAAAATGCATGGACTATTTTTTATAATGAAAGAGTAAAATACTCTAAGTGCTAAATTACAAACGTTTTTTCTGAACAATTATTCTAGTAAACTTTGTGGACAACCTTAAAATCGTCTAACCAAACAGTTGTAGGTTTGTTGTTCCAATAATAAAATTTTAGAGTTCCTTGCTCAAAGTTATTAGGTATAATACAGTTCGTTTTTATGAATTGCCAATTTCCTTCAGTGGTCACTACATCCTCTTGAGAAATGTAATAATCCTTTCCTTGCACTACCAAAAGCCCTTTTGGGGAGTCTTTGTGTCTCCAGACACTAACTTCAACTTGATCATTAGCTTTTACATTATTGATAGTAGAAGTAAATCCGTAAGGATTGTCTGTATCTAGTTGAATACTAAAATTTCCTGAACGAGCTTTGTCTGAACTTTGAACAGTAGTGCCATGACAGGTGAGCAGTTTATCAGAGCTAATAAGCACTTTGCTACTATCTGATATTTGTTCTGCATCTAACTCAAAGGTTTGAATACTAACAGGAGGTGCTGGATTTTTAAGCCTAGTCAAATCCCATTTATAAAAAATGAATTGAGCACTTTCTGCAACTTTTTGCATATTATATTTCTGAATAATGTGTTTGCCATTGGTTGCTACATTTTTACCAGGTTGCGCAGAGGGTATAGCCATAGGGATATTGGCCGTTTCTTTGAGCAAGGCAACCAATATTGGTTTTTCAGAGAATTGGTCAAGCAATTCAGCTTGAGGCTGAGGGTCTGTGAATATAGAAAATACCTGTTTGGTGTGTTTGATAGGAATTCTAGAACTTTGGATACTGATAGTAGGTAGTCCTGTTTGCAAGGACATACTAAAGATCATTCTATTATACTTACCTCCATTACCATTCAATACATAGCCACTTTCTTCAGAGCTATCATGATAAAAAGGAACAGGCAAGATAGCTTGATAATCCTTTGTTGGTAGTTTTGCAAGTTCAGCAATTTGCTGTTCTTGAAAGTAGTTCTTATGACTATGTGTATTCTGAAAAGCAACAGTGTCCCTCAGATCAATCAGAGATAAGAATACTAAGAAGAGGATTATACCTTTTGTATAATTATTGTTAGAATTTCGCCAATAATAATCTGCTATGAAAACAGCTCCAATGCTCCATATCCAAAAGGCTACCCAAAAGAATCGAACTAAAGACCTAAAGTGTTCCACCATTGTGGTCACTTTATGTAGATAGAAAAAAGGATTGAGGTAGTTGAATAAGATATAGTCATCTCCAACCTTATATTCTTCACCAATGGCTATCAAGAAGATAATAATAGAAGTGGCAAACAGGGTTAAGAATAAGCGTTGTTGAGCAAATATAGTTTTTAGCTTAATGGCTTTTGAGGGTAAGAACAAACGTAAACTTGTAAGTACCAATAGACCATACAGCGTGAAACTGCCAAGGTAACTAGCTCCATCAAAATAACCTTTTTTATAAGCAAAAGGGAAGGTGATACTGTTCACCGCTGGACGGTAGGTAAACAAAGAACCCACCTGCAATTTAATAGCATCCCAACCATAAGAACTATTAGTTGTGGAGCGTAAGTGATAATAGCTGTCCATTGTTCGGACAATACCCATCACTACTATAAATTCTAAAGCCAATAAGGCTCCTATACTGAATAAAGGAACTAAGCTTTTTTTGAATTCTTTCTTCTGAATAAGCCACAAATCTATAAACCAAAATAGCGCAAAAAAGGAAGAACTGACTGCTATAATCATTAGGTAATACAAATGTATAAAAGCAATAAAAACAGTCAATATACCTAAGCGAGCAAAGTGTTTTTTACCCGTACTAAAATTGCCATGTTCTTGGTAGTGATCATAAATCTTGAGTAGAGCCCATAAGGGCGCTAGTATACAAAATCCTAAGCCTAGATTGAATGTACCGTGATATAAACCAAAGAATTGAGGGCTAATCCAAACTAAACAAATGCTCATGAAGGAGGCTAGCCATTTTGTTTTGATAAACCTGCTGATTAGTTTATAACTAAAAAATACAGAGATCAGTTGTAATAAAATACAAGCTAAGTTGAACAGTGTAACTCCATAAGGTGATAGGTCATAGATATATGTCGAAAAAAGCTTGATAGGAACAGCTATAGAGGGGCTAAGATCTGCATAAAAGATATAATCTCCATAGGGATAACCTTGTTGCATAAGCTTGCCAAATCCTAAAGAGGGATCTTGCTCTAAGTAGGCTTGATAGGTGAAATAGTTTTTAATACCATCATACCTATTCGAAAACATATAGTCGTTAGGACTTCCAAAAAACTTATTGAAGGCAATGATACACAATACTGCTTGTATTGCTAACAAAACTAATAGCTGCCTGTTTTTTTGAAGAAATTGCATAACTAAGAATGTCTATTTTTTTGATATTTAGGACTGACCTACTTTAAGCTTTAAATATCTTGACGTACTCTAATTGGGTTTATAATAGAAAAAATATTTAGCGAAAATAAAGTAAAATCAGTGTTTCAATAGCTTTTGTCCAAACATTTTAAACAACTTAGGCTTCAAAAGTAGATTTAGTTGCTTTTGAGTTGGGCAATATTCCATTCAAAAAGGATATAGGTAGGGTCTTCAGCTATTTTGGTTAACTGATATTTACCAGGAAATTGTTTGCTCGAAAGCACAACACTTTTGCTTGGGTCTTTAGATGGAATTCTAAATTTAGAAGCTTTTGTAATATTCTGGTTAAACCCTTTATGATAAACGACCAATATAGGTTTGTCATTGAGTTGTTTTAGGAGTTGCTCATTGGGCTTTTGCTCTAAGAAAATAGAAAATAGGTCTTCTGTATGTTGTTGAGGAATTCTAGAGCTTTGAGTGCTCATAAGAGGTAACCCTGTATGTACCGAAAACAATAGAACACTACGACTATAGGCCGCATTCCCATCTAGATTGAAGCCTTCACCATTGCCACCTGTATTGATATAAGGCACAGGTAGAATAGCTTGATATTTTTGTAGGTTAGTATCCTTTATTGCTTTAGATTTTAGATGCTTTCCTGATTGATGAAAGTAGTTTTGAGCATGTCCCTTCTGCTGAACACCTATGATATCTTTAGCATCCACTACCGATAAAAGAACAAGAGCTCCAAATGTTAGTTGAACGACTTTGCTAGAATGCTGACGCCAGTAGTAGTCGGCTAAATAGGCCATAGCAAAACTAAATACCCAGAATGTAGGCCATACAAATCGAGCTAAACACCTAAATTGTTCTATTTGTGAAGTAAACTTATGTATATGGAAGAACGGATTCAAGTAGTTAATAAAGGTGTATCCATCTTTTGAAAATGTATAAAAATCGCCCATTCCTATAAGAATACATATAACTCCAATCCCTAAAAATGGAGCTAGGATAGGTTGTTCTGCAAATGCTTTTTTGAAAAACGAAGTGTTATCTCTTTTCCATATTTTAAGCATAACCAAAAAGCTAAGGCCATAAAGTACAAATGCTCCTAAATATAGATTAGACTCATAGTTAATTTTTCCATTGTAGGAGAAAATGAATTTAAACCCATTGAAATGTCGAGCAGTGAAAAGAGAGGATAAAGTTAGTTTCCAAGCATCTACATCATAGCCAGGGTTCCCAACATCCCTTAACCCATAGTAACTATCTGTTAACCAAATAGTAGAAAACACAGCAACTAAACTAATAAAAGAGGTAAGCCCTAATGCTAATACTGGGGATAAACTAATGGACCATGTCTGTTGCTGTTTTGTTTTTAGGTGTAAGGCATAAAACAAGGCAAAAAATGCGATACACACTCCTAATATAGGCAAGAAATATAGATGTGTAAATGCTGCAAAATACACTAGTATTCCAAGTGCTGCAAGTTTCTTTTTATGGGTGCTAAAATAGTTTTGAGGTGATTCTTGATGTCCTTTGTAAATCTGAATAAGCATAAGAAAACACCACAAAATAAAGAGTGTGATGTGTAAGTTGAAATGGCCATTCTGAATCCTGAAAAATTGAGGATTAGTCCATGTTAGGCTAATGCTCAATACCCATAATATCCAAGGTGTTTTGACAAAATATTTTAATATTTTATAGGTGAGCACTACCGAAAAACAGTGCAACAGGATAATAATAAAATTGAAAATAGGAATGCCATAAGACGATATATCATAGATATAGGTAGAAAATAACTTGATTGGAACAGCTATAGTGGGAGTCATATCTGTATAAAAAATATAATCTCCGTAAGGATAGCCTTGTTGGACCAGTTTAGTGAAACCCAAAGAAGCATCTTGATCTAAGTAGGCTTGGAAAGTGAAATAGTTTTTGATCCCATCATATAAATCCATAAACATAGAGTCTCCTGGATTCATCCAATATTTATTGAAAGCAATAAGACATAGAATAAATTGAGCTAAAAGAAGCAACAATATTGTCTTATTCTTTTTCCAAAAACCCATATTTAAGATGGTTTATTTTTTTTTCGAAAAAAAGATCTAAAGACTAACTTTAAGAAACTTCTACTTTCCGTAAATAAAATTTTGAAGTTAACTTTAGAAAATACAACTCCTGGTTTTAGAGCAACAGGAAGGGATTCTATTCCAAATGATGGTGTATGAGATGATGAAAATACAAATTCTAAATCAAATAGATATCGATCAATTTTTGTTTCTAAAAAGACCTTTCTTCCTTTTTGGTTAAAACCTTTGATTCCACATTGAGTATCTGTTATTTTTATGCGAAGCAAAAGTTTGATAAAGAAACGTAAGATTTTTGAAATCCATTTTCGGATAGTAGGTACATGCTTGTAATATTCCGCATCCTTGATACCAACCACTACATCCAATGATTCGTTGTACAGTTTTTCAAAAATGGCAACAAAACTATCTGTAGTATAAGGAAAATCTATATCGGTATAAATACACAGGTCATAAGATACCTGTTCTATACCTTGTCTTAACGCATGCCCCTTTCCTCTATTTTTTTCGTAGTTTATGTATAGGAAATCGTCAATTCCATTCTCCAGTTTTTTGACACTTTCTACATCAATATTCTTGCTAGAGCCATCATTAACTACAATAAGTTGTATTACTAAATAAGGTAATCGTTGCTGAATTTCTTGCATGGAGCTAAGAATCGTATCAGCCCAGTCTGGTAAAGGGTTGTAACATGGTAAGACAATGCTTAAATTTACTTTATCCATAGTATATACATTCAATAGACCGTCGTCCTGCAGGTTGTTAATTGTTTGGGTATAGGGGCAATGCTAAAAACTATATTGTACACCCTCCATACCATAATTAAAGCACCAAAGATAACGATTTTTATGAATATACCTATAGACGTATATAATCTTTAAGACCGAGCATAAGTTTAGCTTATACTCGGTCTTAATAGAAAAATTTAGGAGATCTTAGGTCCTATCAAAAACTAAAGTCCCTCCATGAACTTCCCAACCTTTGTTAAGATTAAATTTTCTGCTTTTAGTGATCAGAATAACTCCTGTGACCAACATTGCTGCACCTCCTGCTACAAGAGCTACAGATCCTCCTGTTTTTAGGGTAGAGAAGAAGGCGCTTCCAAATATAAGTGTACCTAGGCCTAGACCAGCTGAAACACCTCCTACCAATTGAGCTTCACTTTTGATACGACCAGAAATAAAACTACAATCTTTGTACTCTATTTTTTGACCATTAACCACCATTGATTTAGGGTTTATCTCTTGCAATACCCCTTTTATAGTGCGTTTGGTCTTACGCAGTTGATAACGTACACGGCCTCCTTCTCGTATAAGCTTAGTAAGTTGCTTATCGGCATGTTGAAATACAAGAACCGAAATAGTATCCTTGTCATCAATCAAGTCAGGATCTTGAGCATAAAGGTTTTGAGAAATAAAGAGCATTGTAAGGAATAGGAATAATATCTTTGGTAGATGCATATTCTATTGTTTTTGTTTTATAGCCACAAATGAACTAAGGCGTTATTGTATATGATTATCCAGCAACAATGATAAGAAAAATCCGTTTTTTTTATTATATTCGTTATAATATATAATTATAAAACTCTGTTTCTTGAAAACTATTTTATAGTTCCATTTTATTTTTGATTTTTGGCAAAAAAATCTTCATTCCCCAAATATACTGGTCATGTATTTAAAAAAATTATCTAGTTGGGTATTGGTCCTACTCCTAAGTTCTAGTTTTTTGCAATCTATTGATGCTCAAGATCCAAAGTTTGATGGCTATTGGGGGCATGGAGACGCTGAAATTACTAGTTTTGAACTAGAACAAGCTAGATATGGTGAGATAAGAAAAGGACAAGCTGTACAGATTTTTGTTACAGAAGATTTTTCAAGATCGAAGCAAGTTAAGTTAGATCAACCCGAAACAAAGAAACTAGATGCGGTCAAAATTCTGAAAATGAATTTGAACAAAAAGTTTAACACCGGTTTATATGACTATTCTATGATGCAATCGGTGTTTACACCTGTAGATGAGGATAAGTATCCTTATACTATGAAAACAACGACTAGTATACAAGATTGGTGTGGGCAAACATTTACACAAGTGAATTTGCAAGCTTATCGTTATAAGGTTTCTATACGATCTTATTTTGAGTCAGAAGGTGATGTAGAAGAAGTATTGGAGCAGGCTATCTTGGAAGATGAAATTTGGAATAGAATACGCCTCAATCCAGAAGAATTGCCAACTGGAGAGTTTGCTATGATTCCAAGTGCTGCTATGGCAAGGCTGATACACAAGACTCCTGTAGTGACAGATGTAGAGGCAAGCAATGAGAAACACAAAAGCAACTCCTCTTTAATGACTTATACAGTCAAGTTTTTGGAGCCAGAACGTGTATTAGCTATTGATTATCATAAAACATTTCCACACCATATCGTTGGTTGGAAAGAAACTTATGAAGATAATGGCAAAAAATTAACAACTAAAGCAACGAAGAAAGCTACTTTAATGATCGACTATTGGAATAAAAACAGTAGTAGTGACAGTAAGTTAAGGAAGGTTTTGAAGTTGGATGAAGAATAGATAAGTATCCATTTGTTGAGAATTGATACTGATGTAGTAGTATTATAATCTATAGTCTGTGAGGCTTTTCTAACCAATTGGTTAGAAAAATTGACTACTATTTTTAGCTTGATAAAGTTAAAAATGCACAGACTGTTAATAATAAATAACAAAAAAAATAAATCGACATGAATTTTTCAATGCGTACCAACGGAAAATTGCTCCTAACAGGAGAATATTTCGTAACGGAAGGCGCTGTAGCTTTAGCGCTGCCTACCAATTTGGGGCAGGAGCTATCCGTTACAAGCAATCCGGAAGGCGAAGCAGCTACCTTACATTGGGATAGTTGTGATAGCGAGGGTAATGTTTGGTTTTCAGCCAAATTTGAATTGCCCAAAATGGATATCCTCGAAGTAGAAGAGGATAAAGAAATGAAGGACTTGGCAACCAACCTTCAAGATTTGCTTAAGGCAGCTAGAGCACTTAATTCTAAGTTTTTGAAGTCGGATGAGGCGCTTTATGCTAAAACAACTTTGGAGTTTCCTAGAGATTGGGGATTGGGCTCAAGTTCTACCTTAGTGACTATGGTTGCTCAGTGGGCAGATGTTGATCCTTTTGAGTTGTTAGAAAAAACATTTGGAGGTTCTGGCTATGACCTAGTAGCAGCTACAGCTGATGGTCCTCTACTATTTCAAAAGTTTAATGGCAAAAACCGTTGGGATAAGTCAGGATTCAATCCTTCTTTTAAGGAGCAATTGTATTTTGTGCATTTAGGCAAAAAACAGAGTTCTAAAGAGGCCTTGGTTTACTATATGGTTACGCCACCTGATGAGCGTGAAAAACCAATGGGACGTATCACACAGATCACTTATGATATTGCTAAGTATACAGATTCTTTAGAGCAATTTGAAGAGTTGATTGCAGAGCATGAAGAATTGGTACAAAGTATAATCAAGCACCCTAGAGCTAAAGAGGAATACTTTGGTGATTATTGGGGAGAGGTGAAATCGCTTGGTGCCTGGGGCGGTGATTTTGTTTTAGCAACTAGTGATAGAAGTGAAGATGAAACCAAAGCTTATTTTCAGGGCAAAGGCTTTGAAACAGTCTTAACCTACAGCGAAATGATAAAGGAATACGAATAAACATTTTTATGAATATATATAGCAAAACAGACTTAGCACATATTGGCGTTTAAGTCTGTTTTGTTGTTTTAAAAACCCAAAGTCAATGAAAAAGTATATTATCACGAGTGTATTATTAGTTTTAGCATATGCAGCTTTTGCGCTCAATCCATCTCGAACCTATAAGCAACGCCCCGAAAAGTATAATATGGAGTATAAAGAGGTGAAAATAAAAACAAACGATGGCAAAGCTGAACTTAATATTTGGGACTTTCCTTGCAAATCAAAAAAGACAACAGCCTTAGTGCTTATTGCACATAGTGGAGAAGGCAACATGGCAGACTATCTGCGTAGGGTAGATATGCTTAGAGCTGAATATAATGTAGTTCTTTTTGATTATAGAGGCTTTGGAGAAAGCAGCGAGTTTGAGATAGATAAGAATATGTACATCTACCCACATTTTACAGATGATTTGGAGTCTATGATTGATTATTGCAGAAAGCAACATGTACAGACATTTAACCTATATGGATGGGGAATTGGAGCAGGAATGGCATTAGGTGTAGGCTATAACCGAACAGAAATCAATAGAATAATAGCAGATACTCCCTTTTTGAGTATGGAGGACTTAGAGAATCGTTTTGAGAGTTGGGATGAGCCTATGGAAGTACCTTTTGCAGGTTACGAAAAAAGATTTGAACCTATCAATGCATTTGACAATCCTCCAGCTAAAAATTTGACAGCTGTCAAATTTATTATTGGAAGCAATGATATACTCTACAAGGCAGCAGATCTTAAAACATTGCAAGCTAAGCAGAAAAAACTGGTGGGTAAAAATATTTATGTAGTAGAAAATCCTGACCGAAAAGATAATTTTAAGATAAATAAAGCAGCTTACACTAAGGAGGTATTGTCTTTCTTGAAAGGCTAGTTTTGTATGGAGGTAAATGTAAGATTAGATCAAAGTCCTAACGCTTTAGCTTTGTCGAAGCGTTGTACTCGCAATGGATCAGATGATTCTGATCCTTTCTATATGTCAGAGCTGAATATCCTTGATGTGGAGAGCTTAGGGCCTATCACAAAGCAGAATATCTATTATTTCTTGTACTCCTTTGTGTTGAATATTCCGATAGAACGGTACCAAAAACATATGGTACCTGATGTGCGAAATGAAAGGAATGAAGGCACAGACGCTTATTACTTCAATTTTGAACAAAAAAAGGTAGAGGAAAGGCTTTATGGTTATTTGTGTGAGTATAAAGAATGGGTGCGTTCTCCTCTAAAAAAAGAAGAATACAAACCCTTTATGGATGAACTCTATGCTTATTTAGGGAAGGTTAAATTTTTTGTAATAAGTTGTGGCGATCTGTTCAAAACACCAAACTACTATTGTAGCAATATCAATATATTTGTAATAACACAAAACGAGCAACCTCAAACTAAAAATAAGGTTGCTCTGTTTTCTTTTTTTGCTTCTGATTAGTTCTTGCCCTTAAGGTCTATAGATTAAGTTTTGGTATTTCCAGTATTCATCAGAATCTATGTACTCCTGTTTTACCACTTCTCCAGTTGCTGAAAGATATTTTTTGAGGACTAACTTCTTCTTTTTATCGTTCGTTTCTATATTGCCATCTTGATCATCAATATCTGCTAATTTTTGTTTTAGCAAATCAATATTTTTGAGTTCAAATTCAAGGCTAGCTACTTCTAGTTTCTTTTCGCTATAAGGAATATTTTTAAGTTGCCCTTTACTATCTAAATAGTTGATCTTCCTTAAAAAACCATCTTCAAAATCATTGTGTAAGTAGGCTACTTCATAAGGATACAAGCGGCCAATTATTTGTTCTGAAAAGGAATATAAAAAGCGCAATATATCACCATTCTCATCTGTTAAAGTAACTTCTGATAATGATAATTGGCAATCGATATCAACTATCTTTTCCTTGAAATTGGTCGCTTTTTGGACAGCATATACAGCTGGCTCCATTATATTAGAAGACTTTTGGTACAAGGTAGCATCACTCAAAATATCTTGCACTATACTTTTGTCTTGCATAGCTTTTTTGTCAGAACTAATAACTAGGCTACCTTCTTTGAAATAGTATCGGTGTTTAGTGGTATCTGTTTCCTCTTTTTTGTAGGCATCTGAATGCATTGAAGCATTATACGTTAAGCGTGTTTTTTGCACCAAAAAAACTTGATCACTATCAAAGTAATATTCAGACAATAAAATACTATTAGGTCCACTAAATTTTAAGGCTATTTTTTTGAGAGAATGCCTCTTGTAATGTTTGCTAAGGTGAATCATCCCCAAATTGTAGACAGACTCACCTTCTTTAGAATAGGCTTTGGGGTCACTTTCCTTATAGAAATCTGCGTCGGAGAATATGACATCTGTATACCCGTTACGTTCTAGGTCTATTTTTTTTGCTCGAGCATCATGCTGTTGAATGTCTTGAGCCTGTATATTCAGAAGGAAAAAACTACTCAGAAGTAGTGTCGTTATAAATATTTTCATAATAGTATTTCTAATTTTAATTTAAAATATGCGAATAGATTCTATTGTTGCAGTAGGTTCAAAGTCAATGATTTTAAGAATAGTCATATCACTAGGGTTTTTAGGCAATTTACCTTTGAAATCCTTTGGGCTGAGCAAAAACTGGATACTACTCACAGCATCTATAGATTTAGCTTCTAAAACAAAACGATCGCTTACATAAGTATGCCATATTGTATATTGGGGATAAGTTTTTATGAACTCTTCTAAGGTAGAACCTATGCCAATATTTTCTTTAGTTTTGAGCAATGGAGATGTAATAAATAATTCAGCATTGGTTTCTTGTGCAGCCTGATCTAAAAAATGCATAGACTCTATGCTAGCCTGTCCCTCTAGAATTTTATAAACAAGACGTCGCCATGTGTTAATTTGTAAAGGATGTTCTGGCAAGTCTTGGTGCAAATAGCACAAGTTTTCTAGCTGTAGCGCTTCGTTTAGCAAATCTATGTGATGATTTACGCCACCTCTTATAGTACCTTCTGTCCACTTATGAGTAGTTTCTACAATAGAACGATCTGCTATTCGATGAGCCTTGTTCAACCTCAATATATCAATATCATGACCAATACTGTCTTTTGAGGTATAAAGCAGGTAGAGCCTAAGATCATTACTATTGGTGTTATCCAACGCTTGTATATCACTTTGACTAAGCCCTTTAGGAAATGTAAACTCGTCTAATTCAAATGTTTTCAGAACAGCATCATTATTCTCAACATTAATAGATTTGCCCAACTCATTGGAGTGTGTTGTATATATTGTTTGCAAGCTAGGATAGTAACGATAGCTAGAATGAGCTTTAGTAGCAACAGCATCACCTGTAACTGATCTATAATGCATTGGGAATTCAAAAAAAGGAAGGATAGCCGTTATAGGCGCAGCCTTAGTCACTTTTTTAGTTGAATTGTGAAGTTCCAATAATATAGGAGTCAAAATTTGAGCTTCTTCTTCTGAGAACTTCTTCTGAGATTTGAGCTTCTTAGCTTCTTGGTTATTGTAAAGGAATAGATCATCTATATGATAAGACTCCTTATTAATAGGGCTAGAACATGCAGCTAACCATAATCCTAATCCTATAAGTAGTATTGTATTTAGAATGTTTTTCATCTTAGTCATTTTGAGGGCCATAAGCTGCTCTTAGTTTACGATACGTTTCAGACGTTTGATATTGTACACAACGTTCTAATAGATTAGATTCCCATTCTTCATTTTCGGTAGGGCCATGTCCCATAGAGATCATATCTATATCTATATTGTCTTTGATATAATAAATGCAGGACCAAAGCCATTCATGTGGAGCATTTTTAGGAACATATTCGATACTTTCAGAAGTAAAAATAAGTTCACCGTTTTGGAGGACTAAAGCATCTCTGTATTCATGCCCATTAGTATCATTATATACTACCTTATATCTATCTGGATCTGTAGTTGCAGGAACCGTTACAATAATAATTTCTAGGTTAGGTTTCTCCAAAAAACAATAATGCCAATCTTCTGTAGGGTGTGTCATTTTTGGTGTAGATTCTAGACAAGTAGATACTTTATTTCCTACTAAAGAATCAATCTCTTTTACATAACTTTCTTTATCAAAAGCACTATTTTCTTTTTCTGTTTTTTGTTCAGATACTATTTTGAGTTGATCTCCATTTAATTCAAAAACTATAGTAACTTTATAATCTTGGAAAAATTCCTCTCTAACATTAACATAACTATAGCTATAATTGATCTTGATTTGCTGTTCAGTTTTCTCTAGTTCTATTTCCTCAAAACCCGTTTGTATAGTTGCTGTATAAGGTGTCGTGCCACAGTTTTCTAAGTTTTTAAGAGCAGTGGCATCTTGTGAAAATGCTTTTTTGAGTGGCCCTAAGTGTTCTTCAGAGCATTGGCAGCCCAAGTTTAGGGCAGAGAGTAGGAGACATTCTAGATTGCTACGATCTTCATTAGGTTTGTCATCCTTCCACCAACAGTCTGTGCCAATAGATAAGGCTATATAACCTAAAGCCATCCGTTCGGGCTCTGTTATGTTGGTCATGAAGTCGTTGTCTATAACATACTCTGCGGTATTGTCAGGACCACCTATTTCTGTCCAAAGCACCTTTGTTGTTTTTGGAGTAGGGGTGGTGTTTTCTACAGAATCTTGTGCAGAAGTATTGTTTGTAGTTGAGTTGTTGTTGTCTGTTTGGGTACAGCTGACAAGACTGATAAAGAATATAAGAATTGCTAAAAATTTCATAATAATAATTTTTCTCAAAGTTAGATAGTGTGTGTTAGAAGAGCAAATGATTTTTCTTTAAAAGTTAAAGCTTCAAGCCTTAAAATCCAAGAGTACAACGAGGAAGCCTTTTTTTTAGCTGTTTGAGATCTTGTAAAAGTGATTCTGTTAGTTCTTCTGGTTGATAAAAATAAAAATATCGAAGTTTTGTTAGGTTTTGTAGTTCCTTAGGAAGGGAGGGGATAAGGCCATTATATGAAGAAGTAAAACTTAAATCTAAGTATTCTAAATTTTTTAAATTACCAATAGAGGAATCGAGTTCTATTAATGGATTCATTGTGAAATCAAGAGCTTTAAGGTTAGAAAGTTGACCTAATATTTTGGGGGTTTTATGGAAGAAGCAAGATGTAAAGTTTAGTTTTTGGAGTTGTTGGAGGTTAGCCATTTCTTTGGGTAAGGACTTGATAGGAGAATAAATCCAATCTAAGCGATTTAGATTTGTTAAGGAAGTTATTCCTTTAGGAATACTGTCTAAGCCTGAAAAGACAACAAGCAATGAATTGATATTAGGATGTGTTGTTTCCCAAAATTTATGATCAAAAATATCTTTTTTAGGACGGATTAAACATAGAACTTCTGTAGTTTTTGAAACTTCCTCTAAGCTAAGAGCTAATTGATAGGGGCGAGTGAGTTGATCTGCATATATAATAAAATTTTGTCCACTAGTATCTTGAGTAATAAAAAAAAAGTTTTGCTCTGCGTTTCCTATATCGATCACCTCCTCATACATATACTCAAACTCATCGTCTGTACCATCTAGAATCCAATATTCTAAATCTATAGCTTGGCAAAGCATTTTTACAGACTTCCATACTCCTAAGTTTTTAATAATCTTGCCTCGTTTTTTCTTGAAATACCAAAGGCTATCAGCTTTTTGGGTGAGTAAAAGTTTTTTGATGTTCCATGTTTTAGATTCATCAGTTGGATTACTTTGAGCTAGTGTGTGCGGAGTAGTACAACTACCAATAAAAAATAAGGAAAAAAAGAGGATTGAAAATTTCATGTGCTGTGTTTTATAGTACAAAAATATTAGTGAATTTACAGTCTTGCTTCTAGACAGAAAGTGTGCCATGAGGATGGAAAAGAATACAAAAAGGAACAAGTGATAGCATAGCTTTAGTAAGTGGTCAAATTCCTTATTCTTTGGGGACGTTAATTAAAAAAGGACCAGCCAAGTTATTGACTAGTCCTAAGTATATTGTTATTTGTCACTGTAGTTATTCTTCATCTAAAGTACCATCTTGATAAGGGATTGTATCTAAAATGTATTGCAATGCTTCGATGCGAGCCTCTGTTTTTCTATTGGCATTGATAACAACCCAAGGAGATGCTTCTGTATTGGTATGCTTAAACATCTGTTTTTTGTACATACTATACTTGCCCCAAAGTTCCTGAGCTTTTTTGTCTACATCAGTCATTTTCCATTTTTTGAGTGGGCTATTTCTAATTTCTTTGAATCGAGTAGCTTGTTCTTCTTTAGATATAGAAAAGTACAGTTTGAGAAGGTAGGTGTCTGATTGTAAAATCATTTTTTCAAAATCGTTGACCTGATCCATAAAAATTTTATACTGTTCATCTGTACAGAAACCATTTACAGGTTCTACTATTGCTCTATTGTACCAACTTCGATCAAAAAATACAATCTCGCCAGGTTTGGGGAGTTGATTTACATAGCGTTGGAAGTACCATTGACCAGCTTCTTCGCTAGTAGGTTTTGGGAGAGCTACCTTCCTGAAATAACGAGGGTTGATATGAGCTGTGATACGTCGTATAGCACCACCTTTGCCAGCAGCATCACGTCCTTCAAAAATAATGACGATCTTTTTTTTATTTTTCATCGTCCAATTTTGGACTTTGATAAGCTCTGTTTGAAGCTCTTTGAGTTTAGTCTCGTATTTAGCAAAACGAAGAGCCTTTTTTATATCCGTTTTTTTATCTGCAAAAAGGTTTTTTAGGCCAACACGAGTATTGAGTAGTTCCAGTTCTTCTGGAGTAATATCCAATAATTTATTTTTCATAATAAGAATGTTCAATTGATTGATTAAATATCGATTTGTTCCATGTGTCTATAGTATCTTAAGATCACATTAGGGTCGGGCAAAATGCTTGTTTTGCTTCTAGTATGCCCTGTATAATTAAATCTAGAAAGAACATATCGAATACTCTCTAGGCGTGCAACTCGTTTTTGATTTGTTTTGACAATAATCCAAGGACTAAAGGTCGTATGTGTTTTAGAAAACATTTGTTCCTTATAATGACTGTATTTGTCCCAAAGTTCTTGACCTTTTTTATCAACAGGACTGAATTTCCATTTTTTGAGTGGATTTTCCAATCTAGATTGGAAGCGTTTACTTTGTTCTTCTTTAGAGATAGAGAACCAAAATTTGATTAGAATAACCCCATCCTCATACAACATATGTTCAAACTCAGGCACCTGAACCATAAATTTATCATACTGTGCCTTATTACAAAAACCCATTACAGGCTCTACTACAGCTCTGTTGTACCAACTACGGTCAAAAAAAACAATTTCACCAGGGTTTGGTAGTTCTTTGATGTATCTGCGGAAGTACCACTGTCCTGTTTCTACTTCTGTAGGTTTAGATAGTGCAACCACTCGCATTGATCTAGGGTTGAGGTGTTCCGTAAATCGTTTGATAGAGCCTCCTTTACCTGCTGCATCACGCCCTTCAAATAAGATGGCAACACGCAATTTTTTTCTAGAAACCCATCGTTGAAAATTAACTAATTCTGCTTGTAGCAGCTTCAATTCCTCTTCATAGCGCAAGTTTCGTAATACTTTTTTGATATTAATACCTTTTTTGGCAGCTATATCCATCAAGTCTTTACGCTTTGATACTTTCCTCAAGTCTTCGAGGTTATACCTATTCTCCATTTTAGCTTTGTTTTGTAGTTTTAAAAATGACCCTTAAGATCGCTATCTCAAAGGATGTAGAGTATGACCTAAGTCATTATAAATAGTGATTATGATAAGCTGTTTTCTATATAGTGAGTGAGTGTATTCACAAGACAAAATTGCTCTAAGGTTGAATGTGTTAATGTTGAATAAAAACAAGGAAGATACCCCTTTTTGAGTCTTGAAAACGAAGCTTAAATAATAAGATTTTCCTAAAAATAAGAGTAAAAAAATACCAAAAAAACATTAGACTTTCAACATTCAACCAATAAACATTGAGAATGAGCATCTAAATTCCCTTTAGAGATTTAGATGTGTTTACCCTAAGTGTATCTATGCTTTTTTGTTAGAGATTGATGGATTTTATTATTTTTGCTGAACAATTCGCTAAAAGTGATATTACTAGTGCATTATTTGACATATTAGTAATATACAAAATCTATAGATAATGAAAATAACTTGGCAGAGCCCATCTAACTTAGCATTAATAAAATATTGGGGCAAACACGGAAGACAATTACCCCAAAATGCTTCTATTAGTTTGACCTTACAAAACGCATATTCTGAGACTTCTTTATCCTATGCAGAAAAAGAGGATGATGGGAAACTAGATTTAGATTTTTATTTTGAAGGTAAATCTAACCCTGCTTTTGGAGCACGTATAGAGAAGTTTTTAAACTCTATAGTAGAGGAAGAATTTCCATTCTTGACAGCATATAAGCTGAAAATTGAGTCACACAACTCATTCCCTCATTCTGCAGGTATTGCTTCTTCGGCTTCAAGTATGAGTGCATTGGCACTTTGCCTAATGTCTATGGAGCGGATGGTAAGCATAACACTGCCTAACGAAGAACTCTTCTATAAAAAAGCCTCTCATATAGCACGTTTGGGTTCTGGGTCAGCAAGTCGCTCTGTTTATCCTTATGTTTCGGTGTGGGGTAAGACTAGCCATATCCCTAAAGCGGATGACGAATTTGCTATTCCTTATGCCAATGAGGTACACAGTACCTTCCAAAACTTCCATGATGATATTCTAATGGTGAGTAAACAGGAAAAAAGTGTGTCTAGTTCGGCCGGACATGGTCTAATGGAAGGCAACCCATTTGCAGCTATACGTTATCAGCAAGCGCATGAAAATATGGGTAAATTATTGCCAGCAATGCAAGCTGGAGATCTAGAAACTTTTGGAGAGATTACAGAGGCAGAAGCGCTAATGTTACATGCTTTGATGATGACATCTAAACCTTCTTATATATTAATGGAGGGCAACTCTCTAGAAATAATTAAGCGTGTGCAAGCATGGAGAAAGGAGACTAAAAATCCTTTGTATTTTAGTTTAGATGCTGGACCTAATTTGCATTTGTTATATCCCAATAGTATTCAGCAAGAAGTTAGCGATTTTATCAACAGCGATTTAATTCAATTTTGCCAAGATGGTCAGTACCTAAAAGATAGAATAGGAAACGGACCAAAACAATTATAGTATAATGCATAAATACGGATATTTACTAATCTTTATATTAGGTTTGGTAGCCTGTGGAGGTACTGAAACAGAGGAAAAACAAGATGAACCTGCATTGGCCAAGGCACACGATCAGGTATTGTATGCCTCTGATATGGATGGAATAGGGGCAGGTCTTTCGAGTGAGGATAGTCTTTATCAAGTCAAGATGTATATTGAGAAATGGATACAAGATAAGCTTTTGCTAGAGGTAGCAGAAAGCAATGTATCTAATTTGGGTAAGATAGATCGTCTAGTAGCAGAATATAGAGCTTCTTTGATCCTCAATCAATACGAGCAAGCTTTGGTACAAGAGCGGTTAGACTCTTCTGTGACACCTCAACAGTTGGCAGATTATTATACCAAAAACAAAGAACAATACCAGTTTGGTTTGAGTTGGGTACGTTGCCATTTTGTAAAAGTCTATCGGAAAATGGACGGGGTAAAAGACTTAAGGAAATGGTTTAAATCTGATGATGGGTTAGATTTTGATCGAGTCAAATTATATTGTTCTGAGAACAAAACTGTACATATCTTAGACGAAGATACTTGGATCCGATTTGATAAATTGTTAAATCAAATTCCGAAGTCGGCTATCGAACGTAGGCATTTGGAAGGTAGGTCTGTTTTGGACAAAACGGATGATAATCATCAATATTTACTTAGAATATTTGAATATAGAGATAAAAACGAGGCAACCCCTTTGCAAGAAGTAAAAGAAGAGGTGCGTCGAATAATCTTGCATCAACGACGTTCTCAAATATTGCAGGATGTACGTCGAGAAATTTACCAAAAAGGTAAAACAGATGACAGTTTTGAAATTTATTAATGAATGTAATTTTTAATTGAAATGAAGAATCTATCCCTTTTTCTCCTAACAGTATTAGCCTTTTCTTTATGGTCTTGTGGTGATGCAGAACCAACTAACAATTCGGAGTCAGATCCTAACACAACAGAGCATAACGAAACTGAAAATACAGATGCAACTGTTGACCATACCACAGATGCTCCTGCTACATTGTCTATTGCACAAGATGTAAAAATAACTGCCGAAAAAGAACCTGATGAGCGAGGCTCTTATTGGGGGAGTCCTATGAAAGCAGAGTTGGCTGAAGGCTTTAGTATAGTAACTAAATCAGCTGATAAAGGTACTAAAGATTGGATGTTGGAAGAGTATACACTCCAAAAAGGAGGAGAGGTGCTTTATACATTTCCACACAAGGAAGAAGATATGCGTAGTGCTTTAGTCAATGCTACTCCAGATGCACAATGGTACCCTAAAGTACTTACCAAAGGCACACAAACAGCTATAGTTATGGCTCGTTATATGGGAGAAGATGCACCTAAGGCACATTTGGTAGATGTTATCAAAATTGAAGATGGGAAATATGTGGATTATTTAGAAGATGTAGCAGAGTATAATTATACAGATGACCTAACTAAAGAAGCTATAGAAGCATTGTTTGCCAAGACCTTTGAATAAAAAGCGTGGAAACTTCAAATTATTAAAAAGATAATAACTATATTTAGAGCATGTTAAAATTTATTCTAATTGTTAATATGAAATGCCAATTTCTATAGCTTAGCAGCTTTTTTTACCACAATAGCTAAGGCTATTATTCTAAAAAAGAGCTTTAATCTCTAAAAATTACATGCTCATATTATTCAAAATAATAACTTTAAACATGCTCTTAACCAGAAGAGAGCTTTCCTAGCCAATTATGAATATTCAACAGCCAAAAACTATGAGAACCCATACTTTACTGCTGGTTTTGCTATATATAGTACTGTATTTACCCTCTTGTGTAACTATTACAAATGAGGAAATGTCTGATGGTGTATTGCCAGATACAGTTGTTTTATCTATAGAGCCTAAGCGTACAGATGTCCAAATACAACAAACAGATACTACATACGATATTATTTCGTATTGGACAGATCCTGTTACAGGACGTATTTTGTATACAGCCGAGACAGAGTCTTATAAGCACGGACAGTTGCATGGGACTAAAATAGAATGGAACGAAAACGGAGATACTGTTCACCTTTCTTTTTGGGAGGATGGTATTCATGTAGATTCTTCTCTCAACTGGTATGACTCTAGAGTGGTGAAACAACGCGTTTTTTATTCGCTAAAGCGTAATGGCAATAAAGAGTATGAAGTAAACTATCATCCTAATGGAAAATCTTCTACAGATACAATCTGGTATACCAATGGATGGAGAAATGGTGCAGTAACGTACTATGATACTACAGGATATAGAGCTACTGAAACTTACTTCTATGCAGATAATGAGTTGATCGGTATTGAGATATATAATGATCAATACTTAGCTCTAGACCGAAATGCAAGAAACTTACGTCAACAAATTTATTTGGATTCTATCAAGCAGTCTAAAGATACTTTATTGACTACTGTATTTGCAGAGCAAGAGAAGAAGCAACAAGATGAGTCTTCGGCAGCTTATAGCGAATGGGACAATTCAGATGAAGATTCTGAATACCTACTGAAAGAGTTAAAAGGCGAATTGCCTGAACCTAAGGCAGATTCTGCCGAAACAAAAGATGGAGAGACAGGACAAGGGACATAGTGTTTCTGTAGGGTTTAGTAAACTATAAATTAAAATTTGAAGCAAAATATAGAGCGAAGGACTAGTTCCTTCGCTTTTCTTATTTTCATTAGTCTGTGAAGTTTTTCTAACGGTTTGTTAGAAAATAGCACTACTATTTTTAGCTTGATAAAGTTAAAAATGCATGGACTATTAATTAAAAAATAGCATTATATGATAGATGCAGGAACTTACCAGATTGTATTTGAGCAAGATTCATTTAGTTATTTGAATGAGTTACTTAGCAAAAAAAAATATTCTAAGCATTTTGTATTAGTTGATGAGAATACTCAGGAGCATTGTTTACCTATTCTTCAAGGAGCTTTAGGAACTTATGAACTCCAAGTTATAACTATTGCAGCAGGGGAGGAACATAAAAATTTGGAAACCTGCCAGCAAATATGGCAACAACTTTTGGCACTTGGAGCAGACCGAAAAGCTGTCTTGCTCAACTTGGGTGGTGGAGTGATTGGCGATATGGGTGGTTTTTGTGCAAGCACCTTCAAGAGAGGGATGGATTTCATACAACTGCCTTCTACCTTGCTCTCACAAGTAGATGCTTCGGTTGGTGGTAAGTTGGGAGTTGATTTTGAGCAGGTGAAAAATATAATAGGCCTATTCAATACTCCTCAAGCAGTGATTGTGCATAGTGATTTTTTGAAAACATTGCCATTAAGAGAAATATACAGCGGTTTTGCCGAAACGATCAAACATGCCTTAATTCAAGATAAGGAACAATGGACTAAAATAAGTCAGTGGACTAGTTTAGAAAATGTAGATTGGGCACCTGTAATAGAACATTCCATTCAAATTAAAAATAGGATTGTCCAACAAGATCCGACAGAACAGAATATTCGAAAGTCTTTAAATTTTGGACATACTATAGGGCATGCTTTAGAGAGTTTGAGTTTTCAGACTGCTGCGCCTTTATTGCATGGTGAGGCTGTGGCTATTGGGATGATTTGTGAGAGCTATTTGTCTCATAAATTGTTGGGTATGTCTCCACAGGGGTTGAAAGAAATTACCGATTTTATTTTGAACTTATACACCTTCCCACCATTAGCCGCACTAGAAGAAAAAGCTTTTTTGCAGTTGATACAACAAGACAAAAAGAACGAACAAGAACAGCTCTGTTTTACCTTGTTGAAAGGGATAGGTGAATTTGCTATTAATATAGACATTGGAGTGGAGGCTATTTTGGAAAGTATTGAGTACATACAAAAAGAGTTAACTATTAAACAAATATAGCTTCCCTAAAATAAACTGCTTGTTGGCCATAAATATTAGCCAATTATCCTATATTATAATAGCTTTAGTCAAAACTAGTTAAAACCCTAAAGTATTAAAATAATGGCTAAAAAAGTTATACGTGTAGGAAAATGGGACTGCAATAGTTGTGGGCAAATAGGAATACATGGTCCCTCTACAAAATGTCCTAAATGTGGCTCTACAAGACCCCAAAATGTTAAATTTTATCTGGATGATAATGCTCCTATAGTCAGAGATGTCCGAAAGATTAGGGAGGCTTATGCTGGTGCAGACTGGATTTGTGATCATTGTCAGGCACACAATAAAGCTAAGGATACACACTGTAAATCCTGTGGTAATATTCGGGATGGTTTAGACCGAACAACATTGGATGTTGTAGGTCGAACAGCTAAATCCAGGACAAAAACTAAGCGAGCTAAAGGTTTGTTGGCTTGGTGGGATAGGCAAAATATGGTGACTAAGACCATAATTGCTATAGTCTTAATTTATGGTTTAACTTTTATGTATAGAACAACATTTAAAAGTAAACCAACTGAATATTATAGCTTTGCGAATAATCGTTATAAAACAGAAATACCTATAGTAAGTAGAATGGGAAAGGTGGAAAATTTCTATTTTAAAACTAGTGTTTTGATTAGTTATGACACTACGCATCAATTAGAAGGTTGGGATTTGCCAGAAGGTGCCTATAAGGTCAAGTCTAAGAAAGAAGTAAAAGAATATGAATCTAGAAAGGTAGGAGAAAAGGATGTAACCAAGACTGGAAATGGAACTTCGCCACCTCGTTCTAAAAGAGGGTTCCGAATTTTGAGTAAGAAAGCGAAAAAAGAAAAAGATGGGTATGAAAAGGTGCGAGATGGCTATACAACAGAAAGAAAGCGAGAAAGAGTAAAAGTAGGAACAGAGGAGTATAAATGTGGTACTAAAAATATGGGCAATGGCTATTTTGAAGATAAATATTGTTCAAGGGCAGTTTATGACTATGAATGGGTTGAAAAGAGAGTGAAAAAGTATAAAAAGGTGCCTAAATATAAAAAGGTAACCTACTACAGTTGGTCTTATATAGAGTCTGAACCGATTTATAAGAAGTTTCCTATTTATGCTCAATATCACAGATACAAATTAGATGTTCGAGATATACGAAGAGTGGAGCTAACAGAACAAAGCCGAGCTTTCAGGTATCCTTTGTACTCGCTTCGTAAAAAGAAAAATGAAGTAGTAGAAGGACAAGAACAAGATTTTGGACTATCTCTTTTCTTACTTAGAGATGAAAGAGATTTTGAGAAAGTAGAAGAGGTGTTGGTTAATCAGAAACAATGGAAAAAGTATAATAGAAACGATCAGGTAATCTTATTTTATGATAAAAAGGGGGAGCCTTCTGTAGTAACCCCTAATTATTGGATGAATTAATATTAAGAGAGAAGAATAGAAGAATATGGCAGGAAATACATTTGGGAAGCTGTTCAAAATCATGACTTATGGCGAATCGCATGGAGCAGGTATAGGTGTGGTGATTGATGGTTGTCCAGCAGGAGTAGAATTGGATATTGAATTTATAAAATACCAATTGAGCAGAAGAAGACCGGGGCAGTCCAAAATAGTAACACAACGTAAAGAAAAGGATCAGTTTGTAATTCAGTCTGGAGTGTTTGAAGGTAAAACTACAGGTACTCCAATCAATCTGTTTATAGCCAACACAGATCAACGATCCAAGGATTATAGTCATATCCAAAACACATTTAGACCTTCGCATGCAGACTATACCTATTTTGCAAAGTATGGCGATGTGAGAGACTATAGAGGAGGAGGACGTTCTTCTGCTAGAGAGACTGCTGCTCGTGTAGCTGCTGGAGCTATAGCACAATCTATTCTGAAGCAAAAAGGAATAGAAATAACTGCTTATGTAAGCCAAGTAGGCTATTTAAAGCTTGATAAAAACTATACAGAGCTAGATTTTTCTAGATTAGAAGAAAACCCAGTACGTTGTCCAGATTTAGATTTAGCTGCGGAAATGGAGACATATATTAAACAGATAAAAAAAGAAGGAGATACAGTAGGTGGTGTAGTATCTTGTGTAGTGAGAGGTTGCCCAGCTGGTTTGGGTGAACCTGTTTTTGACCGATTGCATGCAGAGCTAGGCAAGGCTATATTGAGTATCAATGCTTGCAAGGGTTTTGAGTATGGTTCTGGTTTTGATGGAGTGGTTATGTGTGGTTCTGAGCATAACGATTTGTTTTATAAGGATAGTGAGGAAATCAAAACTAAAACCAACTATTCGGGAGGTGTGCAAGGTGGTATTTCTAATGGTATGGATATTTATTTTAGAGCAGCTTTTAAGCCTGTAGCAACCATTATGCGAGATCAGGCATCTATAGATAAAAAAGGTGAAGAAGCTACAGTATCTGGCAAGGGAAGACATGATCCTTGTGTGGTGCCTCGTGCAGTACCTATAGTGGAAGCTATGGCTGCTTTGGTACTCTTGGATGCATGGTTATTGCATCAAGCAAAAATATAAATATATGGAAGTTTTAGATGAACAGGAAGATAATTTTAGAGATAATTCAAAGTATTATCTAATCTATGGAATAGTGCTGTTCACTATTATTCAAACAGCTTTCTTATTGGATAGAAGAAACTATATTAGCTTAATTCCTACGGTAGATTCAGGAATGAGTCCTTATGTACTACTTGTTTTGATGGGGCTGTGCACTTGGTGGTTATTCTCAGAGATTTTAAGGTATAAAGATGAGGGTGAAAAAAAAGATTTTTTCTTTATACTTAGATCTGGGTTGCCTTCTCTTATTGGTGTGTTATGGGGTGTGCTCCCTATTCGATTCACCTTTCCTGATATTATGTATGAGGGGTCACCTGCTTCTTTTATTAATGGCTTAGTGATGTTTTTTACCTATTTCTTAGGGTCAATGTTTGTTGGAAAATTCTTTGAATTAAGCAAACTATCTAGGACTGTAAGGGATTTTGGAAAGACCCCTAAAGAACGTGCTGCAAAGTATTCAACTAAAAAACGTAATAAATAATGCAAGTTTTAGACAATTTTGGAGCTAAGCCTAAAGGGCAAAAAGGGGGAGGACACAAACTCTTATACTATTATATATATAGTATGGGCTTGTTTTTAGCAGTACCCGGACTTTTAGGGTTAGTGAGTATGGGAATACTTGATGATGATACAGTGTTTAATACCTCTTGGGGCTTTGTATGGTTAGGCTTACTCTTTGTGTTGCTGGTTGTTTTTTATAACAAGGTGATGCAGGGCCTTTTGATGGCAATAGGAGGGGCAATGCTGGCCTTTTTTATTAGTTTTTGGGTGACTGGTTTTTTTGTAGACTCCCTCTTGCATATCAGTAGAGATGAGCCTATTTATGCAGGGCTAGTAGCTTATTTGTGTCACTGGGTGACCACTGTGCTGATTCCTGCGCTTCATTATGTGGGTACCGAAAAATTAGAGTAAATGGAATTACTAGATAACCAGAATAAGGACTTTTTGAAAAAAAAAGCAGAGCATAAAATCTTATACTACCTGATTTATAGCCTAAGTTTATTTCTTGTAGTCTTAGGGGCTTTGAGTTTAGTCAAAGGAGGCCATTTAGATGATGATACCTTATTTAATTCAGAGTTGTTTGTTGCTTGGCTTAGCATTTATTTTGTCTGTACTTTATTGTTTTATCGTAAAGTGATCACCTCTTCTTGGTGGTTTGTAGTTTGGGCTGTTGCAGGATTTGTAGCAGGGTTCTTTTTGGCTGGGTATATGGTCGATGTTTGGTTTGATACAGGAAGAGATCAACCTCTTTTATCTGGAATACTGATTTATTTAGGTTATTGGATTGGTACACTGCTTTTGCCTGTAGGGCATTATATTTATAGTAAAGCAAAATAGATGGAAATATTAGATGATTTAGAACTGGAAGGTAAACCCCAGTTACCCAAAGTGAATGTTGGAGATTATGGGATTTATGCATTTATTTTGTTTTTAATGGTCGTCGGAACTTTTACATTGTCAAGTATAGATCTTGTTGAGCCCTTTCCTCTATTGGAATCGCCAGTAGGTTTATTGTTTTGCTTTGCCTTATTTTGTGTAACTACGCTATTTTATAGAAAGACAGTTACTCCAAAACCTTGGGTGTTATTATGGGGAGTTATTGGTTTTTTGGTGGGAGGATTTATAGCTGCTTTTATGGTGGATGAAATGATGGGAATAGGGCGAAGTGAACCTATTTTAGCAGGGGTGTTTATGTGGTTCTTTTACTGTGTAGGAACTTTGATTTTATCTTTAATTATCTTTGGGATAAAACGGCAACGAGCTTAGTTTTAAACGACAATATTTAATTTAGATATTATTATATAATATAGGAGACTGATGGAGTTATTGGATGATTTAGGAATAGGGAATGTTGTTCAAATTCGAAAGCCTGAGCGCAAGCATTATTTCATTTATGCAGGGGTGCAGTTACTCCTGTTTGTAGGTTTGTATGTTGCTGTGAAATCTGGTATAGTCGCCTATTATGTTGAAGTTTTGGAAGCTAAGGAAGGGGGTGTTCTATGTGGATTGATTATTTTTGCTACACTTATATTTTATCATTTTACGATTACAATTATTAGTAAAATATATCTGTTTATAGGAACATTTATAGGTGTTTCAATAGGTTTGTTTGTAGCTGTTTTGGGGACGAGTCTGATCGTAGATATAGATGTAGATGAGCATGAATTGATCGCTTTTTGTTTGTGGTTAGGTTATCTATTAGGAACTGCAAGTTTGCCCCCTTTTATTGCTTGGGCTAGGAGAAATTTGATAGTCGTTGATAAAGAAGAAGAAAGCTAGTTTTGTAGCCATCTTCTATTATTTCAGATATAACTTATATATTAATTCTACATCTGTAAAAAAAACTTAAGAAATGCTTCAGATTACCCCAGCCTATTTAGGTGGAAAAATAGGTATTCAACATATTTTGAATAACTATTATGAAGAGCAAATTCAATCTATTGAAGATGTTCAACAGAAGCTTATTGCCCGACAGGTGATAGAAGAGGGATTGATTGTAGGAGGTGTTCGGGTCAGTTTGGCAGAGGCTATTGTCAAGAGAAATTACAGGGTCAGCGATGAATTGCTGAGTCAATTGCTAAAAACCCGATTGATACGCATCGAAAACACCCATCTGGGTAGAGCTTTTGAGGTTTCGCATGATACTTTAGTTGAGCCAATTCTGGAGTCGTTTTCTAAACGATTTGAAAAAGAACAAGCCATAAAACTACAAGAAGAGTTAGAACGCCAGCAGGCAGCAGAACTCAAGAAACTGGCAGAGGAGAACAAGGATCTGAAACTGGTTCGGATGCGTCAGCATATTGCTGGAGGAATCGTTACATTTGCTTTATTGGTCTGTATTCTTATTTTGTTGTTTTTATCCTTTTCTAATCAGGGTAGACATTTGGAACTTACAGAAAGAGAATTGACATCAGGTGTTTATGAAAAAAAATACTTCAATGCCCTTCGTTTACACTTGGTCGAAAATAAATACCAAGAAGCTTTAGATGCTTACCATGAAACTATTGCTCATGTTTTGGAGGGATATTCTACTGAAAATTTAGATACCTTTAATTATGGGGTAGAAACTAATGGTCAGGGAAACGTTTTTTATTACAAACTCAGATTTGGAATTACCCCCAGTATTGATAGCTTGAGCCAACCTATTCAAGACTATATTACAGCTTGCAAAGCAAAACTTACTCAAAAAAATAAGGCTCAAAAATTACAAAGCTATTATTATTATTTTATAGAATCTGGGCAGTTGGATAGCGCTATATTGATTGGGAAACAGGCTATTGATGTACAATATAGTATGTCTGAAGTATGGGAAATGGTTTCCTCTCATGATAATTTATTTCGTCAATGGTTAATCCAGCATCCTGATGAAGTTTTGTATCAAGAAATTTTCCAGATACATTTCAAACTGTTGCAGTTTTATCAAAAACAGCATATTTGGATGTGGCTTGCAGAATATAGCAAGATT
This sequence comes from Aureispira sp., assembly GCA_024222455.1. Taxonomy (GTDB): domain Bacteria; phylum Bacteroidota; class Bacteroidia; order Chitinophagales; family Saprospiraceae; genus JAAEPD01. The sequence continues at coordinate 31,897 of JAAEPD010000278.1, forward strand.
GGCTACCAAACCAATAGACCAAAACGATTGGAGCGTTATCATCATCAACTTCAAGAGTTATATCATATTCTACAATATTATGAGCCATTAATAGCCCCGAACTTGCCCGAAGATTGGCCATACTGCAAAAGATGGATGACCCATTTAGACAGATTTGAAAAGGGTGTAATATTTGAAGAACCTGCTTTTATTAAAGGCTATTAATTCAATCAATCTTTAGGGGTATTCAGGAGTAAAATAAATAAACATTTTAGTTATTTTAATTAACTATAAAGGCCTTATAACCATTGCTATAAGACAAAACAAAGTGTTTTTTGAGGTGTATCAATTTAGCGGGACA
>JAAEPD010000279.1 GCA_024222455.1 Aureispira sp.
ATCAAATGCTGCTCTTGAAGGAACTAATAATTTACTGAGAACAGTAAAACGCTTTACTTTTAATATGACCAATTTTCAGCATTTTAAATTTAGAGTTTTTGCTTACAAATCCTAGTTTTGGCAAAAACTGTCAAAGAACCTTTTTTATTTAGCCCTTCGTTAGACAACCTACCTTAATAGCTAAGGCTATTAGGCAGAACATCTACCTTGTCTAATCAAAAAATTACGGCTTTATCTCTATACAAAATTTACTTACATAACCTTTAGTATCCATGCTAGAACTTCCCATTGCAAACAAGGTGCTAGAATCTCTTAAACAAACGGTATCATGTACTATAGTGATAGTTGGATGCCCTTTGGTGTACACCCCAATAACTTGAGAAGTATCATTTGTTTTATTTACATCTGTATTCGTCAAGTAAGCTTGAATATCTACATCTACTCCATTATAAGTATTCAGCATCATGTTTACGGTATCTAAAGAACATGTTCCTAAAGGCTGTATAGAAAAAGGGAAATTAGAGAGGTTACTGGTTATATTATCAACTACCTCAAACTGAGTCATTATAGAAGAACTACTAGCTTGCCCTACATTAGCAATAATTGCATAAATAGAGGTATTAAATCCACCACATACCGAAATATTTTCTAGATATAAATCAACCAACACATGGTCTGTTGCAAGAGCTGTATCAGCTACTATGTTGGAAATTCCCTCTGCAATAACTCTATTGTTTAAGATACGATGTCCTGCATTGTTCATATGCACTCCATCTCCAGAATTGTATTGTGGAAAAATATTGTGACTGGCGTCTGCACAGCCATTCCAAAAGTCGATTGCATAGTCCCCAAAATAGGTCAAGATAGAATCTCGAACACCTATTTGAATAGCTTTACCTGCTGCACTCAATGAATTTCGAGGTTGTGTGGTACAAACCCAGACTGGTATGTTGGCACTATCTGCGGAGTTTTTGATAGTGATAAAGTTGGACATTTGCTCATTAATTCCAAACCCGCCAGCAGCATCATTGGAGGGCATATTCACTATAATAGCATCTGCTCCCAAACTGATTGCTTGAGTTATGTTGTTGCTAGGATTAGTGGCTGGTTTGCCTGCTGCACTAAACCAAGAGGGCATAATGTTATAAGTGTTGGTTCCTCCAATTGCTAAATTGGTTACTTGATTTTGAGGGTTGATGTTTTGCAGGTATTTTCTATAGCGATTAACCCATGCACTATCTGGGGAACTAGGTCCAGAACCAGCAGCTGTAGAAGAACCAATCACCACCACATGAATATCGGTAACTTGTGCACAAGGATTTATAATTGTTGTTTGCGCCAAACTGCAAATTGATTGCATCAGTATTAAAAAAACACATCCATATTTTAACATCATCAAGTATTTTATATACACACATAAAGTTCAATATCTAATGATATGTGAACATAGAAGTCGCTAAAATAAGTTATTTTTCATATATTTTATATTCTATAAATCATAGCCATAAAAAATTAAATTAACTCTCAAAACACCACTATTATGTACTACTTCTTTCTTTCTATTAGTTGTATTGGCCTATTGCTCTCTCCATTCCAATCCTATGCACAAGATACTCCCTTTGCTAATGAAGATGATAAAATTGCAACCTTCGAAAAACTCTTTGATGGCAAATGGAATAAGGAATACGAGTTAATCTTATGGGAACCTAATTTTGGAGAATCTAGGTTTTTTGAGCCCTCTATGGATCATAAATGTCATACAAAACCAATAAAAACGTTAGAGTATAAAACAAAAACTACTCAATATCATATTATTATTTTTGGATCTTATGTTCCTGAAAATAACTTTAGAGGGGCAGTCGTACAATTAAGTATCGCACAATACAGCAAACCGATTCCGAAACCCACAGATGCTAAAGCAACCTCACCCAAATGGGAACTTACTGCATTTAGCAAATATGTAACCTCGTATAGCTATTATGGTCGTTTTCCTGAATTAGATATTCTGACTGTAGGTAAATACAATTTTATTCGTCTATTCGGTAAATGGGGAACGACTGCGGGAGAAGGCAGATTTGAAATCTTATTTCAAGCTAACTTCAACAATCATTTTATACCTAGGTTTGAATATGACACATATGAAAAAACCAATACTGGTACTAGTTGTGACGAAAATTCACAATCTAAAACAACTATGTCTATTGACCATAAGAACAACCAGTTTACTTTAACAACTACAGGTACTAAACTTTTTTTTGATAGAGAGGGAC
>JAAEPD010000280.1 GCA_024222455.1 Aureispira sp.
ATAAATTGTTCTTTTTTATTTAGCCCTTCGTTAGACAACCTACCTTAATAGCTAAGGCTATTAGGCAGAACATCTACCTTGTCTAATCAAAAAATTACGGCTTTATCTCTATACAAAATTTACTTACATAACCTTTAATATCCTAAAACTTAGTAGTCCTAAAACTAAAAAAACTGCCCTATTAGGCAGCTTTCATATTATTTTCGTCGAGCTTCAGTTTCTTCTATAAACTGATCTATTATTTCTGTTGTTCGTTCGGGATCTACCATATGATAGAGATGTTCCCTAAACAAATCTGTCTCCTGTTCATTAGTTACATCTATCACTTTGATCAGATCATGACCTTCTGCAAATTTGGGTACAAACTTAGCTACAGCATCACGTTCACTTTTTAGATACAACACAGGAATCCCATGTTTAGGGCAATTGACCAGGCCTTTCTGCTTATCAAAAGTTTTAGATTCCTCCAATGCCGACCCTACCTGAATAGCAAATAGTTTTGCAGGCAAACGACTCAAGGCTCGCTCCAATGGAATACGATTTAAGTGCGGTAAAGAGTCCATATTGGTCATCAAATGCACAATCCTTTTCTTCATGGCATTCCATACCCTATTTCTAAACTTACTATCTTTTTTGATCATCCATTTTGTCAAACGAATTCCTCTTCTGCGCACTCCTTTTTTAGTATCTAGAGGTACTATTCTACGAGCTCCAATCAGCATACTTTTCTCAGTAAACCCTTTTTTGAAGGACAATGCAGGAATCATAACATTATCTAAAAAACCAATAAAGGCATGTTTAGCCTCTTGCCCAAAAAATGGATTAACTCCAATTCGGCCTTTCAAATACTTATTGACTGCACTCAACTTATCAAAATCTCGATCCAACATCATGAAGTACATATTCCCCATAGAATGATCAAATATATAAACAGGATGCCCTTTAGAACCAAAAAAGTCGATAACAGCATTGATATTTTTGGTAATGTTCTTAGAATACTCTGCAGTAGGTAATCCATCTGGCACAGAGCCATAATGCATGGCTGCCGCAATATATTTGTGAGAAGGAATAGAGGTTAATAAGTTGTCAAATGAATTTAGCCCTAAAAACCCATGAATGAGCAGAATAACAGGACGTTTATCGTTTGGAGTATCTACAAAAGTTTGTGGTAAATCTAAACGAATAGTGCTTTTTCCATAACCTGTTTCTCTTTCTATCTTGACTTGAGGCCAAGTCAATGCTTGATCATCAATAAAGACTGTCAGACGCTCACTAACACGATCTAAATGTCTCAAAAAACTTGGACTTTCATTGGCTTTGCCCCAACGATAATACAGCCAAGCCAAAGGTCTTCGCTTATCAGCTTTTGTTGCCAAAAAGGCAATGCGCTTAGATTTAGATATAAAATAAGGAGTTGCTGTTATTTCATCTTCGGCTCTATCCTTTACCAGTACAGCAATAGCTTTAGATTTAAAAGCTGTAGAATTTCGTGTGATAGCTGCTACACGTCCTGTAGGATCAGAGGCCATAAACACATAGTCCATTCCCTCTTTATTGTGCTTTTTCAAGTAAGCACCTAGTTTTTCATTAAATCCAGTTAAATAGTCATCAAGATTATTTCGGTTTAAACTTCGCCCTAAGATTTGATCTTTAGTAATCAACCCTTTACGTAATAATGTTTTCACAAAACTCCCAGCATCCGTCACTCCATCTAACCCCCGTTGGCGTTTTAGGGGAGAGTTTGTAAAAGTGAAGCGCACTAGTTCTGAACGCATAATAGCCGTAAAATGACTAACTATATAAGCATAAGCACCAGATGGCGATTTTCCATGTGCCAAACCAACTAAAAACTTTTCTCCTCTACCTGTAACCTCATTGGCATGTTTTATAAAATCTTGCCCTACCGCCTCATCAAATTCCTCTTTAGTCAAGAAATATCGAGTTTCGGGAGCCTCATAAGCCTCAAAAGGCTTAGTAGGTATAAGTGCTGGTACAGAGGCTTTTGCTTTTTTCTTCATTCAAATACTTATTGATACTTTGATTATTATTTTAAATCTTTGGGAATTTTGGGTGATAAAATAGTATTCTATAAAGGGTGATTGATTTTGTAACTACTATAATACAGAATTAATTTGTTTTTCAAAATGATTTTTGTCAAATTAAGCATTCTTTGAGTAGACAAATACAATGATGCTTGTTACTTTTGCTTAAAACACTTGAGAATTTAAGTAAGTGGACAAATATAACTTACACATTTCCAGAGTGTTCTTTTTGCTCAATTCTGCGTTAAAAGTACTCGCTATAGCTAAGGCTATGCCTGCGTTTTTTGACTTGACTTGGACAAAAACTACTTACTGAAAAATATGCACTTATTCCGGTCCACTTACTTACTTTATGGAGTCTCTATTAAAAATACTAAATGTTAACTAAACGAAGCTTATTTCTTTGGCTTTTAGCCCTAATTAGTTTGAGCTTATCTATCTCAACTTGTCGATCCAATCGATTTGACTTAGATGCTCATTTAGAAGCCTATGCCCTATCTCGGCAAACCATAGACATGCAACGTCAAAAACTAGCTCAGGTTTACCAACAATATCCTGCTATACAAAACAAAACAATAGAACAAACTAAAGAATATCTGTATAAAATATTGCCAGAACATGTATTTTACTATTGGTATGGTACTACTTGGGATTTTAATGGCACTACTGAGGAGCCTCGTAAAGGCAAAATTGCTTGTGGTTATTTTGTGACTACGACCTTAAAACACATAGGTTTTGACTTACCTAGATACAAACTTGCTCAACAACCTGCATCTATTATTATCAAAACACTTTGTCCCTCTAGCTCCATAAAATCGTACAATAGTTTATCTAAGTTAAAAGCACATATAGACAAACAGCCCTTAGGCTTATTTATAGTAGGTTTAGACACTCATGTGGGGTATCTTTTGCACGCTGATGATGGTCTATATTTTATTCATGCTAGCTATTCTGGTAAGCGTCAAGTGAGTAAGGAGTTGTGGAGCAAATCACAGGTATTGGCTAATTCTAAACTTTATATGGTGGGTAATTTGTTGGATAATAACAAATTGATCAAGCAGTGGTTGGAACAACAATCCATTGCTATAAAAAAATAAGCGAAACAACCTTAATTGCTTCGCTTACACTGTATTAGTTAGAATACTTATTGTTTATTCAGTTTCCAATCGTATTCTCTGTAACTCACCTTTGCTTTGTCCTTAATGGGAGTATCCGAATATTTTTGGACATACTTAACGATATTGCTAGCTCCTCCAAAATCACTAGCATACCAATTGAAAATCTGAGATAATTGAAGCGATTTAGCCGATAAAGTATTGTAACCACTATGGTTTACAAATAGCTTTGCTTGTTTTTCATAATAACGCTGAATATTGTCCTCCGTCCAAGCTTTGTTTAATAATGGTGGACAAGAGGCTGCTGCACAATTAACTGCAAAATGAACCCTCGGTTCTTTGAAACGCTTCAGCAATTTGTCTGCTTCTATTTGTCCAAGTGTGTAGCTTTTGCTTCCAATTGTTACTTTCTGAACATCCCAAACCTTTCCTCCATTCAGATCCATAATACTTTTGACAGGATATTTATCCAAAATCACTTTGATCGTAAATGCATTGTATAGATTAATCCAAAAAGCCATTTCCTTATTTTTGGACCACCCACTCTGTGGGGGATTATTTTTGAGAATATCTAAATATGCAACCAACTTAGCCTTATCATTTTTGAATCCTGCATAGTTTACACGACCTGCACTATTGACATACTTGCGCAATAGCCCATCAAAAATAGTATGTGATAATGGCGGCAACTCTGGTTTAGTGCTGCCATTACTAGAAGCTGTTTTAGTAGTTGAGGGGGGTATTGCAATAGGCTTATCTACGACCTTAGTTGCTGTTGTTGTGGTTGTAGTTGTATTATTAGTAGTGGTAGTAGTAGTTTTGGTGGTTGGAGTAGGTGTTTTAGTGCTATTTGTAGTGGTTGTGCTACTATTGTTATTAGTACTTGCAGTTGTGGTTGCATCTGCAACTTCATCAGTTGTAGTTGTGGTCTCATCAGGCTGTCCTGCATTTTCAACAGAATCTGTGCTAGCTAAAGTAGTTGTATCTAAATTAGGTTCCTCTACACTTATGACGTCAGTTGTAGTTGTTTCGTTGCTAGAGGTTATTTCTGTAGTATTTTGCTCACTTCCACAGGCTACAAAGATCATAAGACCGCAAAAGATTAAAAAAGGAGTGATTTGTTTTTTCATAAAGTATGATTTGTTTTTATAAAAGATAAATTCTAATCTTTTAGCATTAGATTATACTTAGAAGCAAATTAATTGTTTTTGATAACTAATACAAGTTCTATACCCTTTTATGCTGTATAAGTTAAGCAGCTCTTGGAATTATTTTTGCTAAGATTACCTTTGAAAATAAGCTGTCCATGAGGAAAAATATATGTTAATATTCTTAATTATTTCAAAAATAGAATATCAAATGCTGCTCTTGAAGGAACTAATAAGTTACTGAGAACAGTAAAACGCTTTACTTTTAATATGACCAATTTTCAGCATTTTAAATTTAGAGTTTTTGCTTACAAATCCTAGTTTTGGCAAAAACTGTCAAAGAACCATATATGTTTTAATATCAGGCAAGCTCAAAAGGTCAAAAAGAAACTAGCGATTTTTTGTATTTTCCCTAAACATTGCATTTGTTTGCAACAAACAACTCCCAAAATTTATACTAAGAACATATTTATACTAATTGCTAATATGAAATACCAATTTTTAGATCTTAACAGCTTTAACCTCTAAAAATTACATACTCATATTATTCAAAATTATAATTTAAAACATGTTCTAAGTTGTTTATATAACTGAAAACATATCCTTAATGAAATATATTCTTGTTCTAAGTTTCCTAATCGGATCTATAATAACTAGTTATGCTCAAGTTGAAGCAGATTCAATTCTTTCAGCAAAAATATCAGAATTAATTTCACAATACAGCCAACACCCCAATCATCAAGAAGCCATTCAAAAAATATTAGTTGAGCTAAAAAAACAAGACGATACCACTTATGTTGTTGTAGGAAATAAGCTATTGAAGACTTATGATCTTTCGGGTCAATACAAAAAATTGAAGCATAGCAGCCAAGAGTTCTTATCTTCTGCAAAAGAACGAATAGATACAAACTCCTCTGATTATATTACTACACTGATGTTCTTAGCAAATGCTCATAACTACTTGGGAGAATATGAGGTTGCTGAAAGCAAGTACCTAAAAGCATTAACACTATACCAAAACAGTTCAGAAAAAGATATCAAAATCTACAGCCAACTCTTGACAGCAACCGGGCTACTGTACAAACAAATGCAACGCTATGAAGAGGCAGAACCTCTTTATTTACAGGCACTTCAACTTATCGAGGACTCTTTGGGTACTGTGCATACTGAAATCATTTACCCTTGCAATAACTTAGCTGTACTTTACAAAGATCTAAATCAATGGGGAAAAGCTGAAAAGTATTATAAACGAGCCATATCTATTGCCGAAAAACTATATGGGACTGATCATCAATACTACAGCACAACACTCAACAACCTAGGTGTTTTTTATAAATACAAAGGTGACTTAGATAAAGCTGAAAAAATCTATAAGGAAGTCTTAGAATTAGACAAAAAAAATCTAGGTGAACAACATCCTTACTATACTACCTCATTGAGCAACTTAGCTAGTCTTTATGTGCAATCTGGGAGGACAGCAGATGCAGAAAAGATACTAACAAAAGTACTAGCACTCAATGAGCAGAGTTTAGGTAAGCAACATCCTTACTATATCCGAACACTCAACACATTAGCTTCTATCAACCAAAACGACTTGAATAAGGCAATTCCTAATTTATTGGCTAGCCTTAATCTTCAAATTAGTTCAACTGCAAATTACACTGACTTAGATGAGTTACTAGAAGCACTAGAAGCTCAACCTTCTTTTGTTTACAAACAGGGTCTTTTAGGAGCATTAATGGTATTAAATCAAGTGCTTGGCAATGCTTATATGAGCACCTCTAATCTTGATATTCTAAAACAGGCTTTACGTTCTGATTTAGCAGCTTTACGGTTTTGTGATCGATTTAGAAACGAATTTGCTTTTGAAAGTGACAAGTTGCGTTTACTAAGATTTGTCACCCCTTTTGCTCAACAAGGGCTTCGTATAGCAACTATGCTTTATGAGGCAACCCAAGATAAGATTTATGAGGAACAAGCCTTTCAGATTGCAGAACAAAACAAAGCTAGCTTAATCAGCAATGCTTTACATGCTACAGAAGCTCAAAACTTTGGAAACCTTCCTGAAAATCTAGTATTACAAGAAAAACAACTACAAAAATCGTTATCTACTACTAAGAAAAAACTATTAGAAGCAAGAGATGGGAGTCAAAAAGCTGTTTTACAAAAAAACTTAAACACGCTTAATCAAGAGATCACCTCTTTCAAAAAAGACTTGGAATCTAAATACCCTAAATATTATAATACAAAGTATCAATCTAATACGGTTTCTGTGGCAGAATTGCAAAAAATATTATCTCCAAACCAGGCTTTAATTCAATACTTTATAGGTGATTTTGTAGAAATTTTTGTAGTGACTAAGGACTCTATAAACATGTATAGTTCTAATTTTAATAAAAAGAACTTTAAGAACCATTTAGTGAAATTGCGTGAAGGCTTGACTAACTATGCCATGCTGAATCAATCTGTAGAAAAATCATTCAACACTTATAGCCAAGGCGCTCGCTGGTTTTATACTAATTTCATTGAACATATACTCCCTACAGATAAGGCTATTGACCATTTGATTATTGTACCTGACAACCTTTTGGGCTATATTCCCTTTGAGGCACTGCTAACTGAAGATCCTATTCAGTCAGGCAAAGTAAATTTTTCGACACTCCCCTATTTGATTAAAGATTATAAAATTAGTTATACTTATTCTGCTAGTTTATTAACAGAAAGTTATAAAAACAAGCACAACAATAACCATGAGATACTTGGAGTAGCGGCCTCTTATACACATAAATCAGATGAGAATCTTTTGAAAAGAGGTAATCGTTCTTATGAAGATGTAGAGAACAGGAGTGGATTGGTAGACATACCTGCTACACAAGATGAAGTTCACCATTTGGAGGAGCATTTCAATGGCCATTTTTTATATAAGGATGATGCTACCGAAAAGGCGTTTAAAGAACAAGCCAAGGATTATGGCGTTATTCATTTAGCTATGCATGGCATCTTGAATAAAAAACATCCCATTTTGTCTAATCTAGCATTTACAAAAGATGATGATCTAGAGCAAAACAATTTTGGTTCTCTGACAGTTTTTGCCAAAAAGGGAAAAAAAGTTAAGTTGGTCTAAAAATAAAAATGGCATTAGACTTAGAAATTTACACAGGGATTCTGAATATACCTAATTTGAAAGTTGAAAAAGTAGAGTATTCAGA
>JAAEPD010000281.1 GCA_024222455.1 Aureispira sp.
CTAGTGTATAGTCGACATAACCATATTATATCCCAAAAAGTTCCCAACCGTTTTATTTTTTTCTAATTTTATTAGGATTAATTAATTACTTCAGTATCAAAACATACTCCAAACCTAATACAAATAGACATTTCGAAAAAAAATGCCTTAAAAAAGTTTTTTAAAAAATTTCAAATAAATGTCTTACTTAATACAGCTACTCAAATCTTTTAAGATAATTCTCATTTTCCCCTTGCTTTTTTTAGCATACTTAGGAGTGCTGTTTACGGTTGGAGGATTAGAAGGTTTAATAAAAGGAAATGTTGCTTTTCACAAGAGTTTATTAGTCACAGTTGGAGGATTGGCTCTTTTTATAGCTGTACTCATAACCATCCGTTTTTTATTCAAACGCTAATGTTTTATGTACCTCAAATCCTTTCCTGACATACATTGGCTAAAACAGCAAATTGCTCGAAATTTTGATATTCAGCGAGGCTGGAATGGAATGGTTCTCCCCTCTCCTGGTTTCCCTAATGTAATACTTAATGTTAGCACAACTCAAGCACATCGGCCTAGTGTAAAAGGTCCTCTATCCCTTTTTATGAATATTTCTGGCCACAGTTATTGTAAGGTAGATCAACATCAAACCAAAATATCAGCAGGACAATACTTTATATCCAACCCAGATCAACACTATGATTTAACTATAGACAGTCCAACTGCTACAGAAACATTCAATATCCATTTTGGAAAATCTTTTGCCGAAGAGGTCTATGCAGGTTTAATAACAGAAGCAGATCAATTGCTTAATGGCTATTTTGAAAACAGCAGCAGCCTTAATTTTTACAATAAACTATCTTATAACAATCCTATTATACAACAGAGTATACAAAACCTGTATCAAGAATACCAAGAAAACAAGGACTATCTATACCTAGAAGAACAGCTATACAATATATTAGTCGCTTTGCTTGATGAGCATCGCCAAGTACTTAAAAAAGTAGAACAACTACCTGCTAGCAAAAAATCTACTCGCACAGAGCTTTATCGCCGTTTAGCCTATGCATTAGATTATATATACAGTCATAGTCACAAAAATATAGACCTTGCACAATTGGCGCAAACAGCCAATCTTTCTAAATATCATTTTCTACGTCTATTCAAGATTAGCTTTGGCTATTCTCCTTATCAATATTTACAGCAAATTCGTTTAGAGAAAGCCTTATCTCTACTTCGTATGACAACTATTCCCATCAAGCAATTAGCTTTTGATTTGGGTTTTGACAACGCAAGCTCCTTTAGTCGGTTCTTTTTTAGACGCCTAAAAATATACCCTCAACAGTATCGAGATAAAATTTAGCAACTTTGGTCATCTCCTCTCTACTTAGCTTGATCTATATTTGTAGCAGAACAAAAAACTATAAATAAAAATATAATTAGTTATGAACTTATACACATTGGCAAGTGCTCTCATGCTAGGTTTGAGCGTCTATTGTTTAGTGGTTGTTTTATTCAGCCTCAACTATGGAATATCTAAAACAGACTGGGAAAGCAGCAAAAAGAAAAGTGTTTTTAATAAAATTAGCATTGGAATAGCTATTTGGGTTTTGATAGCATCGGCAATTGGACTAACTGGCTTTTTTAAAGATTTTTCGGGGCTTCCTCCTCGTCAAGCATTTATATTTATTCCTTTTATACTTGTTTTACTCCTAACGTTCACCAAAACGACCAAAGAGATTATCGCAAAGATTCCACCTACTTGGCTTATTGGAACTCAAAGTTTTCGGGTAGTTGTAGAAATCGCCTTATGGCTATTATTTTTGGATGGAACATGCCCTGAGCAAATGACTTTTGAAGGCTATAATTTTGATATTCTAGCAGGACTTACAGCCCCTATCATTGTTTACTTTTGCTTTATCAAAAAAGCTTGGCCCAAATCTATTGCTATACTTTGGAATATTGTTAGTCTAGGTTTACTAACTACTATAGTGACAATTGCAGTACTTTCTATGCCTACAGAGTTTAGAGTATTCCTAAATGAGCCTGCCAATACAATGGTTGCAGATTTTCCGATTGTTTATTTGCCGACTATACTTGTTTTCACAGCTTATACATTTCATTTATTTTCTTTACAGCAACTGCTATCTAGTTCTGACACTAAATAACAAAAAAAATAGGCTGCCCTTTGGCAGCCTACTCTTGCAACTTGGAATACACCAAGGTTACGAGAAACAAAGAATAGATGTACAACGCGGTATAAATAAGCAGGTCCCCTATAAACCTACTTATAGTTGTATACATCTATTACGAAAAAAGTAATCAGTTTATTGTATTTTTTTTTGAATTAAATTCAAATCAAAACATTTACCACACTGATAATTAACGAGTTACCTGAATACGTTTAGTCATAATTATTTGACTATTTTTATCTTTGACCACTCCTACATATTGCCCTTGAGGCCAGCTTTTTACATTAATTTGAAATTGCTGATCTCGAATAGTTTGGTTATACCAATTACGTCCCAAAAGATCAACGACTTCTAATTGTTGATCTAAAACCTGATCATTCTCAAAAGTTATATTTAGCTGTTCTTGTGCAGGATTAGGATAAGTCTTCCAACCTAAAGCTGTTTCAGAAGCAATATCCAATACAGCTGTTGGAGAATTTTGCCCCTTAAACTCAATGCTGGTAACCTGTGTTTCTGTATTGTTCATACGTTGACGCACAATAGGTTGCTTCCTACCATCTGCCAAGTAATCATAATAAACAGTAGTGTCCTGTGGAGAAATAGGCACTGGCAACCCACCTAAAATCAAGGTTGTAACATCTGCCCAAGTACCAAAAGTGCCAAAAATAACAGTATAAACTTCTATTTTAATATCAGTATGAATAGTACTTTTTTGACGAATAACATTATATAAACTATCAGGCATCTGACAAGTACCAAAAGCATCTACATTTTGTGTAGCAGAACCAGTAAAACTAAATCGTATAGAATCTGGAGACACTGGCAAACCCATAGAGTCTATCAACTGACGAAGCATTGGAATACTATCTATGTGCTCAGAAAGTTGTAACGCAAAATTATCGCTATTGCTAGCCGGATAAGTTATTGGAGCATTTTGTACTATATAAGGATCAGAAAATGGTGCTATAAGCGAAACTGGTCCAAACTCAAAGCCACCACCAACATGTGTCATAGTAGTAGTAGTTACATCAGTATAAGCTGTTCCAAAACCACCTATCAAATTCCCTAAAACATCAGAAGTTGGAAACAAAGCATAAGAACTCCCTGATGATGCTGGCTCAATAGTATCAGCTACAAAAGAAGTAGAAGTCAAGGTCGAAAAATCCCATGCAGTGGCAGTTGCACTAGGCGCTGACACAACCATCAAGGTATCAAAAGCTGTAGAAATTTCCAAAACATCTCCTGCCTGCAAAAAACTAGCGTTAGTATAAGTAATCTGTGCATTAGAAAACATTATACTCATTAAAACAAAACTAAGTGTACTAAAAATTCTCATGATTGAATTGGTAAATTTGTTAATAATGATAGGGAGTTGGGTACTATTTTAGCTCTAAATATAAGAATTATTAAGCAGTCATTTGACAATGAATTGTAATAACTACTGATCCCATTTTTATTAGAACTAAAACACTGTTATTATTAAGACTTAATTCTTGCCTCTTAGCCCCTATTTCTATTCTAGAAATCTGATCATTATTTTTATTTGCACATACCAGTTAGTTTTGTTAAATTGCAATATTCGCATCTAATAGAAAATGTCAAACCAATTAAATTAGAATATAACTTATGGCTAAGAAGCTTCCTCTAAAAGTCGCTAAGCTGGAACAGCTAACTTCCAAACAATATGTGAAGTTGCTAAACCGCATGCTCAAATTCATCCCTGATGGAGTACAAACTAAATTTATATTGATCACAAATCATGTCTTCCAAGATATTGGAGATATGAAAAGTGAGCGACTTCCCTTACTTTTGCCTGGCGAGATGCCGCAAGAGTGGATTAAATTCTTTAGGAGTAAAAAGAGTGATCCTGCTCAAAAGAAATTTGCTTCAATGGGTCGTTTAACAATCAGAGAGGACAAAGCTCCTGATGGTAAACTCAAGGGTCGTAAAGTAACTTTAGAAATTGACGAAGGGAATAAACGCATCAAGCAGAAGAAACAACAGTTTTTAGGTAAATTACTTGAGCGCCTAAAACATACACTAGATATAGAAGGTGCTGCTGGTGGACAAATCGATGAAGAAACTAATGCTACTAAAGCATCCGCAAATAAAGTAGCTGCTGCTGCTACCAAAGAAGCAATGCATGAGGTAAAGAGTGCTGGAGAAGTGACTCGTTTGAAAGAAGAGCTTCGTGAGCAGAAAAAAGCAATGAACGAAAAAGCTACTGCTTTTTGGAATGCTGTCAAGAAAGTCAATAGTCAAGTTATTCCTAAAATTAAAGAGGGAAAAACTACCAAACGTAAAGATTTAGCTATCATCCAAAATGCTTATGATGCTCTAAAGGCTTTTGTTTTAGAATTTGATGAGCTACATGATCGTGTGCAAAAAGATTTCAAATCTATGCGTGACAAAATGGAGAAGCAAGCTAAGCAATTCCATGTTTTGGGTAAAAAAGCAAAAGAGCAAAAGAAAACCTTGGCTCAAGAATTGGCTGATACTTACTTCATGCGCAAAAATGATCGTTTGGCTGAGGATGCAGAAATACAAGCTATGCAAGCTAGTCTAAAAGCAGCTATTGACTATAGAAAAGTAGCTTCTCTTCCTAAACACGAAAAAGCATTGAACCTAAAGGCTATCTATTACACAGCTCGTTTTAGAGGTCCTAGTTTCGCAGCAAAAGATACCGATGTAGTATTCAAAGAATTTGCATTTAATGATACTATGGAAGGAAATGTTGAAGATGCAGATGATTAAGATATAATGCTCTTCAGAAAAAATAAAAAGGGAAAAAGCCATATGGTTTTTTCCCTTTTTTATTGAATTTTAATTTATGTTATTTAACTAAACATAGCAATTGGAGCAGCTAAACACTCGTCTGGAATACCAAACGCCTCTACCAAACAAGCAGCATCATTGCGTACCAGTTTGCACAGTTTATCTACTACCCTTCTCACCGCCTGCGTTTTATTCGACTCCATATAATTCTGTTCGAGATACCATCCTCTATGCCCTTCTATGGTGTGTAATGCATATAAATCACAAACTTGTTTTAGCGTTTTTTTGAGTTTTTTGTCTTCACATTGTTCAACTTGCTCCACAAACTGTTCTAATACTACACGCTCCACAAAAGCCTCTCCTACTTGCAACAAATGATTTTGACAACGCAAAAAGGCATGATAAGGATCTATTCCTCGTTTTATTAGCTTCCGCAATCGTTGAGCAACTGAAACGGTTAGGTCACGTTCTCTATACCTAAAAGCATCTAACTGAAAATCGCTATCCATAAGATGACCTTCATCCGCATTCATTCTAGCTAAGATATTTTTATCTCGAACAGCTGTAATAAATCGTTCAGCCACAAAACCCATCATCCCCATAAAACCACCATCACTAAACTCCTTTTTGAAATCATACAAAACTCCTTTGGCTACCAGCTGCATCAAAACGGTATTATCTCCTTCAAAGGTGGTAAAGATATCAGCATCTGCTTTCAAATCTGCAAATCTATTTTCGGCCAAATAGCCCTTACCTCCACAAGCTTCTCTACATTCTTGTATAGTACTCGATGTAAACCAAGTTGCATAAGATTTTAGGCCTGCTGCTAAGGTCTCTATTTCTCGCATATCTTCCTCTTTCTTCTCTGCAAACCGTTTTGTTAAATAGGTCAATGCAAAATCTATTGCATAAGTTTTAGCCAACCGTGGCATCAATCTCCTTTGGTGAGAAGGATAATCCATAATCAACATTTCAGGTTCATTTTCCTGCCCAAATTGTCTACGTTGCAATGCATAACGAACAGCTATTGTTAAGCTAGATTTAGCAGCACTTAGTCCTGCTCTAGGCACACAGATACGTCCACCGACCAATGTACCCAACATAGTAAAAAATCGTTTAGCAGGCTTCTCTATTGGACTGCTATAGTTTCCTCGCTCATCTATATTTCCAAAACGATTCAATAGATTTTCACGAGGCACACGCACTTGATCAAACCAAATACGCCCATTGTCTACCCCATTCAAACCCAACTTGTATGCACAATCTTCTATTTTCACACCTTTTGTTAGAACACCTTTTTTATCTCTCAAAGGGACCAATACTGCATGCACCCCATGATTTTCGCCAGCTACGATCAACTGAGCAAAAACACTTGCCATTTGTCCATGTAATGCTGCATTCCCAATATAATCCTTTCCAGATGACAGGGTTGGAGAATGAACAATCAATTCATCTGTTTTAGGGTCATAGTTGACAGTAGTTTCTACATCTCGCACATTAGAACCATGTCCTGTTTCTGTCATGGCAAAACAGCCAGGCAACTCTAAGGTTCCAATATCTTTCAAATACTTATCATGATGTTTTTGAGTCCCTAACCACAAGACACTTCCTCCCCAAAGACCAAACTGTACACCAAACTTAACTACCAAACTCAAATCGTGATAGCCCAAGGTTTCAAACACTGCTGCATACTTCCCAATATCATATTCACCACCATATTCCTTAGGAAAATGTAAGGCACCATAACCTTGCTCGGCCAACAGCTTACACCATTTTAGGACATGTTCTCTATACTCCTCTTTATCTCGAATATTTTGATAAGCAAACATGGGGTCATGCAACAAGGTAAAAACCTCCTCTCGTATATTCGTATAATCATCATCTAACAGGGCTTGTAATGCTTTCACATCCACATTAGAAGTATTCAAAACTGCTTCTCGTTCTTGCTTTCGCTGTTCTTGTGTCAACAAATGGCTGTGCAACTCCAAACTAGATACTCCAATAGCTTCCTCTAACTCTTTTAAAGCATTATGCACCTCATCGGTAAGCCAATCATCTTGTTGATTGTTAGCTTGACTTTTAGCCATTTCGATACCCAAATCGATCAAGGATTGACGAGTGTCAGCAGGTAGTTGAGATGCTGTTTCTTTTATGGATACAGCCCACTGTTGTAATAATTCTGGGGAAGGCGGATTTTGAGGATCAGTCCAAGACTTTAACTGTTTTTTATCCTCAAGGCTCAACCAAGAAAATTGATTTATTTTTTGCTGTATAAGTATTACTTCGCTTGGACTAAGAACAGTATCTGACCATCCTATATAAAATAAGGGAATAAGCAAAGCAACCTGTGGAGAATAGGTTTCTGAAGGCATAATTAGTTAGGTTAAATGAAAAGAAGGTGTATATCTCTTAGCTAAAGATAAAAAATATCATAAAAAAACGGAAAGCATTTTATTGGTATAATGCTTTCCGCTTAAGTTTCTATATCAAGAAAATCATCTAATTTTTAATAATTTTCTTTTTCAATACACGCTGATCTACACTATTGTAAATGTGTAATATATACACTCCTTTAGGTAAATGTTCTAAAGAAACAGGTATAGTATTAAGCCCTTCATCAAGAACTAATGTTTGCTCTTTAACCAAAGCTCCAACCATATTGGTAAGCTTAATACTCAAATCCTCTTTTCTAGGAGAGTCATATTGTATCACCAATTCATTGTCTGTTGGTATTGGGAATACATTGATTAAAGGAACATCTTGTTTTTTACGTTCTATCGAAATAATCTGACTGAGGCTTTCTTCTCCATCTGCTAAGATAGTACGAATACGATAATATCCTTTTCGTAAAGGATGTCCATCTTCAAAACCATAATCAACCTGTTTATTAGATGTACCAATAGCCTCTACTCTTCCTATCTCATCAAAATTAACACCATCATAAGAACGTTCTACAACATGCCATTTAGTATTCTGTTCTTGCACTGTAGACCACAGAAGCTTATTGCTATTATCTTGTGCAAAACCTGTAAAGCTTATAAGCTCTACATTCAATAGGATTCCCAAATCAGCTTGGAATACATAATCACATACATCACCTCCAAAACCATCTATCATAACATAGTAAGTTGTCCCCGCAACCAAACCACTCATAACGTAATTGCCACTTGTGCCTGCTGCTCCACTAGGACTAAGACAAGTTGAAACGGAAGTCCATGTCCCAGTTGCACAAGCACCTGTTACTGTAAATATTTCAATTTGAATACCACTAGTGCAACTTGCACCACTTATCCAATAATTAATAGATACTGTTGGTCCTGTTGCTTGAAACTGAAAAAATGAATTATTCTCAATAGATCCACAAAACACTGAACTTACATTACCATGCGAAGTTGCATTATATGTGGCAGCTGTAGTTCCACAGAATCCATTCAAGTTATTGATCAAGGGAGCTGCAGTACATATATCTGTTGGAGCTGGATTTGAACCACAAGGTGGTGGTGGTATAGGTGTTGTAATACAAATATCAAATGCATCAGTACTAGTAGTTCCATAAGAATATACACGTATAAAATAAGTGTTCCCTACTGTTAAGCCTGTAAGTGCTGTAGAATTTGGATCACTACAAATTACACTAGTCAAACTTCCACAAGAGCCAGAAAACACTTCAAATACCATATCAGTAGAAGTACCTGTCAATGCTCGAATATTAGACAAATCTATATTGTGATCTGTGCTCGTAGCTACGAAAGAAAACCAGACATCGTCATCTGCAGTACCTGTACAGCCTGCTGAAGATTGAGTAGCACCTGCAGTATGCGCAGACACAAAAGCAGTACAAGACAAATCTGGATTAACTGGTATATTGATCGCATTACAAGGATCATCATTTGTAATCGCAGGGCAAACGCATCTAAATAAGAGAAAAAAAAGATTTAGTATCTTGATGTTCAAAAGATGGAACCAAACTACTTATCTAAGGTATTAGAGTGTGTTGGGGATTTCATTTTGCTTAAGTTTTAAGAGAGGAAAGAGTCATCGAAATATTAGCTAAAAGTAAAAAGGCAACAGCACTTTTAGAACAATGTTCATAGTCTATGACAA
>JAAEPD010000282.1 GCA_024222455.1 Aureispira sp.
ACCTAAAACCCTTTATTACACCCACTTATTTTGAACTTATTACCCTCAGATTAGTGGATTTTTTATGTTTTTTGGAAAGTTATTGTTGGGTAAAAAGATGTTTTCAAGTTTACTAACCAAACAAATATTTATATGCATATTAACTTCAAAACATTCCCACTCTCTACTATTCTATTGTTTCTTGTATTTACCTTACATGCTAGTGGCTTTAATCCTCTTAATATTAGGAATAGTATTTTTCTCTTTAGGTTTTCTACTCATCCCTTCTATGCTTCTTCTTTTGGGTATATTTCTATTGACTACAGCTCCTCTTGTATTAGCTTTAGGAATAGGTCATTTAGTGAAATGGAGAAAAGAAAAATAGAGAACCTACTACCATTTATTGATGATTGACTACCATTGATTGAATAAACTTGAGGTGCATGCCTTGGTCCTCTATATTTGATAGTATAAAAATATTATCCATCATCAAAATAAATAAGACATGCACCTCACTGATTTCTCGGAGTATTTAGGTTTAGAGATATTGTTTAGAATTGGTTTTTCTATAGCCAAATATATATTTTTTGCAGGAATAGGCTACTTCATCTTTTATGTCTGGAAGCGCAAAGATTGGTTTAAACACAAAATTCAAGAAAAATTCCCTAAAGACAAGCACCTTCGTCATGAAATTTATTGGTCAGTAGTTTCTCGTATTATCATTGGTTTTGTAGCTATTATTATGGTAGAATATCTAAGCTATACCAAAATATATTATGATGTTAGTAGTTATGGTGTGGCCTATCTCCTTTTTTCTATAGTCTCCCTTATTGTTATTCATGACACCTATTTCTATTGGATGCACCGTGTAGCTCATGCTCCTAAGTTGTATAGAATAATACACAAAGTGCACCACCACTCCACTAATCCAACGCCTTTGGCCTCCTTTTCTTTTCACCCAACAGAAGCTATCTTAGAGATATTACCTTTTCCTATTTTACTATTTTTGGTACCTATACATCCTATAGCATTGGTGAGTGTCTTGGTATTTCAACTTACATTCAATGTTTATGGTCATAGTGGATTTGAAATGGCACCAAAAAAATGGGTACACCACCCTATTCTGAAATATATAAACACTTCTACACACCATAACCTACATCACAAAGAATTCCATCATAATTATGGCTTATACTTCAACTACTGGGATAGATGGATGGGTACTATGGACCCTAACTATGAGGATCGTTTCTTGGCAATAAAAGATAAAGCAGAACGCCTACAGAAAGAGGAAGATCAACAAACCAAACCTAGTATTCAGACAGCATAAGCTATTCATTCATCGAATTAATAGCCATCTCAATCGAATAGACCGACAATTGACAGCAATTTGTCGGTCTATTTTGTATTTTTGGTTATCACGATAAATTAATATTCTGTGCATTTTTAACTTTATCAAGCTAAAAATAGCAGCAAATTTTTCTAACTAATGACAAATGAGAATACACTAAATATAACTGAACTTTCAATCAACGAACGCCTATACCAGTTTTTATCACGTAGGGTTGTTTATCACACGTTGATATGGATGGTCTATCTAGGTTTTAACCTAGTTAATAGTTATAGAAGTACCGAGGGTTTTTTATTCAACCTAACTAATGTAATTATACACACTACATTTTTGGGTGGCTTGGTTTATATCAACCTCTTGTTCCTTATTCCTAAATATTTACTCACCAAACGATTCTTTAGTTATATTGGGTTACTATTTTTTGCAACTATTGTCACTACTCCCTTGGAATTGATTAGTTTGTATTGGAATCTGAGTCCATACCCCAAAGCTCAAGAACTCTTACTCAACAATCAGCTTGCTTATTTTATCTTCTTGTTTTTTGCCGTTTGTACTAGTACTATCCTGAAAATCATAAAAGAATGGATTGTGCAACAGCAAATACAACGAGATTTAGAGCGTCGAAATTTACAGTCTGAACTGAGTTTCCTCAAGTCTCAAATCAACCCACACTTCTTATTTAATACACTAAATAGTATTTATGCACTTTCGCTCAAACGTTCCGAAAATGCACCCAATATAGTCTTGCGTTTATCTGAAATGATGCGCTACATGCTTTATGAATGTAATGAGAAAAAAGTACCTTTATCTAGAGAAATTCAGTATATTCAAAACTACTTAGAATTGGAGCGTGTACGGTATGGGAACAAGGCCAGAATTGAGTTTGATTTTATGATCGAAAATCCCGGCCAATATCAAATTGCACCTTTGTTATTTATACCTTTTTTAGAGAATAGTTTTAAACATGGTTTAAGTCACCATATTGATGGAACTGGTTTTGTAGAAATCTTGCTACAGGTAGACGAAAATGTGCTGGATTTCACTATCCAGAACAGTAAAACAGATCTAAAAGCAGAACGCTACTTTCAAGGAGGAATTGGTCTTAAAAACGTAAATCGTCGTTTAGAATTGCTGTATCCAAACAGATATGAACTAGAAGCGACTGACACAGATGAGGCTTATATTGTTAACTTAACATTAGAACTAGAACAAATTGCTGTAAACAGTCCACAAATCGCTCAATAGTTATTAAATTTAACGCTATCAGTTATAATAATAGTTTACTACTGTTTTTATATAGCTTAGTAAAAACATAAACACCTAATTTTTATATGAATGTAATCATTGTAGATGACGAACCTCTAGCTCATGAAATCCTAGAGAATTATATTAGTCGTTTTCCCTCTTTAAACTTAGTAGCCAAGTGCAACAATGCAATTGAAGCATTTGAGGTGCTCAATACTCAAGAGGTAGACCTTATGTTTTTGGACATTCAAATGCCTCAAATTACAGGTATTGATTTCTTAAAAACCTTGTCCAATCCTCCTAAAGTAATTTTCACTACAGCTTACTCTAATTATGCTTTGGATAGCTATGAGCTTAATGTGGTCGATTATTTGCTAAAACCAATCGCTTTTGAACGCTTCGTAAAAGCTGTACACAAGGCTATTGGCGACAAAAAAGACGATACTACAGTAGAAACTACCACACCAATAGCTTCTACAGAAGAAAAAGCAGACTATATATTTGTGAAAGCAGATAAGAAGCTGATCAAAATTCGATTCAATGATATATTCTATATAGAAGGGCTCAAAGATTATGTTATCCTGCATACTCCTAATGGTCGTACAGTTACACTACAAACTATGAAAAGCTTAGAGAGCAAATTGCCTTCTGATATTTTTATGCGTGTGCATCGTTCTTATATTATCAATATAAAACGTATTGATATAGTAGAGGGTAATAGTGTGCATATTAATAAAAAGACTATTCCAATCGGGAAAAACTACAAGGAGGTTTTATTAGAGATTGTGAATAAGAATAGATTGTAGAATGTCTGTTTCCAAAATCTTGCTTGCGCTATTTTGCTTTGCTCATTTTTCTTGCTCAGAGGCCAATAATGCTGCTGAGGATAAAAAGGCAGAACTGCTAAAAAATCAGCAAGAGCAAACTGCTAAAATTGATAGCATCCAGATCATTAAAGCACAACAACAAGCTTATAAAAAACATCAGGCAGAAAAAACTAAATTGAGAAAGGAAGGTAATGAAGATCTTATTAGGGTAAAACTCAGAAAAGATAGTACATTTAAATTTCCTGCTTGTGAGTATTCAAAAGTAATTTTGTATGAGTTAAATGGTAAAGGGAACCATTCTAGAGCAGAATCTGTATTCAGGCAGCGCACTAAAAAATCAAAAGAATTAAATTCAGAGGAACTCAAAGATTTTCTAAAATTGCTCAACAACAAAGATAGTTATGGTAATGGCACAGCAGCTTGTCATGAACCTAGAATTGGTTTAGTTTTTTATGATAGACATAAAGATCCTTGTGCCTATTTAAGTCTTTGTTTAGCTTGCAATAATGTTTATACTAAACCAGGATTGAATTTAGGTTTAGAAGTAGGAATAGATCAAGGTTTTTCCCTTAAAAGCAGAAAAAAACTGCATAAGATATTTGAAAAATGGGGATTCCCTGATAAAAATTTTTCACCTTTGTTCGATGATGAAGAGCTATATGGGAACTTCCTCAAAAAACAAGGGTTTAAAGAAAGTGATATAGAAGAAACAGTAAAAGATTACTTCAAAAAAGAAGAATAAAAGTTAATGAGTTTAAGAATAATTTTCCTAGGAACGCCAGATTTTGCCGTTTCCTCTTTAGATATTTTAGTTAAAAATGGTTACAATGTAGTCGCTGTCATCACTGCAACCGACAAGTGGGGAGGCAGAGGTAATAAGAAGCTATTAGAATCAGACGTAAAAAAGTATGCTGTAGCTAATGGCATCAAAGTTTTGCAACCACCAAAATTGAGAAATCCTGAGTTTTTGGAAGAATTACGTAGCCTAAAGGCCGATTTGCAAGTAGTTGTAGCATTCCGAATGTTGCCTAAAGCTGTTTGGGATATGCCTCGTTTAGGTACCATGAATCTACATGGTTCGTTGCTACCTCAATATAGAGGTGCTGCTCCTATCAACTGGGCTGTTATCAATGGTGAGAAAGAAACTGGGGTAACTACCTTCTTCCTAAAACAGGCTATAGATACTGGAGATTTGCTGCTCCAAGCAAAAACAGAAATTGGAGAGGAAGAAACTACTGGAGAACTTTATGATCGTTTGAAAGTGATTGGTGCCGATTTGGTGCTTAAGTCTGTGCAAACTATAGAACTAGGAGAATATACACCACAACCACAAGATAATAGTTTAGTTTCGCATGCTCCAAAGGTATTTCATGATGGCTGTCAAGTCGATTTTGAACAAGCTACCCAAACTGTACATAATTTTGTGCGTGGCATGAGCCCTTACCCTACCGCTTGGACATTGATAGATGGTCAAAAGCTAAAAATATTCAAAACCAAACGAAGAGTAGAAGATCATCAGCATCCTGCTGGGAGTATTCATACCGACAATAAGAAATATCTACACATTGCTACAACTGATGGCTATGTAGAACTTTTGGATGTGCAACTAACGAAACGCAAACGCATGGATGTTAAAAGCTTTTTGAATGGTTATACTATAACAAATATGTCTGTTGGCTAAACTCTAAATTAATTTAATGATATGATTCGATCTTTTGGTGTTTTTTTATTAGTTCTACTGTTTCAAAATGGTTTGTTTAGTCAAATTCTTAAGCAAAAAATTGAATGGGTCCAATATTTTGATGGAACGGGTATTTCTAAACAAAAGCGAACTATAAACTATAACAAAAAAGGTGAGCCTACATCTGAGTATTTAAAAAGAGAAGGCGTTGAGGAAAAAATTGCAGTATATCAGTATGATAAAAAAGGACGATTACTAAAAGTAAAAGACGATTCTGGAACAGAACTCTACACTTACTACAAAGGATTTTATGTTCTAAAAGAGTTTAATGGAGATAATTTATCTTGGTTAAGATACTGCTACACCAACTCCTCAGATCAGATAATTGAAGAAAAACTTTATCGAAATGATAGAGATTCTATCAAACCTAAAAACTTGAAGCTCTATCGTTGGACTATTAGTACATACAATCCAAGAGGATTACTGATAGGAACACGCTTTAAGCAATTCCCAGATAATGTTTCACCAACTGCAACTAAAATACTTTATACCTATAAACCTAATACAAATCTAAGATTATCATCTAAATGGTATTTTTTAGATGAAAAAGGAAAAGAAAAAGCATCTAATTGTTTTAGGAATAGAACTTATACTTATAACGATAAAAATCAACTAATATCAGAAGGGGAAGGTTGTCATGACGATCAAATAGTCTATAAATATAAAGATGGACAACTTTGGACTAAAACGACTGTTGATCATGGAATCGACATTAAGATATATAAAGATGTAGAAGTTTATAAAGATGGTATTCTAGTCAGAAAAAAGTTTTATGAATATCATCATAGATCTTCAGATGACACAAAAAAACTAGGAGAAAAAGGGCTTCGAAAAATCATTGACTATCAGTATCAATACAACAACTAAACGTTCCCATAAAAAAAGCAGCCCAAATGAGCTGCTTTTATATTTTACATAGAAAACTATCTAAGCTTTAGTATATTCCTGTTCATCTATCACCATTTTGGCAATAATCTCTCTCATTATCTCTGAGGTTCCACCTCCAATAGTACCAATACGGCTATCTCTAAACATACGAGCCATTTTGTAATCCTCCATAAACCCATATCCTCCAAAGAATTGTAGACATTTAGTAGCCACATCATTGGTCATTTCAGTTGCTAGTAGCTTGGCCATAGAACACTCTTTTACGATATATTCTCCAGCATCGTGCATCTTACAACAATGGTAAACAAAATAACGTGTAGCTTCGATCTCTGCTGACATTTGAGCCACTCGATGTCTCAACACTTGGAATTTACTGATAGGACGACCAAAGGCCTTACGTTCAGACATGTATTGTAGAGAATATTCGATAGCTGCATCACAAGCTGCCACACCTGATATACCGGCAACTAAACGCTCTAACTGTAAGCCTCCCATTAGATAATAAAACCCAAAACCTTCCTCTCCTATTAGGTTTTCGGCAGGCACTCTTACATCATCAAAATTCAACTCGGCAGTATCTGAAGCATGCCAGCCCAATTTTTTGAGCTTGCGACGAGAAACACCTTCCGAATTTAGATCAATAACCAATAAACTAACACCATTAGCACCAGCTTCTGGATTCGTTTTGACTACAGCAACTACAATATCACCATATACAGCATTCGTGATAAATGTTTTAGCCCCATTTACGACATAATGATCACCATCACGTACTGCTTGTGTCTGAATATTCATAGCATCAGAACCAGCTCCTGGCTCCGAAATACCAATACAACAAATAGCCTCACCAGATATAATCTTAGGCATATATTTAGCCTTGAGCGCATCAGAACCATGCTGTACAATATAGGGCGAAGACATATAAGATTGGACCATTGGCAGGATAGCAAAACCGCCTGAAAAGCACTTAGAGATCTCTTCAATCATTACTACAGAATAGAAAAAATCTAGGTCAGAACCTCCATACTCTTCTGGAAACTCTAAACCAAAGTAGCCCATCTCTCCAAACTTGCGCCAAAACTCTCTAGGAATCTGACGCTCTTCTTCCCACTGATCTATATTAGGCAACAATTCTTTTTTTAGAAAATCTTTAATGGATTGACGGAACATTTCATGTTCTTCCGAAAAATAATAGGACTTCATAATATGTATAATTTATTGTTCTTAATTTTTCATTCTTAATTCAACTAATACCCAACTGCATCTACAGTCATTTTAGCGATGAGCTCACACATAATCTCTGATGAACCTCCTGCAATACGTCCAACACGACTATCTCTAAACATACGAGCAATTTTGTATTCCTCCATATATCCAGCTCCACCAAAACATTGCAAACACTCGGTCATCACACGATCACCCAACTCTGTAGCCATCAGTTTAGCCATTGCGCACTCTTTGGTCACCATTTCCCCATCGCCATAAGCTCTAGCTACATTGTAGTTAAAAATCTTGATGCGTTCTACCTCAGAAGCCAACTGTGCTATGCGATGACGCAAAACTTGAAACTTATTGATAGGACGACCAAAGGCTTCTCGATCGTTCATAAACTGCAAGGTATAAGCTATTGCATCCTCACAGCTTGCTTGCCAACAAAGTGCCATTGCCAGACGCTCCAATGCAAAATTTTGCATAATGTAATAAAAACCCATATTCTCATCACCAATCAGTTTAGAAGCAGGAACTTTCACATTATCAAAGAAGATTTCGGCAGTATCAGAAGCATGAAAGCCCATTTTATCCAATGTCTTGGCCGAAACACCTTCCAACTCCCTATCTATAACCAATAAACTAATACCACTAGAACCTTCATCGCCAGTACGAACAGCAGCTACAATATAGTCGCTATGCACACCACCAGTTATATAAGTCTTAGATCCATTCACAATATAATGATCACCATCACGTACAGCCTTAGTGCGAATACCTGCGACATTAGAACCAGCATTGGGTTCTGTAATAGCCAAACATCCATAGATATCGCCAGCTACACTCTTAGTTAAATATTCCTTTTTCAGTTCATCATTCCCAAAATTGCGAATATAAGGCATACTCAACCCAACATCGCTCACCACCACACCTGCAAAACCTCCAGAATTACACCTAGATACCTCCTCAAAAAGGATGGCAGTGTACATAAAATCAGAAGCAGAACCACCATATTCTTCGGCATAATCTATACCCAAAAAGCCCATATCTCCAAGCTTTTTCCAAATACTACGGTCTACATAGCCTTGTTTTTCCCATTGGTCAATATGTGGCATTACTTCCTTATCTAAGAAGGCTCTAAGGGATTGCCTAAATAAATGATGTTCTTCTTTAAAGTACATGTTTTATGATTTTTAATATTAAGGGATTTATATTTTTTATACTTTCTCTATTTTAATGCTTTCTAAGCTAGTTATTGATTAAGAGTGCTCTCTATCTTATTTATCAATCGCTTGTATATATTCTCTTCTTCTTGATAAGCTGCTGCTATTTCTTCTTTGTCTCGATCTCCCAACAATTCTTTTGCTAAATCAGAGTTTTCTTTCCGCATAGAATAAAGAATCTGCCACATATTATTAGAATGTTTCAATACTCCCTCTAGCATTTCGATATTGGATTCACGATCAGTTAACTCTCCTTTCTCAATCAGCTGTTCTGCTTTATTAACTGCTAACATAAAGATTTCTCTCTTCCAAAAGATGCTACTTTCCTTAAGCATCCTAATAACTTTTTTAAGAGAACTCGTTTTTTTTACGACCAGCCTTTTATAATAATCAGGAACTCTAAAAACCTTTATATGTTCCTCACTTGCACTGTATTGATAAAATGTTTGTGTATCTTTTTTCCATCCCCATACTTTTAGTTGGACCATAAATTGTTTAAAAACACCACCATATCCTACTAATAAACCACCAACAAAAGCTGTTCGCTCCAACAAAAATCTTCCCATCAAATAATGTACATAGCCCAACAAAGCTATATTGTTCTTATAATAAGGCTCAAAAGACTTAGGATGATAGATTAATTGATAAAAATACCACAATAACTTTCGATGTTTAGCGACATCCCTTTTTACATTTTCAATTGTCCAACTTTCTTCTTTCTCTTCAAACACCTCAGCATCAAACTGCTTTCTAATAAAATCCTCTTCCAAAACATAAGCAAGCCCCTCCTCTAGATCTACTATTTCTTTCCAAAGAGGCAATTCATATTTTTTCTCCACAAAACTATATTCATTCAAACATAAACCATAGAAATTGTTCAAATTGAACCATTCGATAGCTTCAATAATAGGTTTAGGTGTTTTGTAACTATAGTTATAATGTTTATACTCCAAGAACTCTTTTAATTCTTGAGTTTGCAAATCTGGATTTGTTTTTAGTAATTCTAATCCCAAACAAAAAGTCTCATAGACATTACTTGCCAATAACTCTTTTAGGTTTTCTAGCTCCTTAATCATTTAATCGTTTTTCCAACAACAGATAAACAGCTTTTCGCCTTCTATATTCTTCCATTTCGTTTGCAGAACTTGTATGAGCTGCCGAAATAAAATTAGTTCTATTCAAACTCAACTCCAATCCATTCAGACTTGACCTTATTTGTGCTCCAATACTCTTTTTTTGCCAATCTTCTAGAGGTTTAACTAAGTGCCCAAAAGTTGTTATGCAAGTATCTATATCCCCCAATTGTTTTTTATCTAATCCATCCTTTACCAAAAATAAAATATCTTCTGGTTGTTGACTATAAGTCAAGACTAAGCGCCTAAAATGTGTTGAAGTTGTTTGCCAATCATAAGTAGGTCTTAGGCTATAAGGTCGCTCATCTTCCGATTTCCATTTATTTAATAAAGGTAGCAGTTCATAATAAATTGCTTCTGTAATACTCGCTGGAAGCGCTTTTACAACTAGCGTTTCATAAGCTGCATGATGCAAACACCCCAAATAACCTGCTCTCTTTTCTAAAGCCTTTTCAAACAACTCTGGAATATGAATCAAACGCCAAACGTAAAACAACAAAATTCGGTGTTTATGTATATGCGCTAAGGCAGCTTGATAGCTTTCCTTTTTATCAAATTTAGATTTATCTAAATATTGTTCTGCTATCTTATTTTCAAAACTATCCAATTGGTTAGCTCCTAAAGAATATAGTTCTTGCAGATAGGCTACAATCCACCTCTCTGCAAATGTGTACTTATACAAGCCCAAATCCCAATTGCTTTCGATACTATA
Source organism: Aureispira sp. (assembly GCA_024222455.1). Classification (GTDB taxonomy): domain Bacteria; phylum Bacteroidota; class Bacteroidia; order Chitinophagales; family Saprospiraceae; genus JAAEPD01. The sequence continues at coordinate 10,309 of JAAEPD010000282.1, forward strand.
CTGTTCTATAGAACACTGTATCTTAGGATCTTTATTTACGAAATGTTTATACTCCAAAACTTCTCTAACTTCTCCTTCTAATAGCTCAGCATTATTTTTTAATATTTCTAAGCCAATCAAAAGATTGCTAAGATCATCACTTAAGAGTAGTTGTATAAGGTTATCCTGTGACTGCATGTTATTCCTTTCCTAATAATTTACATCATCCATTACCATCTTAGCAATAATTTCGCACATAATCTCTGAAGTCCCTCCACCAATAGTCCCTAGGCGACTATCTCTAAACATACGAGCAATTTTGTATTCCTCCATAAATCCATAACCTCCAAAACACTGTAAACACTCTGTCATTACCTTGTCCGAAAGCTCTGTAGCCATCAGCTTAGCCATAGCACACTCCTTAACCACCATCTGCCCTTCACTATAAGCTTTCACTATATTATGATTAAAAATCTTCATGCGCTCCACTTCTGTAGCCAACTGTGCTATACGATGCCTCAACACCTGAAACTTATTAATCTTTCGACCAAATGCTTTACGTTCATTCATGTATTGCAAGGTATATCCTAAAGCATCTTCACAAGCAGTAGTAGCTGATAAGGATAAGACCAGTCTTTCCAAAGCAAAGTTTTGCATGATGTAATAAAAGCCCATATTCTCATCACCAATCAAGTTAGTAACAGGCACTCGAACATCTTGCAAAGCAATTTCGCCAGTATCTGAAGCATGCCAACCTAGTTTTTTGAGTTTTGTGGCCGAAACACCTTCTGTATCTCGATCAACTACAATCAAACTTATACCTCCACTTTTCATCTCAGGGTTGGTCTTTGCAGCTACTATCAAATAATCGCTATAAACACCATTGGTAATAAAGGTTTTAGAGCCATTTATAATATAATAATCTCCATCTCGCACTGCCTTAGTCTGAATACCTGCTACATCTGAACCTGCATGTGGCTCTGTTACGGCCAAACAACCTATCCATTCTCCTGTACAGGACTTAGGCAAATACTTTTGCTTGATCTCATGACCAGCAAACCGTTCCAAATAAACCATTGCTAAAGACACATGCCCCATGATAGCAGCACCAAATCCTCCTGAGCGAGTCTTGCCCAACTCTTCAGCCATGATAGCATGGTAACCAAAATCTAACCCACTTCCTCCATATTCTTCAGAAACATCTACACCCAAAAAGCCCATATCCCCAAACTTCTGCCAAGCAAAGCGAGGCGTTTGACGTTCCTCTTCCCACTGATCTATATTGGGTAAAATCTCTTTCTTCAAAAAATCTTGCAAGGATTTTCTAAACAACTCTTGCTCTTCGGTGTAGTAAAAACTCATAATATAAATGTTCTTTGCTGATTTGTTTTCCTAAAAATAACACATAAATCAAGAATTTACCAAACGTTTGTTTGATTAAATAAGTCTAAGCTCTATTTTTTATTGAATAGTTGGTCATACTATTTTACAAAACCACAATAAAACTCTAATAATCAGCACTTTTGAAGATGACACTAATCTTTCATTAAAGTTCGATCGCCTGCTTTCCTATTTTAGAGGATGCAATTATATCTGTCAAAATCTTTTTATCTGCTACATTATTATAGCTTATTCTAATATTCAGCGCAGTAGTATCATTAAGTAAACCATTATACATTGTTTGTTGCATGAACACTTCCTCCTCACTACCTTTTTTTAAGATCTCCGAATCTATTACAAAAAAGGTTAGACCATCAATAGTTATTTTATCCAAATTGACATTAGCCTTACGCCCATCTTCTTCATAAAATGCTTTCATTATCAGCATTGTAGATATATTCAACTCATTAAAAGAGCTCAAACTAGAATCAAAAGGTTCTGTAATAGAAGTCATAAAATTAAATTCATCTTTTTGTAACAACAACAAAGCTGTTTGATTTTCTTCCATTGGCATATCTACAAGCTGTCCCCATTCTCTAGGGTACTGACAGCTCCAATCTACTTCTTTTGCACTATAGCTTACAAAAGGTTCTTCTTCTTCCTGATTATGAGGAGGATTTACCTCTGTTTGGCAAGCATTAAATACAAGAATCGAAAAGCCTAAGAATATTAGTAATTTCATAGTAGCTATTTTAACATAGTTTTTTATACATTTGTGTGATTGTAAATATACTCAAACTTTACTATAAAGAACCATTTTCATTATGCAAGATAAATTGAATACTCTTATAGAGAAAGAAGCACTAGCAGCTTTAGGTGGCGGACAAAAAAGAATCGACAAACAACACGAAAAAGGAAAACTAACAGCAAGAGAACGCATTCACTTTCTATTGGATGAAGGATCTTTTGAAGAAATTGGAATGTTGGTAACACATCGTTGTCGTGATTTCGGAATGGAAAAACAGAAATTTTATGGCGATGGTGTCATCACAGGCTATGGTAATGTTAATGGTCGTTTAGTCTATGTTTTTGCACAAGATTTCACTGTTTTTGGAGGTTCATTATCTGAAACACATGCTGAGAAAATCTGTAAGGTAATGGATTTAGCTATGCAAAATGGCGCTCCTGTTATCGGTTTGAATGATTCGGGAGGAGCTCGTATCCAAGAAGGAGTTCAGTCTTTGGGTGGTTATGCAGATATATTCTACCGCAACACTTTAGCATCAGGAGTTGTACCTCAGATATCGGCTATCATGGGACCTTGTGCTGGAGGTGCAGTTTATTCACCTGCTATCACAGACTTTATTTATATGGTAGAAAATACCTCTTACATGTTCATCACTGGTCCTAACGTAGTTAAGACTGTAACAAATGAGGATGTAACTTCTGAAGAATTGGGTGGTGCGATGACACATGCTAGCAAATCTGGTGTGACACATTTCACTGCTGGAAATGATATTGATTGTATCAATCAGATCAAATCTTTACTTTCTTATGTACCACAAAACTGTGAGGAAGAAGCTCCAATGCTGCCTTACACTGCAGGAAATGAAGTTAGAGAGAAACTGAATAATATTCTGCCTGACAATGCTATGCAACCTTATGACATGCGTGAGGTGATAGGAGAAGTGGTTGATGGTAATTCTTTTTATGAAGTACAAAAGGATTATGCTGAGAATATAATTGTAGGATTCGCTCGCATAGGTGGCCGTTCTATTGGTGTAGTAGCCAACAATCCTATGGTTTTAGCAGGTTGTTTAGATGTAGATTGCTCTCGCAAAGGAGCTCGTTTTGTACGTTTCTGCGATTGCTTCAATATTCCATTATTGGTATTTGAAGATGTTCCTGGTTTCTTGCCTGGTACAGATCAAGAATGGAATGGTATTATCACCAACGGAGCTAAATTGTTGTATGCATTCTGTGAGGCAACGGTCCCTCGTATTACAGTTATCACAAGAAAAGCCTATGGTGGAGCTTATGATGTAATGAACTCTAAGCACATTGGTGCAGATATGAACTATGCTTGGCCTTCTGCCGAAATTGCAGTAATGGGGGCTAAAGGAGCTAGTGAAATCATCTTCCGTAGAGAGATTGCAGCAGCAGCAGATCCTGAAGCTAAATTAAAAGAAAAAGAATTGGACTATGCAGAAAAATTTGCCAATCCGTATAGAGCCGCATCACGTGGTTTTGTAGATGAGGTTATCAACCCTCAAAACACTAGAACTAAGCTGATCAAAGCATTCAAAATGCTAGAAAATAAAGTAGCCAAATTGCCTAGAAAGAAGCATGGCAATTTACCATTATAATAAGAATGGGTTTCAGGATGATAATTCATTTTGAGGCCCATTTTTTTTTAGAATAATATAGAGTCAATTATTTATAATAATAGTTATTATTTCAAGCTCATGAAAATTCACTATAGTGACATATTAGGTATGGAAAAACCAGTTTTTGAAGAAGGCTTAGAATATGCCAAACAATTAGATACTCAAGATCCTATAGCCAGTTATAGATTGAAATATCATATTCCAAAACAGGAAAATGGTCAAGAGTTTTTGTACTTCTGTGGCAACTCTTTGGGTGTGCAGCCCAAGTCTGTTGAAAAATACATGCTCCAAGAACTAAAAGATTGGCAAAATCTAGGTGTTGAGGGGCATTTTCATGCCAAGAATCCTTGGATGCCTTATCATGAGTTCTTTGCCGAAAAATTGGCTAAGGTAGTAGGTGCAAAACCTAATGAAGTAGTCGTTATGAATACCTTAACGACCAATTTGCATTTGATGATGGTCTCTTTTTATAGACCAACAGCTAATCGTTATAAGATAGTAATAGAAAAAGGGGCTTTCCCTTCTGATAAATATGCTGTAGACTCTCAAATCCGCTTTCATGGCTATGATCCTGCTACCTCACTTATTCAGCTAGAACCTAGAGCTGGAGAGGAAACACTTCGTATGGAAGATATAGAAGCTACACTTCGTCAAAATGGGGAGGAAATTGCCTTGGTGATGCTAGGAGGAGTAAACTATTATACTGGTCAATATTTCGATCTAGAGCAAATCACTAAAATTGGTCATGAGATTGGAGCTATGGTTGGATTTGACTTAGCTCATGCAGCAGGAAACGTTCAAGTTCAATTGCATGATTGGGATGTGGATTTTGCTGTTTGGTGTCATTATAAATATCTGAATAGTGGCCCTGGTAGTATAGCTGGAGCATTTGTTCATCAAAAACACCTTAACAATCCTGATATACCTCGTTTTGAAGGTTGGTGGGGCACCAATAAGGAGACTCGTTTTCAGATGGGCCCTGAGTTTGAACCTATGGCAAGTGCAGAGTCTTGGCAATTGAGTAATGCCCCTGTATTTTCTATGACTCCCCTATTAGCTTCTTTGGAGCTGTTTGATGAAGTAGGGATGACTAAACTCAATCAAAAAAGTCGTCTATTGACTAGCTATATGGAGTATTTGCTAGGACAGATAGATAGTGATCGTATTCGAATTATCACACCTAGCAGCTCTAAAGATAGAGGTTGTCAATTGTCTATTCAGGTCAAGAATAGTGACAAGGCCTTGTTTAATGCAATAACAGAACGTGGTGTAATTGCTGACTGGAGAGAACCTGATGTCATACGTGTAGCTCCTGTACCTATGTACAATAGCTTTGAGGATGTCTATCGATTTGTAACTATCCTAAAAGAGTGCTTGTAAACAATGAAAATAGTATATACCTTTTTGTTAGTTTTATGTAGTATTGGTTGCTTTGCACAAAAAAACACTCAGCAAGACTGGGATTTAGAACGTATCAATCTACACTACAAAAAGACCAATACTATAGGTATGTCTGTACTTACAGGTTGGGCTTCCGCTAATATTCTGACTAGTGGAGTCCTCATGTTTACAGAAACAGGCCCTGCCAAACACTTCCACCAAATGAATGTAGGCTGGGGAGCTATCAATTTAGCTTTGGGAGGTGTTGGCCTCTGGCGAGCAGTGAACAAAACATCTATTGACACTCCTTTTGCAGAAAGTTATAAGCGTTTTCAGAATACTCAAAAAATGTTTTTAGTGAATGGTGGTATTGATGTAGGTTATATCTTTACAGGCTTATTTCTATGGGAATTATCTCGACGTGGTTCAAAACATGCTGATATCCTCTCTGGATTTGGACAATCCTTTGTCATGCAAGGAAGCTTCTTACTTGCTTTCGATTTCATCATGTTCTTTATTCATCAACGTGCGGGGAAGCCTCATCATAAGATACTATCAGGCCTCACTTTGAGTAGCAATGGCATAGGATTACGATTAACATTTTGACTCTAAGAATCCCATCTTTTACCTTTCTAGAAAAAAAACTGAGATTAAAATCTGCTAAGCTTTGGCTTTTTTGTTTTTAATACTATTTTTGATAGTAATTTTTACTATTATAAAGACGCAAAACTACCAAAAAAGATATGATTGCTATTCAAATTAAGCTTAATGATCATTTATATCTTAGAGATCCTCAGCAAACTAAACTGGGCAAACGCATCATTCAGTATACAATAGAACTAATAGAGGAGCTAGGCTTTGAAAAATTTACGTTCAAAAAATTAGCCACCAAAATTAATTCTACCGAGGCTTCTGTCTATAGATATTTTGAGAATAAACACAAGTTATTGATTTATTTAGTTTCTTGGTATTGGGAATGGATGAAATTCCAGATTGACTATAATACCATGAATATGGAAGACCCTGAACGCAAATTGCGTATCATCTTGTCTGTATTGGTGGAATCTTCTCGAAAAAATCCTGCTATTGAGTATGTCAATGAAAACCTTCTGCACAAGATTGTAGTAGCAGAATCAACAAAGGCATATCATACTAAACTAGTAGACTCAGAGGATGAGGAAGGTTTCTTTGCAAACTACAAATCTCTTTGCAATCGCATATCTCAGGTTGTACTAGAATATAATGCAGATTATCCTTATCCAAATTCATTGGCCTCTACTTTAGTAGAGATGGCTAATAACAATATTTACTTTGCAGAACATTTGCCTGAATTAACTGATATTCAAGTTGAAAAGGGGAATCTTCAACAGGTGAAAGAACTTTTAGAGCATTTTGCATTTAATGCAATCAGAAAATAAACATTCTTAGCTAATACGATAGTTCGCTAAACTTTTGCAAACTATTACTAACACTAAAAAAGATACAAAAAGAAGAGCTATATGAGCAACGAAAATGAAGTGGTCAAAAGCAGTGAAATAGTCTATAGAGTAGGCTTAAATGCACAAGGTATCCCTGTAAAAATAGAATGGCAAGCAGAGGAATCTCCTGACACTCCTGAATTAAAGGAATGTAAGGCTATTTTGTTGTCTTTATTTGACAAAGACCACCGAGACACTTATAAAATTGACCTTTGGACAACTGAAATGCAAGTAGCTGAAATGGATAAGTTTATGTACCAAACTCTTCGTGGTTTGTCTGACACTTATCACAAAGCAACTAACAATACAGAACTAGCTAACGACATGCGACGTTTTGTACAGTATTTTGGAGAAAAGACTGAGGTTGCGCCTAAAGATCCTAAATAAATTATTAAATATCTCAAGGGCTAAAAAAATAGGGTTGCTTAAATTAAGCAACCCTATTTTTGGTTTATAATCTATCTAATTTCTAGATTTAATAAATCGTTTAGTCTGAGCAGTTCCATCATCAAAAACCATTTGAATAAGGTAAGCTCCTGCTGCAAAATGCTGTGTTTCTTCTAATCGAATAGTTTGATTAGCTGTCAAAGCCTCTGTGCGATTAATTACTAATTTCCCATCAGCAGCATAAACTCTAATCGTCACTTCAGTGCTCTCCACTTCTGCAAATCGAATGTTCAAAAATGTCTCTGTTGGATTTGGGAAAACGGTTATGTTTCCTACATTCTCGATACCATCCACTGCACGTATTTGAGAGTAGGTAAATGTACCATCATTGTCTACTTGCTTGAGCCTATAATAAGATGTACCAGAATAGTTATTCTCATCTAACAAATCATAGTTTTGAATATCAGTGGTTGTTCCTGCTCCATCCACCCAAGCAAAGGTCTCAAATTCTAGCTCGTTAGCCAACATACGTTGTACTTCAAAACCTTTATTGTTAATCTCAGTAGCTGTAGACCAATCTAATTGCACTTCATCAGCATTCACCCGTTTAGCTGTAAAATCTAGCAGCTCTACAGGTAAATCTTGTTGTATATCCTCTACCGCAAATGGAGAAAAATAGGTAATTCCAGTACGTGTTTGCGTCCAACTTGTACCTCCTACATTGGTTGCATTAGTCCAAGTTGGAGAACGATCCCATACAGAGGTTGTCCAATGTGAAATACCACTCACTGTACGATCAAAATTAGGTAGCTCATCGCCTGTATCCCATTGCAAGGTTAAGGTTACATCAGAACCACCTGTTATGTCTTCTTCTATAAACCAAGCTTTTCCAACTACTCCTTCTATCTCTACACCTCCTACAGGGTATCCTGTTTGTACTTGATCTACTACTCGTACCGAAATGTTATCAGTTGTTCCTGCATTGTTTAACGTTGCAGGGTTGTAGATCGTCTCTCCTACTGGAAAAACTACATTGGCTCCTGCTACTTCTTGCTTCAGACTCCCTGTACCATTCGTTACTACAAAATTAGCAGCATTGTAATTGACTATTGTTCCACCTGGATTGATCGTCAGGTCATTGGCACCTAACTCTATGTTACCGTTAGTCATCAAATCCACTTGTGTAGATACGGTTACGGGGCTCAACAAGACTAAACGTTGACCATTGTCCACTCGCAAACGAGGTACTACCAAAGCACCCGCACTAAATAGACTCTGATTTCCAGTTCCTTCAAACCACATCCAACCTCCACCAGTATAGGTAGATAAACCTCCATTTTGTACCCAATCCAAATCCAAGTAAATATTACCTTCATTGTCAATGTCTCCTCCAGACTGATTGGTCACGCCACCACCTTCTACTCGGACTTGAGTTCCGGCTTCAACATTAAAGTTTGCTCCATCAACAACAATACCGCCTTGCGATATGGCTAAATATGGTAACAATAGCCAAACTATAACTATTATATATTTATTCATAATAATAATATTTTTGAATGACTAAATTACTTATCTCCTTTTAGTAATGCTTCAAACTGATTCATTTTTTGTTGCATTGCATCTAATTTGGCTTGTTGAGATTCAATTTTTTTGTTTTGATTCTCAATAATTTCTTGTTGTTCTTGCATTCCTTTTACCATATATGGCAACAACTCTGTATAAGAAAGTAAATGTAAATCTGCAATATCATGTCCATTTGTATCATCAACCTGAACTTTTACAACAGTAGGAAATACTTCCTTAACCTCTTGAGCAATGAAACCAGCAATTTTTGATTCATCTTCTGTCTGAGACTTGTAATGATACTCCGCAGGACGCAATTTCATGATACGATTCATTGTACTTCCAAGATACTCAATGTTCTTTTTCAAACGAATATCTGAAGTTGCAGCATAGTTACCAGAAACATCATCAAAGTTTCCTCTGTTTGCATTATTATAATACAAGCGTAGATCGTTAGTAGACTGAGAAGTATACAAGGTCCATTGGTTACCATTCGAAGTTTGCTCAATTTGCAAGCCCCCAAAATTAGTGGCCCCTGTAAATTGATCATGGACAAGATGGAAGTTTCTATCCAAATTGAGAGTACCTACTCCAACATTATTTTCGCTAGCATCTACAAAAAATGTAGTTCCATCAATAGTTGCATCATTAGCTATGATCAGCTGACCTTGCGATTCTAAGATAGACTTCGTCACAAATCGACCATCAGTAGTTAAACTAGCAGCACCATCAGTTTGAGCATCACTAACATCTCTCCAGACCCAACCTCTATCATTATCTTGATTCATAGTAAAAGTCATGGCCCAGTCGTTCAAATAACCAAAAGACATAGCACTATGCATTCCTATAGTGTAATTAGCACTACTGTACACACGAAGTTTATCATAATCACTTGTTCCAAGTGTTATCAAACGACTAACTTCTTGAATCTGATTAGAGTTCATATCCAATGTTGTAGTAGCAGCATGATTACCTAAGTTGTCTCCCATAGAAGCAATAGTCTGCGTAGAAAGATCTCCTGCTGCATTAGCAACCACAACTCTATTGCCAGTACCTGCAAGATTAGCTATTCTAACTGTACTATTATTATGTGCATATGACATTACATCTGTATCTACACCATTCGTACGACGGAAGAAAGTCACTCGATCAGTTCCTCCTACCAAAGCAGGAGTACCATCACCATCATACACAAATCCACCACCATAAGTAGTACTTTGTCCAGCGTAAAACATACCAGAACCTTGTGTAGTACCTGTTGCATAAACTCGGGCTATATCTGCATCTCCACGAAATACATGCAGATCCTCTGCTGGCGTAGTTGTTCCCAAACCTGTATTACCTGCAAAATACATGGTAGGTAATCCTGCGGCTGAAGGACGGTTTCTTAACCAAAAGTCAGTAGTTAGGTTTTCATCCTGTACAAACAATGGATAAACAGTTGAACCATCGTTGTCATATCCTCCAATGTAGAGCTTATTACCACCAAGATTAACTCCTGTATTGTGTGTACCACCAATAACCATTTGGTTACCACCGGTTGTACCTGCAAGCCCACTACTTGTTTCATTTCCAACACTAAACATAGCAGATGGCACATTTGTCCCTATTCCCACTCTATTAGTACTTGCATCAACATATAATGTAGTGTTATCTGCACGTACATCTCCATTGTCTTGAACTACAAACTGATTGGTGCCATTATCTTGAATTCTAAAATCACCTGCACCATTAAGATTATACGTCATGTTGTTAGCACCTTGTGTAATAGTAGTAGCTTCTACTAATGCACCTCCTAGCTGAATCGCATCTGCACCAGCATCTACATTCAAACCGTTATTTGCATTAGCTGTCACAGTAACTGCACCTGTAGCTCCTCCACCAATAAGACCAGCACCAGCTGTAACATCTGTAATATCACCACTTATAGAACCAATAGGCACAAAATTTCCTGTACCATCCAACACATCTGTAGTATTTCCAGTAAGTGCTGTATTTGAAAGCACACCATTGTTATCCGACAACACTAAAGCATTTCCAGAACCGCCAAGTCCAGTAATTCTAGCATCACCAAGAACATGTAACTCTTCAGATGGATTACCTATTCCAATACCAACACGATTGTTTCCTGCATCAACAAATAACATGTTTGAATTTGCATCGGCCTCTACTCTAAAATCTCTATCTAATCCTTGTTCATTGAATATAAATCCAGTATTTGCATCAAGATCAACTGTAGTATTTCCACCTTCATATACTCTGAAACGCCCAGAACCTGCATCTTCTAAAAGCTCTGCGATAG
>JAAEPD010000283.1 GCA_024222455.1 Aureispira sp.
CTTTGCGTTGATCCGCAAAATAGGAATGAACCTTCTCAATTTAGAAGACAGCAAGATGAGCAAAAATCGAAAACGCCATAAAGCTGCCCGCTCTCACAAATTTAGAGAAAAAATCCTTACTATTTAGATCCGTTTACCCTGTAGCAATTAGCTGATAATGGTATTCTTCTTTCATTTTTTGTATGATCTAGAAACACTAGCATTAAATTCAGCTATAAGTAGTTGAGGAATTGAGTAGTTTGATTATCACCTACAAACAGGTTTTAAATCAAACTACTCAATTCCTCAGTTAGTCAGTTCCTCAAACGCCCTTCTAATTAGCTCATCTTATTGCCTAAGTATTCCATTTATTATGATTAAATACAAATAAAAGATACTTCTATCAACTCAACAACCCATTTCTTGCTATTTTATCGCACTAGATCATAAAATTGCTCAGCATATTCGCTATCCTTGATCTTCTGAAAACCAGGATCACCTTTAGCTACACCTTTCACCCTTGGTTCTACTCTTATCGCTTCTTTTAGATAAAATAAAGCTTTCTCAAAGTTACCCAAAACACAGTGACTATTAGATAGACCAATCACAGCTTGTAAGGTAATTGGAGTTTGAATATCTGGATCGTATTTTACATTAGTTTCAAAAGCTTTGATTGCATTTTCATAGCTTTTCATCGCTAGCAAGACCATTCCTAACTGAAAGTACGCAGCTACATAATGTGGGTTCTGCTCCAAACAATTATTAAAGGCATCTAAAGCAGGTTTCCACTCTCCTCCTTCCCTAAACACTCTATCTTTATGAGCCAATCCTAATCCATAATAAACACGCTCCAATGGATAATCTTCCAACCCAACTTCAAGCGCTTTTTCCATAGATTCTACCGCCTCTCCATATTGTCTTAGATAGTACAAAGCTGTCCCCATATTTAGGTAAGCTTCCCCTTTCTCTGGAGCTATTTTCACTACTTCCTTAAAAGCATTGATAGCCATTGCCCACTCTTTTGCATTAATATGCTCTAAACCCTCTTCGTATATTGTTTTGTAGTCTTCCATTACTCTTTTTTTATTTTTTTAACCTAATATAAATTCAAGATTAGGTGATTTTTAGTTAAAAACTGTTGATATATAGATATCAAACTTTAGTCTAGTTATTTCTGTCACTCGAAGGCAGCTCAATCCTGCCAAAGAGTCTCAAGATACTTTCCAATCTGTGGTAGTCTGATCCCGATTATTCAGAGAATCTTCGGGATTCGGGAACATTGAGTTCCACTCTGAGTGACAAAGAATCTAATTATGAGTTCGCATTAACCTACTAAAGCATTAAACTGCTCAGCATATTCACTCTCTCTTATATTGTTGAAAGCCACATCCACTTGGGCTACGCCTTTTACTCTAGGCTCTACATCTATAGCCTGTTTTAGATAGTGTAATGTTTTTTCGAAATCGTATAAAGCACAATAACAATTGGCTAATCCAACCACTGATTGCATGGTAGTAGAATGTTTGATTTCTACATCATAACTAATATTTTGCTCAAAGGCTTTAATGGCATCCTCATAGCATTTCATGGTTAGGAGTATAATACCTAACTGAAAGTGTGCAACTACATATTTAGGATTCTCTTTTAGACATTTGTTAAAAGCAGTCAATGCCCCATCCCATTTGCCTAAAAAGCCTCCTTTATCAGTAGTCAAAGCTCTATCTTTATAAGCTAATCCAAGATTATAATAAGCTCTTTCGAGTGGGTTATCTTGCAATCCTACCTCTATAGCTTTTTCCATATATTCTATTGCCTCGTCATACTGTTTTTGATAATACAGAGCAGTACCAATATTAAGGTAAGCATCTCCCTCTTGTGGAGCTAGTTCTATCACTCTCTTGAAGGTAGTGACCACCTCAGGCCAGTTATTCAGGTTGATGTGAGATAACCCTTTGAGGTAATGTGCAAACATGAACTCTGAGTTCATTTCTATCGCCTGCTCAAAATAAGTCAAGGCTTCTTGATATGCACCCTGTTTATACAATGTATGTCCTTGATTATATACTTCTTTATAGTCTTCCATTGCTCTTTTTTAAGATTGTTGTTGATTCTTTTTAGCCTCTTTTGCTTCCTGTTTGGTACGATCAATAATCTTACGCACCCAGTTTGGCACTACTATAGCGCCCACCAATAGATATAGGTAATAGGTGAAAAATCTCCAGATAAAGGCCATAATTACCAATAAAGTACCTGCCATTGGAATAACACTAGAATCGGTAGGAATATAGTCATAATGGAAGGTTTGAAAAGCAGCCTCAGCAGCACCAGCACCACCAGGAGTTGGGAGTACAGCCATGATCACATACATAGCTTGCTGACGAGCATAGATAAATATTTGTTGCCAAGTTGTCCCCAAATCTAAAGTACCCTCCATAAAATTATTATAATGCCCTTGCACTTCTGGCACTGGCGAATAAGCAACAAATGCGATAATCAAACAATTGAGCACCATAAAACGAGAGCCCCAAGCGAGCATGGTACTCAAGTAAGAGCCTAAATGGAATTTCCAGCTTTTTTTGCGCAATTCGGCAGAAGCCATCCCCATATCATCTGTCATCTTAACAGCCTTCTCTCTAAATTTTCTGAATATTCTAAACTTACAAAACCACAACAATAAACGTTGCAGACCTTTCGCATTGATCAATACGCCATAGAAAAAGATACTTCCATAAACCAACATCAATCCATAGGCAAACAAAAAGCCCATGCCCCAAATACTATCAAACAGCAGATGCTGAATGTCAAAGGATTCGGGTTGAATCATGATAGAGCCAAAAATCAAGAAAAAGATCAATAAGGCAGATAGAAAAGAAAAGGTATCGACCACAACGGTATATAATACAATCATTGCAGTACGTCCCGCAGCTTGTTTCTCTTGGGCTATGGCAAACATAGCCACCGCAGCACCTCCAACACTAGTAGGTGTAACAGCAGAACTAAATTCCCACATCATAATCAGCTCAAAACACTTTTTCCAGCTAAAAAATCCATCGGTAATAATCCTTAACCTGACCATATAGGCAAAATGCCTAACACACATAAACACCCCAGCCATAGCAATCCAAAAGATTACATGTCCAGACCATTCTATTTTAGCAAATTCATCTGGGTTGAACTGGCTTACAAAAAGATAAATCACTACACCTACCCCAATAAGCGCAGCCAACATAATTCGGCCAGGACTAATGGATTTAAGTATACCTGTATATTCTTCTTCAGTTTCGGGAGTATTGTTGGGGGTATTTTCTCCAGTTGGTTTTATTTCGTCGGCCATTCTTGGTTTAAATCGTTTCGTATTTTATATGAATAGATTAGTTGGTTCTAGTTTACACACTAGTCCTCTTTATCCTCTTGTATTATATCTAAAGAAAAGCTATTGACACCTTCGTGTATAACAATCGTTATTTGCTCTAGTTGTAAAAGCTCTAAGATAGCCAAAAAAGTAAATATCGCATGTAGTCGATTCTCGCAGTAGCTAAATATTTCCTTAAAATCCGTCTTCCCTAGTGTTTTTATCCTATTAGTAATATAAGTTCTACGCTCCTCTATCGAATAATTGTAATGCACCACGGTATGAACCACTTGTTCGTTGCGGTACTTAAACTGGCGCATAATATCTTCATAAGCCTTGAGTAGTTTGAACAAGGATAAGTTTTCGAGTTCAGCATCTGCCAAAGCTTCATTGGCTAAATGTTGGAGCTCATCAACGAGGTTGCCTCTTTGGTGCTGTTCTTGTCGTTTTTGCTCCAAGCCCCTCAACTCATCCAAAACATCTTTATAACGCTTGTACTCTAGCAGTCGTTCAACCAATTCTTGACGTGGGTCGATCTCATTGCCCTCTTCGTCTAATTCTTTGCGAGGCAACAACATTTTTGCCTTAATCCGCATAAGTGTAGAGGCCACCAATATAAACTCGCTAGCTACATCTATATTTAGGAGTGTTTCTAAATGTTTGATGTAATCCAAAAAATCGTTGGTAATTTGGGCTATAGGAATATCATAGATGTCTAATTCATCTCGTTCTATGAAAAAGAGCAACAAATCAAAAGGTCCTTCAAATACTGGAAGCTTGATTTTATACGTCAAGGCAAAATCTAAATTTAATTTTCTGAATTAGTTTCCCTAAATTTGTCAATACAGTTAATAAGTAATACCTATATAGGTAATAGATAATAACTTACTTAGTTTGGATTTTCAAATTAATAGTATAGTACTATATCTAGTAAAACACCTATTAGTTATTAACTATTTAATTATTAACTATAATTGAGCCTGCGAAATTAGAAAAAAATATACTGTAGATGGAGCAAAAATCATTAAAAGATCAGATTGACCTTAATAAATTGCCTGAGCACATTGCTATTATCATGGATGGAAATGGTCGTTGGGCTAAAAACCAGGGTAAGGAACGTGTGTATGGCCACCATAATGGTGTAAAATCTGTACGTGAAGTAACAGAGGCTGGCGCTGAGTTAGGAGTCAAATATATGACCTTATATGCTTTTTCTACCGAAAACTGGAATCGCCCTCAAGCTGAGGTAACTGCTCTAATGGCTTTGCTTATCCATACTATCAAGGATGAGTTGCCTACACTCAACAAAAATAAAATTCGTCTACAGGCTATCGGAAATCTGAGTATGTTGCCAGAAGATGCTCAAACTGAACTTCAAGAGGCAATTGATGGAACTAAGGATAATGATCGAATGACCTTAGTACTAGCCTTGAGTTACAGCGCTAAATGGGAAATCATAGAAGCAGTAAAAGATATTGCTTCTCGTGCTAAAAACGGAGAGCTAGACATCACTGATATTGATGAAAACACAATTTCCAACGCACTCAATACCAAAGGGATGCCTGATCCTGAACTGATGATTCGCACTAGTGGCGAAACTCGCATTAGCAATTTCTTGCTTTGGCAGTTGGCTTATGCAGAGTTGTATTTCACTCGCACGTTTTGGCCTGATTTCCGTAAGCAGCATTTGTATGAGGCTATCCTCAATTTCCAAAATAGAGAGCGCCGCTTTGGGATGATTAGTGAGCAGTTGGTGGAGGAGTAACTAAGTCATGTTAAAGATTTATATTCGATCCCTTGCCCTTCAAGTCTATTTTGTAATTTCTTTTGGTTCGTTTATATCAAAAACTGTATTTTCTTTCTGAAGAGATTTAAAAACTAAAAGTTAAAATAAAAAAGTGGTTCGTAATGTTTAGTTTAAAAGTGACGAAACTTTTGAGCACTAAACAAAATACGAACCATGAACAAGTTAGTAATAAATAAATATTTTGTCAACTATATTC
>JAAEPD010000284.1 GCA_024222455.1 Aureispira sp.
CTTTGCGTTGATCCGCAAAATAGGAATGAACCTTCTCAATTTAGAAGACAGCAAGATGAGCAAAAATCGAAAACGCCATAAAGCTGCCCGCTCTCACAAATTTAGAGAAAAAATCCTTACTATTTAGATCCGTTTACCCTGCGATACCATCTGAGAAGTACCCATAACTGAATAATTAGTTCCACTATTTACATCCATTTCTATACGTAAATAGTGCGAAAAACTCCCCCAACTAATTCCTCCAAAACTACCACTTTGTACACTCCCACGGCCTATTTGCAGATCAAATGCTCCATTTACATCTGTGGCTGGATTATGTGTTTCTTGGTAGACTATTGCACCTGAAGTAGAGCCTTGCAAAATACTGATACGCACACTGATGGCTTGGCTAGAGGCTATGCTTCCACTACTATTGTAGGCTACTGCTTGGTAGTTAATTAAGTCTGGTGATTGAGCATTACTATCCAATATTAAACAGAATACAGCTAAAGCCGTTACTATAGTTTTTATGACTTGCATAATTTAATTTTTATTTACGTGTATAGGTATTAGTACATTGACAAACACCTCCACTATCTGTAATGGTATAAGAAACTGTAATGGTATCATAATTAGGAGCAATAGTCGCTGATACATTACTAACAGAATTAGTATAACCTATATCATAAGACTCGAATGTAGCTCCTGTAACTGCTAAGGTACTTGGATTATAAGGCAAAGAAAGAATATTATAATCTTGTCGTTTAATCAAGAGTGTATTACTATTCTTAGATTTATGAACTTCTTCAAAAGCCCCTCCTCCTCCAACTACTCCATCATAAGAACAATTAGAGACTGTGCAATTTTTACTGACTTTGAGAAAAGCCCCATCTAACGCAGCAACCACGGGGTCAGCTCCCACACTACCAGCGGTCTCTGCATACTTAGCATAAGGTACCGAGACCATCTGAGAAGTACCCATAACAGAGTAATTGGTTCCTCCATTTACATCCATTTCTACACGTAGATAGTGCGAAAAACTCCCCCAACTAATTCCTCCAAAACTCCCACTTTGCACACTTCCACCTCCTATTTGCAGATCAAATGCTCCATTTACATCTGTGGCTGGATTATGTGTTTCTTGGTAAACTATTGCTCCTGAGGTAGAACCTTGCAAAATGCTGACACGCACACTTATTGCTTGGCTAGAAGCTACACTTCCGCCACTATTGTAGGCTACAGCTTGGTAGTTGATTAAGTCTGGGGATTGGGCGTAAGTATTCAAGATTAAGCATAACACTACCAAAGTTGTTATTATTATTTTTATGTTTTGCATAGTTTAGTTGTTTTACTTGCGTGTATAAGTGTCCGTGCATTGACAAACTCCTCCACTATCAGTTGCAGTATAAGAGACTGTGATTGCAGTATAACTAGGAGTAATATTTCCTAAAAAATTAGTATAACTTGTTCCACCATTTCCACCTGAAACATGAATAGAACCATTAGTAATACTTAATAAAGATTATGTAAGTGAAAATCAGACCGCACACACGCACATGCGAGCATCTGGAAATTTATGTAAAAAATATTATATTGCTAGATATGATGAATTATGCAAC
>JAAEPD010000285.1 GCA_024222455.1 Aureispira sp.
CTTTTTGTGAGGCCCTTTTGAAGGAAAAAAATGTTACTGTTTAAAACTAGGAATGAGTTAAGTAAATCAAACTAATGGTTAACTTATAGGTTTCTAATAAAATTCTTTTTTAAAAGTGTCCCGCTAAATTGATACACCTCAATACATCAAGGGAGATAAAAATGTATTAGTAATGATACAGGGATATGAAGTGCCTGTGGCAATAAGAAGAAAAGAGATTGTATTATTTTATTTAAATAGCATCAACTAAAAACTACTTGTTTTGTAACTTCTTGAAAATGGCTATATTAGCCCCAATCAAAACAAAGGAATACAAAACATCCTCTACAGGGATTGTGCCCCATCTCATACTTAAATTTTGTGTGTTATCATACCAAACAACAGGATCTGCAGTTAAGGCCCCAGTCAGAACACCATTCATTAAGAAAAAAGGTATCATGGATAGTGTAAACGCAACGGGTAAATAGGGATAGTTCGTTCTCTTCAAAAATAGAAAGACAAGCGTTATTATTGCTGCTATACTGACCATCCAAGAATACATCTTACCCATGCCAAATGCTAATACGAATAGAGCATAGCAGGCCATTAGGCAATAGAAAATAAAATTGAAAGTCTTAAATTTGTATTGTTTAGCATACGCTTCGACACATTGGTGTATAAACAAACAGGCAAAAGGTACAACGACAAAAAATAAAACCTCTTCTATTGGCAAGTTTAGAAGGTAAAACCCTGTTAGGAATTCAGGCGTAAAACCCCAAACACCTATTTCTGTAAAGTAGTAATCGTGTATTATGAATGCAGAACCAACTAACAACATAGCCAAAGCGACCTTGGGCCAATCCGAAACATAATGCACCTTCTTGTCAAAACTTAATAAAAAGGGAAAAAGAATAACGCCCAAATCCAAGCATAAATACAAATTACCCATGCTTTTTACTTTTTTTATGAAAATGACGAGGTACTACAAGTAATCCAAAGCAAGATCCTTGCTCTTTGAAACGGTTCTTGTGATGAATTTTATGCGCTTTGCGCAAGGCTTTGAAATAGGGAGATTGAATCTTGTCAAACCATTTGAATCGACGATGGATGAGGACATCATGTACTAAAAAATAAACTAATCCATAGGCCATAATACCAAAACCAATTCCTACAGCTATAGGATAATTATACATTATTCCTAACATAATACATAGCCAACTTGGAATAGCATAAACCAAAAAGAAAGCATCATTTTTTTCAAAAAATGTGTTAGGATTTGGCTGATGATGATCTTCATGTAAATACCACAAAATTCCGTGCATGATATACTTATGTGTAAACCAAGCCATGAATTCCATTCCACAAAAAGCACCAACTACAGCAATTATAAAATAAAGAGTTTCCATTTTTTTGAGTCTATAAATGTAAGATATAGGAACCTTGAAAAGCACCAAGATTAAATCAAATTCAAAATCAGAAAGAAAGCAGCCCAGACCCAGTACAAGGCATAAGCAATTGCGTTAAACTGTCGTTGTTGCCAGAGATAAAAGCCAGTAAACATCAACGAAAAAACAAACCAACAGATATAATTATATAAGGGAATGACACCTCCTTCCCAAGACCAAAAGTCATAGGCCATGGCAACGGGTTCTATCAAATAATCTAATATTACGGTCAAAGAGGCAGCTATTAGTATTTGTATTACTAGGCTTTTTTGTTCAAAATGCTTTAGCACAATATGAGAAGAGGCTGCAATAACACAGTACCAGTTTAGTCCTAAAACTACAGGTACACCAAAAAGCTTGAATCCCAATTCCTTACCGTACTCATAGTTGCCAAATAAGTAGCCAGTATTGACACCTACAGCCTCTATCAGAAAACCACCCAATATAATTCCCCCCAAGAGCTTACCTTCTATACTTTTATGTTTGGCAGCTAAAAAAACCAAGGTTGCACATAGCAGCATGTTTAGTCCTGATAGTTGTTGTAATCCATTAGGATACAAGAACAAGCCCAGTCCAATTAAGTGGAAAAGAATCAGAATCCCTAAGAATAATTGGGGCTGATATGCTTGTGTTTTTATATTGGCCATTAGATTTTTTTACGACAAAAAAATGGTGTAAATACTTCAGAAATAGGATTTGAAGTCGACTATAAAAGGTTAAAAGAATGTTTTAGATAAGATTTTAGGTAGAGCATATACTTTGACGCATTAGGTATACGAACACGTTGCGACATTAAATCTTTTACTGTTTTGGATTTGATCTTTTTGAGCAAATTATAGTAATAGGTATAAGCTACGTAAACTCCAAATCGAGCACTTTTAGGCAATAAAAGAACACCTTCATAAGCTTCTAAAAATTCTGCTTCAATTTCTTTTTCAATCGCTAATTTGTTTTCTAGTGTCAAGCCTTCTTTGCCCACCAAAGGAAAATATAAGCGCCCCAAATCTCCCCAATCATCTTTCAAATCTCTTAGGAAATTGATCTTTTGAAAAGCAGAACCCAATTTCATAGCAAAGGGTTTCAATCGTTGATATTCATCTTCATCTCCATGCACAAAAACTTTTAGACACATCAAACCAACAACTTCGGCAGAACCTAAAATATACTCTTCATAAAGTTCTTGGGTATACTCAATAGGATTAAGATCCATTTCCATAGAGTTAAAAAACTTTTCAATCAAAGTTAAGTCGATTTGATGTTTTCGAACTGTTGCTTGAAAAGAATTGAGCACTGCATTTAGTGAAATACCTCGCTCTATGGCTTTGTAGGTATCAGCTTTAAATTCTGCTAATAATTCAGATTTGGAAAAGCCGTGAAAAGAATCTACAATCTCATCCGCAAATCGAACCATACCATAGATAGCATGAATATCCCCTTGAATACTGCTGTCTAGAGTAGATACACTTTTATAAAAAGAGGTGCTATATATTTTAGTGACATTCAGCGAAGCTGCATTTGATAATTCATCAAACAAGGATTTATTTTCTTGAGCTTGATTGTTCATACAGATAGTAATTTGTGTTTAGGAAATAAAGTTAACAGTTAGCCTTTTGAAATTTTTTGCATTGTCAGTTTTGCAGCAATTTTTCCAGAGATCAAGGCAGGAGGAACTCCTGGCCCCGGAACTGTCAATTGCCCACAAAAAATAAGATTGCTAAGCTTTGATGTTATTTTAGGTTTTAGATTGGCTGTTTGCGACAAGGTATTCGCCAACCCATAAGCATTGCCTTTATAAGAGTTATAATCTTTCTTAAAATCATTTATGCAATAAGACCTTTGATAAACCAAGTGCTCTCGAATAGATTGCCCTGTCTGTTTTTCCATTCGCTCAATCATAATATCAAGGTATTTTGATCGATGCTCCTCACTGTCTTCAATACCAGGAGCCAAAGGCATTAGTAAAAAGAGATTTTCATAGCCTTCTGGTGCTACTCTTTCCTCCGTTTTAGAGGTTACACAAGCATAAAATAAGGGATTATCTGGCCACTCTGGTTTATCATAAATCTGAGCGCCATGAGCCATCAAATCCTCATCAAAAAAGAGGTTATGGTGCTCTACATTTGCTAATTTTTTGTTGACACCCAAAAAATAAATCAAGGAACTAGGAGCCATTTTACGTTTGTCCCAATATTCAGGACTATATCTTCTGTATTCTTTGGGGATAAGCTGCTGCTCTACAAAATTATAATCTGCCCCCGCAACTACTTGTTCAACTTCTTTAGAGCCCTCTGAGAAATTAATTTTCTTGATTTTACCTTCAGCACATTCAAAGCCTGTTATAGGCGTATTAAGATGAAACTTTGCTCCATGTTTAGTTGCTATTTTCTTTAAAGCTAGAGCTAATTGATGCATACCACCTTTGGGATACCAAGTACCTAGTTTCAAATCTGCATAGTTCATCAAGGTATACAGAGAGGGAATTCGCTGAGGCATTTCACCTAAAAATAAAACAGGGAATCGTAGAATTGATCGTGCTTTGTGTGAGCTGAAACGGTTGCAAACATCCTTCTCTACAGATTTAAATAAATCCAATTTGAAAAAATTCTTAATAGCTTCCTTATCTATCAATTCTAGCCATTTAAGCCCAGATTTCTCCATGAATCGCTCAGTTCCTACTTTATATTTCACCTGTGCATCCTCCAAGAAACGTTTCAGTTTGGCACCTCCATTTTCTTCCAATTCTTCAAATACTTGATATAACTCGTCTATATTAGCAGGGATATTTGTACTCGTTTTGTCATTCCAAAATACTTTGTATGATGGGTTCAGACGATGCAAATCAAGATAATCTTCACGTTTTTCTCCCAATTCTTCAAAAACCTTATCTACTAATTCAGGCATCCAATACCAAGAAGGCCCCATATCAAAGGTAAAGCCATCAGCCTTGAATATACGTGCACGACCTCCAACCATCTCATTTTTTTCGTAGACATCTACTGCATAACCGTTTTTTGCTAAAAAACAAGCTGCAACTAAGCTAGAAAAACCTGAACCGATAATGTCTATTTGTTTTTTTGAGTCCATTGATAATACCAATTAGTAATTTATTTATAAGGGGTTAGAACCCCTTTGTTATTTTGATATTCTAGGAACAAGGATATTTGGTTTTTGTTTAAAAAAAATTTAGAAATAGAGTTAAATATGAGTTTAGTACCAGGGCAAACGCATCTAAATAAGAGAAAAAAAAGATTTAGTATCTTGATGTTCAAAAGATGGAACCAAACTACTTATCTAAGGTATTAGAGTATTTTTCAAAGGTAAAAGATTTTAGAGTTGAACGAACAAAGTATTA
>JAAEPD010000286.1 GCA_024222455.1 Aureispira sp.
AATATAGTTGACAAAATATTTATTTATTACTAACTTGTTCATGGTTCGTATTTTGTTTAGTGCTCAAAAGTTTCGTCACTTTTAAACTAAACATTACGAACCACTTTTTTATTTTAACTTTTAGTTTTTAAATCTCTTCTTATTAAGAAAATGGAGGAAAAGGTATAAGAGGCTATCTTAGAAAAAGAAAAGAGTGTATGAAATGAGTTGTACATGAGTTAGGCTATCTATAATATAAAAATGTTCCAAATTAGCTGATAAACCTAATTTGGAACAAACTCTATCTTTTTTAAGCAAAATATTTATTTAAACATTAAGCTTTTTTTCTTTTTGCGCAATTCCTCTAAGAAGCGTTCCAGCTCTATTTCATCTACTATAAATACCTCTCTCGCCTTACTCCCTTGACTAGAGCCCACAATGCCAGCATGTTCTAGTTGATCCATAATCCGCCCAGCTCGGTTATAACCTAGTTTTAGACGACGTTGAATCATAGAGGTAGAACCTTGTTGATTGATAACCACCAAACGAGCAGCATCTTCAAAATAGTCATCAAGATCTAATAAGACTTGATTCATTTTATCTTCCTTCTCATCAGGATCAGCACCATAAGCAGGCAATAAGAATGGCTGAGGATAACCTGGTT
This sequence comes from Aureispira sp., assembly GCA_024222455.1. Taxonomy (GTDB): domain Bacteria; phylum Bacteroidota; class Bacteroidia; order Chitinophagales; family Saprospiraceae; genus JAAEPD01. The sequence continues at coordinate 644 of JAAEPD010000286.1, forward strand.
GATCTGCAATATGTTGGATAACACGGTCAACCTCAGGAGTATCTACAAATGCACACTGTATTCGTACTAAATCGCTACCTGTAGAAAGTAGCATATCACCACGACCAATCAATTGTTCTGCTCCACCACCGTCTAAAATGGTACGAGAGTCAATTTTAGATGTTACTTTGAAGGCTAAACGAGCAGGGAAGTTGGCTTTGATAATACCTGTAATAATGTTTACAGATGGTCGTTGTGTAGCAATAATTAAGTGAATACCAACGGCACGAGCCAACTGAGCTAAACGAGCTATAGGCAACTCAACTTCTTTACCTGCAGTCATAATCAAATCGGCAAACTCATCTATAATAAGTACTATATAAGGTAGGAATCTATGCCCTTTTTCTGGATTCAATCTACGAGATACAAACTTCTGATTATACTCTTTTAGGTTACGAACGCTAGCTTTCTTGAGTAGATTATAACGCTCATCCATCTCTATGGTTAGAGAGTACAAGGTTTGAACTACCTTACTAACATCTGTAACAATAGCCTCTTCTTCATCAGGCAACGAGCCTAAATAGTGAGCTGTAATCATATTATACAACGAAAGTTCTACCTTCTTAGGATCAATTAGAATCAGTTTGAGTTGAGAAGGATGCTTCTTATATAGCAAACTCATTATAATCGCATTCACCCCAACAGATTTACCTTGACCTGTTGCCCCTGCTATGAGTAAGTGAGGCATTTTGGCTAAATCTGCCACAAATACTTCATTCGAAATGGTTTTACCTAAAGCAATAGGCAAGTCCATTTTAGCATTTTTATACTTAGGTGAAGCCAATACCTCTTTGAGCGAAACGATCTGCTTGTTGCGGTTAGGTACCTCAATACCAATGGTTCCTTTACCTGGAATTGGTGCAATAATACGAATACCCAAAGCTGCCAAACTCAAAGCTATATCATCCTCTAAGTTTTTGATTTTTGATATACGAACACCAGGGGCAGGTACAATCTCGTAGAGTGTAACAGTAGGCCCAATTGTAGCCTTGATGTTTACGATTTCTATCTTATAGTTGAGCAATGTTTCTATAATCTGATCTTTGTTGGCTTCTAATTCAGCCCGATCAATCATAGGTTTTTGATCATCATAGTCTTCTAATAAATCTAGAACGGGGTTCTCATAACGAGGCAGTTCTAGCGTAGGATCATAAGGTTCTACATGGTTCTGATTTTCTGCGGTAATAGATAAATCTAACTTATCCCCTTGTTTATTGATTTCAATATCTAACTCACCATCTTTAGATGTTTTTTGCTTCTCTGCTGCTAGTTTTGCCTCTGAGTCTAGATTGAGTGATAATTGATTTTTTGTGAGTTTTTTGACTTTCTCTTCTAACTCTTTTCGAGAGCTTGTTTCTAAAGTATTAGGCGGATCTTCGTCTAGATTGGTATTTTCGTTTTCTGGAAAATCAGTATTATTTTTGGTCGCATGAGTATTCATGGCCATTTGAGTATTCTTAGGGCGAAGTGTTTGTACTATATTTGTTGTTTCCGTTTTGGAATTGTTTGTAGTGGCTTCCGCTGTTTTGGGCTTTCTTACATTTGGGTCAATAATACTTCTTAGGGATTCTAATATGTTTTTAGGCTTGAGTGAATCCAATATTTTTTCGGTGGTCCATTCATTGAAATTGGGGTTTTTGCTCCAAACTAAAAAGCCTAGCATTGCAAAAAATAGGATACCTATAATACCTGCTGTGCCTACAAAAGAACTTAGTTTGCCAATTAAGGTAGCCCCAAAAGCTCCTCCCCAAGGAAATTCGGAAGATTGGAACAAAAAGGCTAAAAGAAAACTCGTCCAAAGAATAGTGACAAAGCCTTTTTTGTATACAGGAATTAGTTTTTTGATAGGAGTGCCTACTATTAGGCTCATACCTGTAGTGAACAGTAAAAACACAAAGATAAATGAGGAAAAACCAAATCCCCAATAGAAAAATTGATGTGATATAACAGCTCCCAAGCGCCCTAGCCAATTGTTCATATCTTGGGGCGTTAGCAATATTCCCCAATAGGCTTTATCCATGTCAGCCTTCCATGTGAAAATATAGGAGGTGAAAGCAATGAATAAATAAAGAGTTAAAAATAAGCAAAGTAACCCAACCAATTTTGGGAAACGCTCATCTTTAATACCGAGTTTGAGTGATAGTTGTTGCTTTTTCTTTTTTGCCATAAATATATTAACCAATATCTAATAAAAACCGTTCTAAAATTACTGATAATGAATAGTTTATTTTTTTAAACTTTTTTCAGTTAAGATCATTATAATTAACAAAAGTAATGAAATATATTTATATCACTCTATTACTAGTTTCATTTTTTTGTTGATATTTTTCAGAAATGTAATCAATCTACATAATTGATGGACAAATTGGGACAATGTATAAAGCTAAGTTTTGGCTATTTGATAATCTGTACATAAATTTGTACTTTTATAATAAGACTGCTAAAATTAGAACTCTAAGTTTGGGCTTTGTCTCTAAAAGGTAATTGCTATTTAAAGTCTATGATTTATAGCTTTTTATAGTTTTTTTAGGTTTTACCTCATGTTTGCTTATTGTATGTTAGGGAGAATGGGAGTTGGGTAAGAGGAGAGAATGGCAATAAGGCATAAATTATACAATAGACTATGCGAAATATACTACTAATTATTCTAATCGGGATGGCTGCTCAAAGCATGTGGGCACAGTCAGAAAAACAAGAAAAACTTCCAGTAAGAAATGAGCTATATGCACAAGGAGGTCTTCATACTAGAGGCTTTCAAGTAGGTATTACCTATGCCATTATCCGAAATTGGCGTAGAACAATGGCTTTTCAAATAGGTTTTGGTGGACAAAAGGATGCTAAAGAACGCAAGCAAAACTTTGAAACACTATCTATAACAGGAGGAACCTCTAAGTCATTTATTTATGGAAAACGAAATAGCTTTTATTATTTTAAATTGGGCTATGGCGAAAAATACTATTTCTCAGATAAACGTAACCGCAAGGCACTTTCCTTAGCACTCTGCTATGGAGGAGGAATTTCAGTAGGTATGATTAAACCCTATTATTTAGATTTGATTTATCGTACAGATGGAGGTTCCACTAAAATTCGTTCAGAAGCTTTTTCTGAAAACAATGTAGACAAATTTTTGTCTCCGCAGTTAGTTGATGGTGAATCAGGAGCTGCTTATGGTTGGAATGAAATAACTCCGATCTTAGGAGGTTATGCCAAAGTGTCCCTATTACTAGATTGGGGAGCTATGGACGAGATAGTAAAAGCAGTAGAAGTTGGTATCAATACTGACTTTTATTTTCGCAAAATACCCATCATGATATTGCATGACCATGCACCTGTCTTCTTTAATATTTTTGTTAATGTTCATTTAGGAAAACGTTGGTAATTTTAGTTGGGGATAAATGAGCTTTACTATACCCATTTTTGTAATTACTATTAGTATCTTTGTGCTATCAATGAACCGAACCTAGTACGGAGTTGTTTTAGGTAGGTATAAGAATATTAATAGTTTGAGCATAAAATAAGCAAAATACTATGTTGATAGAACTTCCTGTAGTCAATAATGACAAACCAGAACGCAGAAAGAAACCAAGTTGGTTGCGTGTGAAATTGCCAATAGGAGAGGAATACAGAAAAGTAAGTAAGATTGTCAATGACAATAAGTTGCATACCATTTGCCAAAGTGGACATTGCCCCAATATGGGTGAATGTTGGGGTGAAGGCACTGCTACATTTATGATTTTGGGAAATGTGTGCACACGTTCTTGCTCTTTTTGTGCAGTAGCCACAGGTCGCCCACCTGAATACGATGAGGATGAACCTCGTCGTGTAGCAGAAGCTATTCAACTAATGGGGGTAAAACATGCTGTGATAACTTCTGTCAATAGAGATGAACGAAAAGACAAAGGGGCTGCTATTTGGCACGAAACGGTCAAGTTAGTGAAAGAGCTTTCTCCACAAACTACGATAGAAACATTAATTCCTGATGTTAGATCCAAATGGGAGGCATTAGAAACTATGATTAGCGCTGGTCAGGAGGTTGTTTCTCACAATATGGAAACAGTAAAAGCTTTATACCGAAAAGTTCGCCCTCAAGCTAAGTACCAACGAAGCTTAGAGCAAATAAAGCGTACCAAGGATTATGGTAAACGCACGAAATCTGGTATAATGGTAGGGCTCGGAGAAACTAAAGAGGATGTAATACAGCTAATGGATGATTTGTTAGAACATGGCTGCGATGTGTTGACTATTGGACAGTATCTACAACCAACCAAAATGCATTTAGATGTAGCTGAATATGTTCATCCTGATCTATTTAAAGAATATGAAGAAATTGGAATGGAGAAGGGCTTTGATTTTGTAGAGAGTGGGCCATTAGTGCGTTCTTCTTATCATGCTGAGCGGCATGTGTTTTCCAACAAGAAATAAGTTATACTATCTATACGTTATATTGAAGGCTTCCTAATTTAGGGGGCCTTTTTAGCAAACATAGGATATAATATAAATGTGTGTAACCTTCTTATCTTCATCAAAGATGGGTTCTATGGAGATTGGAATATTAGAAAGTTGGAGAAAGGATGTTTTTAGGTGAAGAGCTTCTCCTTTTTTACCCTTTTCTATTGCTTGAAGCAATTCTGGGTTATGTTGAAAAACTTCGCTTGCAAACTGACCAATATAAGTAGCAGCATTAATCTTATAGTGTTCTAAACCATTACCAATAGACAGTTCTATGAAACCTTGAGGAGTGACGCTAAAAAGCAAAACGGGAGTATGCATTAGTATAAGATGCAAGTGGTTGCTCTTCATTTTAAGCTGTTCGCTCAAAATATAGTTTTCTCGTTTTAGGTCTTCTAAGCCTTTTTTTGTATTCTTAAGTTCGTTTAATAACTTTGTATGCTCATTTGGGGTCATAGAGTTAGGTTCTATGGATTAGTTTTATCAAAAAACTGATATTACAAATATAAACTAAAAAAGCAATTTTAAAAATTTTTTAAAACTTTGTTTTGTGACGGTTAAAAATAAAGTTAAAGGGCTGAGGAGATATGTTTTTATTTTAATAATATAGATTACCTTTATAGTATTATTTAAAATAAATCAATAAGATATATTCAGGCAACTTAGACAGTTATATATAATATAAGAATAGTATAATAGCATAAATAAAGACAAAATGGATCTAATAAAATTCAAGACAAAATTAGATAAGATTAATCGATATTATGAATATATAGCTCAAAATGGGCAGGTTTCTAATATAGAACGTGATGCAATGATGGTGTATATCCGAGATTTGTATGATGTATTTTTTCAAGAGGCAGTTGTAGAGGCTCCTAAAGAAGTAGTTAAGGAAACACCTAAGGTTTCAGAAGCTCCTGTGGAGACTGTAACTAAAACTGTGACGGTAAAGAAACGTCCTAAACTAGTATTTACAAATACAGAGGATGCAGTAGCACCAAAAACAACTCCTGTAACGAAAAAGGAAGAGCCAAAGCCAATCAAGAAAGAAGAGGCTCCTAAAAAGGTAGAAACGCCAAAGGTAAAACCTGTAGTAAAAGAGATAAAACCTATAGTAAAGGAAGAGCCAAAGCCGATCAAGAAAGAAGAGGCTCCTAAAAAGGTAGAAACGCCAAAGGTGAAGCCTGTAGTAAAAGAGGTAAAACCTATAGTAAAGAAAGAACCAACACCACCTAAAAAAGAAGAAGCTCCTAAAGAAGTAGCTGCTACTGGTGGGTTCAATGAAGAATACGAAGAGTTATTCCTATTTAAAGAAGCAACTGATTTATCGCAAAAACTAAGTGCTTCCCCAATCAAAGATTTGAGCAAAGCGTTAGGCTTGAATGAGAAATTCTTGTTTATTAATGAGTTGTTCGGAGGGAGTGCAAACGATTTTAAGGGTGCTATTGATGCATTTAACCAACCAATGGCCAATTTTGATGAGGTTCGTCTTTATATGGAAAAAGAATTGGTAGAAAAATTTGGCTGGTTAGGAAAATTGAAGAAGGCTGTAGCTAAAGATTTTGTAAAATTGGTGCGTCGACGTTACCTGTAATCCGTCTAATGCATGTTGCATCAAATTCTTTGGAAAAATAGAAGTCGGTGGCAGGTTGTAGGAGCATCAGTAGGCGTTTTTATAGGCTTGTTTTTGCTGTTATTTGCCCTTCAGATGTATTTGGATATGCAAATACTGATAAAGGGAGCAAGAGACACTAATTTTTTGGTGCTCAACAAGCAGTTTGAAAAACACTTGGGGGAACCCCTGCATTTTAGCGATGCAGAGGTGAAAGAGGTTGCCGAAAAACCTTTTATTAGCGATTTAGGAGAGTTTACCTCCAATCAGTTTAAGGCAGCGATCTCTAGCAATATGCTCAACTTCTATACTGACCTCTTTTTTCAATCAGTACCCGATCATTTTTTGGGTTTAGAAGATACCGTCGATTTTAGATGGCAAGGAGAGCATGATGAGGTGCCTATTGTACTTTCCAGTGACTACCTGACACTCTATAATTTTGGTTTTGCTCCTAGCCAGGGACTTCCACGTTTATCTGTAAGCACCATTGCTATGGTCGATTTTCAGATAGTGGTAGAAGGCAATGGAAAACGGAAAATATTCAAAGGTTATATCTATGACCTTTCTCGCAATGTGAACTCTATTTTGGTGCCCAAAGAGTTTATGGATTATGCCAATAAAGAGTTTGGCGAAAATAAAAAACCAACCACCCAATTAGTCGTTGCTACTGACAATCCCTACAATCAATCACTCAATCAGTTTTTAGATGAAAAAGGTTATGAGGTCAGTAGAGGTGGACTGATAGGAGGAGAGCTCAAAACGGCTTTAGATATATTGGTTTTGCTGATGTTGGCAATCGGAATTATTATAGTAGGCTTATCTTTATTAGTCTTTATGCTCAATTTTCAATTATTGATTGCCCAAGCGAGTCAAGATATTCAGTTGTTGATACAGTTGGGGTACAGTGATAGAATGATTGCAAGAACATTGGCCTCTAGGCTATTTAAGTTGTTTGGGATTGTAGTTCTTAGTGTTTTTGGAGTATTGGTTCCTGCCAAGTTTTTTATTACAAATGTCCTTACAGAACAAGGCTATGAGTTATCCTCTTTCCCTAGTATTTGGGTTTGGGGTGTTGGGCTATTATTTTGTGCAGGATTTGTATGGATCAATCTTCGTAGTATTCAACTGAATGTTAGAAAGTTGGCATAGTTTTCACCCTAGTAAATAGATGCCAATCACTTTATTTAAAATCCGAAATTTACTATCATGCGTTATTTATTATCCCTATTACTATTAATCTGTTTGTCAACTTGGTCTGCAGCACAAGCCGGGATATACAAGTATGATGATAAGTCTAAAGGCAAGAATGAACGTTTAGAACTAAAAGGTGATGGAAGTTTTGTGTACACACAACAACAAGAGTGGACACAACTAAAAGTAACTGGAACTTGGAAAAAATCGGGCAGCTCCAAAGTCTTGCTCAATAGTAAATACCAGATTACAGACTATACTGTTGAGGAGATTGTGGATACTACCTTGAAAGAAGGGATACATTTTGTTATTCAAAGTTATAGAAAAGGGCAAGGGTTCAAGAAGATAAAAAGAATATTGCTCAATATGGACGAGACTTTAGTTTTTTGGCCTGATGGTGAGGCTGGATTAGCAGAAGTGGATGCTCGCCAAAAACTCTATCAGACAGCTACTCCTCAAATGATAGATAGCCTAAAAAATACAGAACCTGCTCGATTTTACCATTGTGCAGGAGCTAAAGATTCTGTATCCACTATTCTTATAAAATATGGTGAAAAAGAATTGACGTACAACGCCAAGAATGACCAAGCCAACAAGTTTAGAATGGTGACTAAGTTTGCGACAAGTCCTGCATATAGATATATGACAGATGAAGTGTATATTTTTGATAAAAAAACAATACAGAGAGCGGGAGGAAAAGGTGCTAAACTAAAAAAATCTAAGAAGTAGTTCAGATAGATTGTTCACTCAAGGACATAAAAAAAAGGTTTATTAAACGTTGTTTAACAAACCTTCTAATCACCAAAAATCAATCAATTAAATTCTAAAAAGTTAAGTAAAGCATCAACTACAAAAATCTTAACTTTTCGATTGATTCAAAGGTATAAAACTATATTTAAAAACAAAACTATTTTCCAAAAAAAAGTTTAATTGCTTTAATTTTATCCCTTTTTAGACAGTGATTAATCGGTTTAGTTAGACAAAAAATCATCTGTACTACAATTATAGCACTTTGGTTGATAGTCTATTACATTGCCATATTGATCGGTTTGAATGTCACAACAAGCCAACAATATTTCTTTCAACTTTTCTCGCCCTCGTTGTACCCTAGATTTTGCCCCTGAATAAGAAATACCCAAACGTTTAGCTAGCTCTTTTTGAGAGATTCCTTCTATCTCCGTCATATGAACAGCATCTCTATAAGGATCAGGCAGTGACTCTATCATTGGAATAACACATAAGGCAAACTCTTCAGTGATATCTCTTCGATCACTAATTGCCGAAACGAGGAGTTGGTCTTGAGCATTACGATCTTTTTGTTGCTGTCTGTGGTAATCTGTAATTGTATTTCTTGTAATCTGGTAAATCCAAGAAGTCGTTTTTTCGGTATTTTTAAGCTTATGGATTTGAGTTTGCAACTTGATGAACACATCCTGCAAAATATCATCCACAGCAGTTTTATCCTCTATACGAGAGCTAATAAACTGTCTTAACTTCTCCTGTAATTGACTCCAAATAGTGGTTATATTACTACTCATTTGCTTAATTGTTTTTAGCTTAGACTCTTAATTTAAAACATAGACGCAGTTACCCTAAAAAAGACGCAAGGTTTTATATAAAAATACAAATATTTGTTTAGAATTAATAGTTAAACAGATTGCGAATAGATAAATCCAACTGTTTTTGATAAGTTTCAAGTTGCTGACCAATTACTGCTTTATCTCGATGTTTCAACTCTTGTAAAATTAGTTCAGTTATACTTAAATTCAGATTATAGAACAGGCAGTCTTTCTTTTTTAGAATAAATTGATAGCCTTGTTCTTTTCCTACTTCTTGACAAACTAATTCTATTTGGAGATCCATATAATCTATAAAAGTTGTTTCTACAACCTGCAAGGTGGAATCTGCTGTAAGTGCTAATGCTTGAAGCTCTGACTGCATTGTTTGGAGTTTTTTTTCTTGAGTTTTGTAATAATCAGGAGTTCTATGGCAACTGCTTTGAGCCTCTTGCATTACTTTTTGATAATACATTCCAATCAACTGTTCTTTTTGTCTCAATCCTTTTTCACAAGTTTTTGCAAATTGTCTAACCATAGCAGTCAAACTATCCTTTTCGGGTAAAGCCTCTAATAGCATATCCATATCGACCACACCAATTTTTTGATTTTGGGCATAGCAAAGCCCCATATTGAGCCAAAGCCCAATAAGCAACAAGTGAATTTTCATAAAGCCAGCAATTTTAAAATGATTGTATTAAAAATACCACAGCGAGGTACTTCTAGTGCCTCGTCTTATAGAATCTAATCTAATAAATGTTGAATCTTCTCATCCACATCCAGCTTCACCATTTCACTAATCAACTGATGCAACTGCCCAAAATCTTCTTGAGTATAGGTTTGAACAATTTTACCATCTTTCAGGTAGCTAATTTTATCAGCCACATCTGCTAGAGCTTGTATAATATGAGAAGAGAGAAGGATGATCTTATTCTGTTTTTTGAGGTGAGTGAGAATCTGAATGATTTTTTCGTTGCTCTCTAAGTCAACCCCATTAAAAGGTTCATCCAAAATGAGAATAGGTCGATCTAAGGCCAACATCCCCATAAAAGCCACCTTCTTTTTCATGCCTGTAGAATAATTATCAATCAGTTGATTGAGCGGCAGCTCAAAGAGTTGATTCCAACCCTCAATATCAAACTTAGGATTGTGCATAGTGAGCAATTGGATGTACTCTTTTCCCTTCATGTAAGGATAAAAATAAGGACGAGTTTCTAGAAGCCCAATATCCCTATAGTTTACCCAATCGCCATTGTAATGACATTCTCCACTATCTATGCCTTTGGTGCCATAAAGCGTATGAAAAAAGGTGCTTTTGCCAGCTCCATTCATTCCCAATATACCATGCACTTCACCTGGTTTGAATTCTAAATTCAAGCCTTTGAGTACTTCTTGAGAGCCATAAGAGACTTTTAAATCTTTGATACTAAGCATAAATCATAAATAGGTTTCGTTGAGCTTTTCGCCAAAAATAGATGACCATAATAATACCCAAAGGTTGCAAAAAAGGAATTAGCATAGATGCAGCATAAAAAGCCAAAGGTATTTGCATATAAATCCGCTGACTATCGGGCCGATAACTAGTATATTTATAACATAAGCTAAACAGCAAGATAAGCTGTGTTACAATCATTAGCAATAACAGTAAATACCAATATTGTGAATGAAAAATAAGGAACAGTATATAATGAGGTAGCAGGAATAAATGGAAGCTACGTGTCATCATCCAAGCCTTTTGAGTCAAGAGTTGGTTTTTATCATTAAGAATCTCTATCAATTCTTTGCTTTCCAGGTTTTCAAAAAAACTCGTAAAAGTCATTGTCAACAGAAATACCACAATAAACAGAGTACCCATAAAATGGGGTAAAATGAAACCTAGTATATACATAAAAGCAATCAGTCCCCAATATTTACGAAAGCCACTACGCCATTCAAACAGCCCTAAAGGAATCCATTCTAGAGCAAGCCAAGAGCGTTTTTGAGTCGTTTTTTTGTACAAAGAAGCAGGTAAAAGGGATACCAACAAAAGCCCTGCATGCATATATATAGGTGTCCACCAATTGCCCAAAAAGACTACAGTTAGGCTAAAAGGTAGCAAAGCAAGGCTATATTCCGTGAAAAACAAAACAGGCAAAGGTGCTTTGAGTAGCTTCAACAGCCCAATATCCTGTCGGACAAAATGCATACTCAACAAACTGAATACAATAAGTCCTGCAACTAAAAATGGATTTTGGGTGCTTAGGAGCTCCAATACTCTAAGTACCAATACTGTCAATAAAGGCAGCATTAGCAATAGCAAAACAACTCCCAAATCTTTCATTACTCGAAAGAGTTGCTTTGCTCGGAAAAAACTAAGTTGGTAAACAGTATTGAGCATGACTTTAATTAGCTATTGTTTTTTTAAGAAAATTGTATCGCATTTCCAGTGTGTTCCTTTGGGGCTAAAACCTGCCCACTTCCCAAATATTTCAATGCGATCTTCAACATATCCTTTTTTTTGAACAACTTCATGTATCACAACAGGCGGAGCTTCAAGAGCAATCATTGCAAAACCAACTCCTCGTTTTTCTTTGAGACAAAAGTAGCCTGTAGAATCGGTAATAACTTCTCCAACTTTGCAACTGTCAAGCGGCTGGCAATTATTATAATCATAGATATAACCAGTCAATTTGGGTCTAACTAATGAACTGACTAAACATCCCTGAAAAACAAGTGATAAAAAACAAAGAATAATTACTGTTTTCATAGTATTCAGGTTAGATAAGTAGTTAGAATACTCTAATGTAGAATACTTTATAGAAGCAGCTTTAATTTTAATAGCCTTTAAAAACAACTTAACGCACCTTAACTTAAAAACTGTTAATGTGCTAAAAGAAAAAAAATCTAATAATGTCTAACACCTGACTACTAAAAGCGAAGCGTACTACCCACTAATATTATTATTTCCTCTTCTTCTTAAAAAAACTCTTCATCAAATGTTTACATTCTAATTCTAATACCCCATACAAGATAGTTGTTTTAGGGTGTAATGCCTTAGGAGCCTGTTCGTGGTAACCACGTTTCTCATCAGAAGCACCATAAACTAAGCTACCCAACTGAGCCCAAGATAATGCACCAGCACACATCACACAAGGTTCTAAGGTGACATACAAGGTGCATTGTTGTAGGTACTTGTTGCCCAAATAATCAGCCGCAGCAGTTACTGCCAAAAGTTCGGCATGAGCCGTAACATCTTGTAAGCGTTCTGTTTGGTTATGACTCCGTGCAATGATTTTATTTTGGCAAACTACAACAGCCCCAACAGGCACTTCGTCGGCTTCATATGCCTTTTGAGCCTCTTTTAGAGCCTCTTTCATATAATATTCGTGTGAGAAAACAGAAAACATTGTATCTTCGTTTGTGGTTATAGTTTCGTAGAGAAGAACTATTAAAAAATTACAACAAGAATGAAATTAAGATATTTATTTGTATTCAGCTTAATTATTTTAGCAACTAATCTATCTACAGCTCAAGATACTGAAGAGTGGTCCTTGGAAGATTGTATCAATCATGCCATGAAACACAGCTTGCAAGTACAGCAATCTGAGTTGGCTATTCAACAGGGAATGTTGAATAAGAAACAGGCATTTTGGTCGCAATTTCCCAATCTTAACGCAAGTTTGAGTCACGGTCTCAATTTAGGGCGCTCTATAGATATGACCTCTTATGAGTTTGTGAATCAAACAACACAATCTACCAATGTTTCCTTGTCTTTAGGTATCCCTATTTATCAAGGTTTGCGTATTCGAAATACTATTAAACAAACTAAGATAGATCTTTCGGCTAGCCAAAAAGATTTAGAGCAATCCAAAAACACAGTAGCCTTATCGGTAGCTCAAGCTTATCTGTCTATTCTTTTGGCAGAAGAAAATTTAGAAGTACTCAAGGAGCAAACTAAGGTAACACAAGCGCAATTGGAGCAGACACAAAAATTGATTAAGGCAGGTGTTGTAGCAGATAATAGCCGTTTTGATTTAGAGGCACAATTGGCAAGAGAGGAGGAGAGTATAGTCAATGCAGAGAATGGAGTAGAGTTAGCTTATGTCAACCTCAAAATGTTGATGAATGTAGATGTAGGTCAAAATATTGTGGCTAAACGTATAGAAGTACAGGTGCCAGAGAATATAGAGAATAATGAATTGGAAACTGTTTATGATGAGGCTCGTTCTAGTCAACCTAATATAGTAGCAGCACGTTTGCGTGAACAGAGTGCCTTAATTGGTGTCAAGATAGCTAAAGGCTCTTTGCAACCTACTGTTTCAGGCTATGTGAATGTCAATACCAATTTTTCGAGTGCAGCTAAGGACATCACAGGTTATGATACAACATATCAGTCTATTCCTTTAAATTTAGGAAGTGTTACTGGTAGTCTAGATTTTCCAAGTATTAGACCTGAGCGAGGTCGTGTCACGCCTTTCTTCTCGCAGTTGGGCAACAACTTGTACACTAATCTAGGAATTCGGGTGCAAGTACCTATTTTTAATGGCTTTCAAGCTCGTATAGGTGTACAGAGAGCAAAATTGGCTATGAAAACAGCTGAGTTGAATACTCAAACCTTAGAAACGCAGTTGAAATCGGATGTCTATAGAGCACTCACAGATGTAAAAGCTGCTGCCAAACGCTTGAAAGCTGCCGAAAAAACAATAGTAGCCACTCGAGCTTCCGTTAAAAATACACAAAAACGATATACACTGGGGGTGGTGAATTCTTTTGAGTTGACCAGTGTTCAGAATTCTTTATTGGCATCAGAGTCCAATGTATTGCAAGCTAAATACGATTATCTATTTAAGCTCAAAATATTAGACTATTATCGTGGACGACCAATCAAAATAGACTAATACAAATAACTATGAATACTAAATTAGGTTTAATATTTCTTGTTTTAGTTATGCTAGTTTTAGGTGCTTGTGAAGATGCTAGAGATGCTTCTTCTAGTCCTTCTAATAATGGTTCCAAAACATTGTATTTGCTTCGTCATGCTAAATCGAGCCATAAGGAACCAAGCTTGGTCGATTTTGAAAGGCCACTCAAGAAAAAAGGTATGCGTGATGCGGCTATGATGGGGGAAGTCTTACGAAAAAGAGGAGTAGAGGTAGATCTAATTTTAACAAGTTCTGCTAAACGAACTAAGGAGACGGTGCAGTTTATGACCAAAGAGATGGCTTATAGTGATAAGATTGATGAGGAAAAGGAGATTTATAGATGTTCGCCTAGTACCTTACTGAAAATCATTGGTCAGCTAGATGATAAATATCAAAGTGTAATGATTGTTGGACATAATCCAGCTATGATGGAGGTGACCAACCAGTTGGGAGATACCACTCTCCAAAAAATGCCTACCTGTGGATTGTCTGCTATAAAATTTGAAACTGATTCTTGGGCTAAGGCAGCTAAACAAAAAGGAGATTTAGTGTTTTATATTTATCCTAAGATGTTTAGAGATAAAAAAGAGGAACCTACTTCTGATACCTCTACTGAGGTAGGCGAAGATGCTGCTGTAGAAATGGAGGTGACAGAAGAGGCTGTAGAGGAAGCTCCCACAGCAGAGGATTAATAAAGGTAAAAAATGCACGAACTATTATTTTTTAAAAAATAAAATAAAATGGCAAAAAAACGTAGACGCAGTCCTGTATTGTTTATAGTAATAGCTTTGGTTATAGTGGCCATAATAGCTGTGATGATGAGCAAAGATAAGGAAGAAAAAGGTCGGAAAGTGGCTACCGAAGAAGCAACAAATCGAACAATTATAGAAACTGTGTACGCAAGTGGAAAACTGTTTCCTGCTGTAGAGGTAGAAATCGCTTCCAATATCTCTGGAACATTGGTAGATCTACGTGTAGAAGAAGGACAGGCTGTAAAAGATGGAGATATTTTAGCTAAGGTCGATCCTGAAGCATTAGTGTCCATTGTAGAACGTGCAGAAGCCGCAACTAGTGGAGCTAAGGCTCAATTACAGGCTGCTAAGTTTCAACGTGATCAGATGAAAGCACAGTTTAAGAATGCTAAGATTGTTTATGAGCGCAACAAACAACTCTATGAAGATGGAGTAATCTCTAAGGCCGATTTTCAAGCTTCTGAGGCAACTTTCGAAACAACTCAAGCCAACTTAGATGCTGCAGAAGAAAACATAAAAGCTACCGAATTTACTGTTAAAAGCTCTCAAGCTACAGTAAAAGAGCAGCGCAAAAACTTGTCTCAAACAACTATTAGAGCCCCAATGAATGGTGTGGTATCTAAGCTATACAAAAAAAGAGGAGAGCAAGTGGTAGGAACGGCTCAAATGGCTGGAACTCCAATCTTGAAAATTGCTAATCTAAATTCTATAGAGATTCGTGTAGATGTGAATGAGCGTGATATCCTAATGGTTTCTATAGGTGATACAGCAGATATAGAACTAGATGCTTATCCTAATCGTAAATTTTTGGGTGTAGTGACACAGATTGCTAATACAGCTAATAATTTAGGAACTATCCAATTAACCTCTGATCAAGTAACCAACTTTGAGGTACGTATACTCATGTTGCCTGCTTCTTATGCTGATTTGCAAAAAGTAGGGGAGGAATCTCCTTTTAGAGCCGGCCTTTCTGCTTCAGCAGAAATTCGGACCAATACCTTAAATAATATTCTAACGGTTCCAATTGCAGCAGTGACAGCAAGAGAAGATAAGGATGAAAAGAAAAAGAAAAAAGGAACTGAAGAAGAATTAAAAGAATATGTATTTGTAGTAACAGGAGATTCGGTTCTTATGACAAGAGTTTCTACAGGAATTCAAGATGATGAGCATATACAACTTCTAACAGGAATTAAACAAGGAGAACAAATTGTAAAGGCTCCTTATGATGCTATCTCTAAACGTCTAGAAAGTGGAGATAAGGTAAATGTGGTAGACGAGGAAGAACTGTATAAAGTGGATAAGTAATAAAAATTACTAGGCATAAATAACAGTATTTCAAAAAAATGTGTATTTTTGCGCCGATTTTGTTTGTTTCTCATCAGTTTATTTGATGAGTAGCCGACCTTAAGTCTTTGATAATCTTTTAGTTATAACTTTTAGGTTGTCGAGGGTTTATTTTTAGTCGTTACATATAAGTATCAGAAATAAAAACATAAACAAAAAATGGCATTATTAGGAGAAATTCGCAACCGATTTGGTTGGTTGATGATGGGACTGATTGGTATCGGTTTAGTGGGCTTTTTATTTATGGACATTAGTCCTGGTAACAATGCAGGGGGAAGAGCTGGTGTAGATATAGGAACCGTAAATGGAGAAACGATCTCTCAAGCACAAATGCAAGCATACACTGATGAGCTTTCGGGCAGACCAGGTATGATCTCTGAGGAAGTTCGTGAGATTGCTTGGAATCAATTGGTTCGTGAAGCACTTTTGAACCAAGAGACTGGCAAAATGGGATTAGATGTGACTGCAAAAGAGATGGGAGAACTATTTTTAGGACCAGACAATGTAATGAGCCCAGTAGTTCGTAATCAATTTATGAATCGTCAGACTGGACAAGTTGATAGAAATCAATTGAAAGGTCAGATTGATGCATTTAATGGAAACACTGCAAATCTTCAACCAGAGCAAGTCGAGCAAATTAAAAAAGCTGCACCTGCATGGAAGCAATTGGAGAAGCGTGTGAAATTTGAGCGTTTGTCTACTAAGTATACTAACTTAATCCAAAAAGGTCTATATACACCAGCATGGATGGCTGAAGCTGAGTATTCTCGTCAGAATACAAACTATAGCTTTTCTTATGTTCGTATTCCTTACACAAATATTCCTAATGATAAGGTAACTGTAAGTGATGATGAGCTTACAGCTTATATCAAGTCTATGGGCAAAAAGTTTGAACAAGAACCTTCTGCAAGTATAGAGTATGTATCTTTTGATGTTGTTCCTACTCAAGGTGATTTGGATAAATATCAAGCAGAGATGAAGACTTTAGCTACAGAGTTTCAAAATCAAGCAACATCTGAAGATGATTCTATGTTTATTTTCCAGAATGACGGATTCATTGATGATATTTATTATACAAAAAGTGAGTTGACAGATCCTCAAGAAGTTAGAGATACTTTATTGAGTGCTGAAAAAGGATTTGTTTATGGACCTTATGCTTCAGAGAATCATTACAAAGTAATCAAAGTATTGGATAGTCATTTAGTACCTGATTCAGTAAGAGCTAGTCATATCTTACGTAGAGTGCAAACTCAAGAAGATTTGCAACGTGAGTATGCTTTATTAGATTCACTCAAAAAAGCAATTGCAAAAGGTGAAACTAGCTTTGATTCTGCAGCAGTAAAATATAGTGTAGATGGATCTAGAGAAAAAGCAGGTGACTTAGGTTATGCTGCAAAAGGACAGTATGTGCCAGAATTTGAGCGCTATGTATTTCATACAGGCGAAAAAGATAGTTTAGGTATTATCCAATCTCAATTTGGCTTGCACCTAATCAAAGTTACAGGTTACCAATATACTACTGATTCAAGAGGTGTGAAAATAGCTTATATCACTACACCTATTATACCTAGTGAAGAAACTATAAAAGCTATTCATGGGAAAGTAAACGAGTTTATGGCAAATAGTCCTAGCTTAGAAAAACTTCGCTCAAATGCAGAAGCTCAAAACTTATCTGTGTCTACAGCATCTGGTTTAGCACTAAATGGATATGATATTGTAGGTTTAGGTAAGACAAGTACTTCTGCAGACATTATTAAATGGGCACATTCAGAAACTACTGAAACTGGAGCTATCGCAAATCTTCCTTATATCTATTCTGACGAAGAATTGAATTATACAAAGCAATTTGTAGTGCCAGCATTGGTATCTAAAAGCGAAAAAGGTTTAGCTACTATTAATGATCCTGCTGTTCGTGCAGAGGCTGACCGTGCAGTTAGAAACAAGAAAAAAGCTGAGTTAGTTAAAAAAGAGTTAGGCGAAGCAGCTTCTTTAGCTGATGTTAATACTAAATATGGTGTGCCTACAGAAGTAGCTACCAATGTAGCTTATGCTTCTTCTTTTATTACAAATGTTGGATTAGAACCAAAAGTAGTTGCTGTTGCATCTAAATTAGAGACTGGCAAAGTTTCTTCTGCTATTCAAGGTAATGAAGGTGTTTATGTCATTAGTGTTTTATCTAAAAATACACCTCCTGCTCCTGCTGACTATAATAGAGCTAAACAAGAAATAGCTCAACGTGCAGGTCAAGTAGTTGCTAGTGGACTTTTTGAAGCATTAAGAAATACTTCTACTATAGAAGATAATCGTAGTACATTCTATTAGGATATAGGATAGAACTCAATATCAAAAATCCCCTATGAATATATTTCATAGGGGATTTTTTTGAATAGCAACTTAAGTTAGGGGGGGGATATCTAGCTATAGTGCTAAAACTAATTTCAGTTGTTGTTTACTTAACTCCCTTTTAGTTCTTTCCCAATCTGCTGTGAAGCCCAGTATAAATCCACCACCTCCAGCACCACATAATTTTAAAGAGTAACTATTGTTTTTTAGCCCATTTTGCCAAATATCCCAAAACTCAGGTAAGATCATTTTTTTTAGATAGATATATTGAATTTCTGAGAGGATGTTGGTTTGCTCCAATAAGCTGGGTAAATCTTTTTGCATGAATGCAGTAATTGCAATATCTGTACTTTTGCTTAGAGGAAATACACAGTTCTTGTAAAAATCTTCTATCTGAGACTGTTCTAAAAAGTAATTAACCAAAGGTGTTGTTTGGCGAGAAACACCAGTATCCACTAGAAATATAGCAGCACCTGTTAAATTAGAGAGATTAGGAGTAGGAAGTGCTGTTATCTCTTTGTCAGATTTTAGAAGCAACATTTGATTAAGATAGCAAACCAAAGGATCTACTCCAGAACTTCTTCCATGAAAACAACCTTCTAGTTGAGCTAGGGCATCTTTTAGTTTTGTAAGCTCATTTTCTGGAGTATTACAATAGCGATCATAAATAGCAGCGCAAACTGCTCCTGAGCTTCCTAATCCATATCCTGTAGGAATATTAGAATAAAACCAAAGGTTAGAGTTTATATCCTTTTCAAATTTGTCTAGATTTAGAGTGCTCTTCAATTCTTGCTTATTCTTCAACCCCTTTAAGTAGCCCAATATATTTTTAAGTGAGTCTAAAGATGATTTACTATGGTCGTTTTTGGGGACAGTATTTAATTGATCACTCCAAATTCCATAATAATCACCAAAGGGTAGAGCCAACGCACTCGATCCTTGTATTATAGTATGCTCTCCAAATAGTAATAGTTTTGCTGTGTATTTCTTTTGCATTTTATATAGTCTTTGCTAATACATTTTAAATAAGAACATGTTTAAAAATTGATTGATAACAAAAATAGGAACCAGATAAATGTAAATTCATTAGATTCATAAAATTGTATTCTACCAAAAATATAAGATTATGAAAACATCATTTGAA
>JAAEPD010000287.1 GCA_024222455.1 Aureispira sp.
CTTTGCGTTGATCCGCAAAATAGGAATGAACCTTCTCAATTTAGAAGACAGCAAGATGAGCAAAAATCGAAAACGCCATAAAGCTGCCCGCTCTCACAAATTTAGAGAAAAAATCCTTACTATTTAGATCCGTTTACCCTGAGTTTAGTACAGAACATTTACCCTAAGTATAGGCAACAAAATGCCCTCTCAAGTCATAGGCTTAAGAGGGCGTTTTCTATTTTAAAAAGACTTAAGAACTAGTCTTCCTTTTTTACAATTTTAGCAGTATGTACTGCTCCTGACTCTAAGTGTGTAGCACGAACAATATAGCTACCATTTGGATACCCTTTTAGAGAAACTTCCAAACGATTAGTTCCAGCCACAGCAGAAAGGTGTTTAGTTTGTAGGCTACGACCTAAAACATCTAAAACCTGTATATCTATATCTTCTGTTATCTCACTACTGAATTGGTAACGTACCACATCATTTGTAGGATTAGGGAAGAATACATAACCGTTATCATCAGTTCCAATTTCTAGAACAACTATACTAGACATATCAACATTCCCATCATTATCTAAAAGACGTAAACGATAATAGTTTAGGCCTTTTAATGGTGTTAGGTCATCAAAAGTATAATTACTAGGATCTTGACTGAATCCTGTTGCTTTTACAGTTCCAATTGTTTCAAAGTTGATTCCATCGCTACTACGTTGTACTTCAAAGTGAGATGTATTCTCTTCAGTAGCAGTACCCCATTCCAAGTAATTAATACGACCATCAGTAATACCTACAAAGTATTGCCAATCAGCAGCAAGTAATGGATCAGGAACAAGTTTAACGGCTCCTGTACCACCAGAGAAACTAGGAATTCCAGACCATTCAGTGTAGTTAATGCCGTTGACAGTAGTACCCCCAGAAGAACTAGGACTTGTATAATGTGTGCCATCATAAGTTGCGGGAGCATATGGTTGTGCAACATCCTTGAACCAATAGAAACCTAATGGATAAAGAGCACCATTATATTTGTAAGTATAACTACAAGTAGGGTAAGTACCCATCCATGCAATAGCAGCATTTTCAATAGCAGCACGTTCTGCTGGCTCATAATAAAAACGAGTTTCGTAAGTACCAATTGGAGCACCTCCACCCATATCTAAGTTCCAGCTACGTTCCATTTCAAACCATTCTTCACCTGGCGATGTTCCACCAGCACAAGCAGTAGCTGGAGTTCCTACAGGAGAAGTTTGATAATATGTTCCATTGTCCAATATTCTTGCAACAGGGAAACCTACAGGTGCATTACTGAAATCACCTCTTGCAGAGAAAATAATATTATCTCCTATAAAGTAGTGGCGCCAGCCTGCATTATCCTCACAATAAGTATTGGTTGTAGCACCATTGAGTGCATAAATATATGTCTTTACATTCAGTGTAACAGTAGCATCTACAGTAGTATTACAAGTTCCCTCTCGACGAGCATAAACAGTCATTGTGCCAGCTGGAGCTATTGTAATAGATGCTCCTGTTCCTAGTGCAGTACCTGTACCATTAGGACCACTATACCATTCTATAGTAGAACCTGTACCTGCAATACCTGTACCTGCATTGAGTACTACATCTGTATTAGGGCAAAGCGTACCCAATATAGGTGTGATAGCAGGTGCTGTTGATAAGACATTAGAAGCTGTAAGCACTACAGGGGTAGAAGCTGTACAACCACCATCATCAGTAGCTACCACCGTAATAGAACCTGCAGCTAATCCAGTAGCTGTTGCTCCTGTTTGACCATCACCCCATAGGTAAGTGTAAGGGCCACTACCTCCTATTGCTTCTACAGTAGCTGAGCCATTAAGAACATCAGGGCAAGTCAAGTTAGTAGTAGATTGTATTGTTATGCCAACAGGGCCAGGAGTTGTAATATCAAAACATGTAGATGTTTGACAGCCTGCTATATCAGTAGCTGTTACACAATAGTTTGCAGCAGCTAAACCAGTGCGACTTGTACCAGTACCACCACTACTCCAAGCATAAGTAAAGCCTCCACTACCACCTGATGCAAGCACGTTAGCCGTACCATTATTAACACCACAGGTAGCTGGTGTACTATTTACTAATAGAATACTAGGTGCAGTAGGAGCTGGGAATAAGAAATTAGACTCGGTTACAGTACAACCTGTAGATGCATTGGTAGCTGTCACGCTATATACACCTGCTCCTATACTACCATTAACAGAAGACGTTGTATTGAAGCTTGTAGGGCCATTAGACCAAACAAAATGATATAACCCACTTCCTGATGTTTCTGTTGCTGTCATTGATCCATTGTTGCCACAAGTTGGCTGAGTCAATGCCATAGAAAGAGTAGGATTTGGATTAGCCGTAACTGTAAGACTACGATCTATAGGACAGCTCAAACGTTCTACACCACCTACCACTGTACGAGTATAAATCGAAGCAGTATAAGTAGTTGTTGTTGCCGGATTTACTGTAATTGTATTAGCTGTAGAAGACACAATATCTGTAGTTGGAGACCAAATAACATGATCACTAGGAGACAGACCTGATAGGGTAAATGTTATATCTTCTCCAGGGCAAATACTTCCTGATCCAGATGCAGTTACTGTAGGTATTTCATCTACATATAGATAAATTGTTCTAGTAGGCGAAAGCCCACAACAGTCAGTAGTTAATCTTAATGTTATGGTATAAAAACCAGGTGTATTGAATTGAGTAGAAGGTGTTATCTGAACAGTAGGTCCAGGGTTAGTGATTGCACCATCAAAATTCCATACATAAGTTAGACCTGGATATACACTTTCGAAAGTAGCAAAATCTCCTTGACACAATTGGAAGGTATCTACTCCTAATGGATTAGCATTTGTTGCAATATCAGGTGTAATAGACCCATCAAAAGAAACATTGTGGAAGCCTTCATAAGTAGTTCCTGTACGAGAAATTGTATATCTATCTATTGTATTAAATCGAGTAGTTACATTCTGCCCAGAAGGAGTTTGAGGTGTTGCATTAGCTGTGAAGTTCCAAGTAGTAGAACCTGTTGCTCCAAAGTCAGTGAAACTATTTGTACAGCCTACGTTTTCAGCCGTAATAACTGTTTGTCCTGCTAAGTTAAATGTAGTGACTTGACTAGCTAAAGATGAACCACTAGCTCTATAAACATCAATGGATTGCCCTCCACGACCAACACCACCTGTACCTCCACGACCACCATTACCTCCACGACCACCATTACCTCCACCACCTATATTACAAGCACTAGCACCACCATTGCCACCATTGCCACCAGTACCACCATTCCCGCCAGCACCACCATTCCCGCCAGCACCAAGGGCACCAGCATCTACAAAACTTTGGTTAATTCTACCATTTGCACCATTTAAATATAAGTAAACACCATAAGAAGAACCACCACCGCGACCACCAGTGCCAGCGAGGCCTCTACATCCAGCACCACCGCCACCGCCACCAGAAGCACCTGAACCATTATTACATCCACCTCCTCGTTCGGCACCACCGCCACCGCCACCACCGCCGCCGCGTCCATTAGTACCATTAGTTCCTGTACCTCCTACGGATCCAGGACTCCAGAAACCACCACTATGAAAACCAAAGCCTCCTATTCCTCCATTAGTACCATTAGTACCATTAGCACCAACGGATCCATGACATCCATCCATTTCTTTTCTACCACAACTTCCTCCGGGATCATTAGAACAACCAAATGTTTCGCAATCATTAATACCTCTAGTTCCACCATTACCACCACTACAACCTCCTCGAGAACCCGAAATTGCATTACGACTTCCACAGTCTCCCCATCCATTTCCGCCTCCTTGGCCACCATTACAACAAGATGAAGATCCTCCTGCGCCACCATCATCTTTGACACAGCCATTGTCTGAACCATTAACCCCATCATCACCAGGACCACCATTAGCACCACTAGCACCATTGGTGCCTGCACGACCTCTAAAAGCGTTTCCTGGTTCAATTTGACACCTTACGATATCATAATTAGAGCAAGCTGTTAGATGTAACCCATAAGTAGACATGCCAAATTGATTAGCATTAGAAGTACGAATGGTAAGATCTTGTAAACGGAATGCTGTAATACTATTGCCATAAAAAGCAACCAAACGTTGAGCGTTTGTAGAGCCTTCAGGGCTAGTTGTAGTACGATTAATAATTGTAGCTCCAGCTTGGCTTGTTTTTCTCCAAGAATTAAAGCGATCAAAACCACCTTCTATTGTAACTAAACTTGGAATATTGATTGCACTATTGAAGTTATAAGTACCCGTAGCCATTTTTATTACAGCATTTTGACAAGCCCCTCTATTTAAGGCTTCTTGTAAGTTTGTAGGGTCTGCTTGTGTACCTGCTGCACTAGATGAACCACCAGCTCTAACATATATATTGACACAAGAAGGTAGTACAGGAGGAGCCCCAACTTCTATGGTGACTATATCTTCAGAACTACAACCTGTAGAAGGATTGGTAACACGCAAGGTATAAACATAGGTGCCAGGTGTAGAAGAAACTGTGACAGATCTAGTTGATGTTGTTCCAGATACAGAACCACTTCCTAAAGAACCCATAGAAGGGTTAAACCATTGAAAAGTCATTCCTGCAAGGTCTGTAGTACCTGTTAGTAGAAAATTGCCACCAGGACAAGCAGTACCTGCAGATGGACTAGTATTGGCTACTGGGTCAGGATTGACGGTAACTGTAACGTCATCTGTAGATCGACAACCATCTGCATAAAATGCTGTAACCGTATAGTTGGTTGTACTTGTTGGAGTAGCTCCTGTTATTCTATTTGATGGACTTGCAAGGCCTAAAGTAGGAGACCAAGAAAAAGTGGGAGCTACATTGGTAGCAGTAAGTGTTGTTGCATCTCCAGCACAAATACTGACATTAGAACCTGCATTAACAGGTGGATGTGGATTTGGTACCACATTTATAGTATATGCTTTAGAGTTGACTCCCGGAATTGGACATGCTCCATCTGAAACTAATACAGAAAAAGTATGTGCTCCAACAGCACCCATTGGGGCTGTCCAGCAGAAAGTTCCAGTCTTATTGTTTCCACTACCTGATACGGTGAAGGTAGAACCTGCTAAGTTTCCGGTAGAAGACACTGTTAAAACATCTCCAGCATTAACATCAGAAGCGTCTACATCAAAACATAGAGAGCTTCCTTCACAAACATCAATGTCAAAGACACCAGGAGCTCCATCGATACCTGAAAGTGTTGGTAAGGTGTTGGTACAGTTTTGAATAACAAACTGCATATCACGAATAATCTCACCAACTTTGACACCGCCTCTAAATTCTTCAACTAATACACAAATAGCTGCTACTTGAGGAGTATTTGGCGTGAAGTTTAACTCTCCAGTATTAGGATCTATAGTAACTGGGACAGTTAATGGACTAGCTCCACTAAAACCACCAGCATAACTTACATTAGTTCCAGTACCTTGTAAACAATTAGTTAGGGAATATACCAAGTTGTCACCATCTACATCAGAAGCTAGCTGTTGGAACGTAACTGGTTGACCAACACAAGTAAAAGGTGTTGGTGCAGATGCAAACTGAGGTGAGTTATTACAAGCACTTAGTGTATTGTTGATCTGAGAACGAATATAAAAATCGTTGCTACTTGGACTTGTAAGGTTAGTAATACTACCATTACGACAACAAGTAGATGCATATAAACTGATATTGGCACAGTTTGCAGGAACAGTCAATGTACCTCTAAATAGATACTGTTCTACTCCTACAGGACCGCCACCACCGCCACAAGCACTAGCTTGACTAGGGCAAACTGGTGTAATGTCTGTAGTGCTTACAAGGGCTACAGTAACACTTCCTGAACTTCCACAACCAGAGTAGTTTACAGAAAAGGAAGAGGGCATGTCAATACCATTACAGTCACGAAAAACTCGTAAGGTAACCTCATATTGATTGGGTGCAACACAAACATACGTAAGGTCTGACCCCATTACATGGGAGGCGTAACTATTGCTGTTTAATCCTAGTAATAGGATACAGAATAGCAGGGTGCGTCCCCATAAATTGTGTAATTTTGTTTTCATTAAAAATAAATTTTAATTGGTTATGTAATATGATTACAAGCGATTTTGGAAATTATTTGACTTAGTGTTTAGTGAAATTATGGTTAGTTTAGTTTGAAAAATCAAGGCTTATAATAGACTAAACAATAGTTCAATAAACACAAAAGTACCAAAAAAACTGGAGAAATCCAAACGAGAAGTTCATGGTTCTGGATCTATAAGGGGCTTGGGTACTGTATTCTAAGTGTTTTTTTGTTAAGAGTTAAGGGAGCTTCAATAACTTTAAGTTTAGGCTATCTATAGTAACGAAAATAAGTTTAGAAATGTGATCGATTTTAGGAAAAAAACAATGATTATATATTCTAATCAACAAATCAGCAGAAATAGAAAAAGGATGTTTAGCTAATAGCTAAACATCCTTTTGGATAGTTGTATGATAATTTAAATTTAGTCAGTGCTTTTAGGACTAATGCTAGGTGCCTTCCATCTTGTATAGCCTACAGGGGTTCCATGAGCTTGTTTTAAGGCTTTGTTGGTTCGTTTTTTATCATAAACCATTGCAAAAGTCATGATTAGGCTAGTAGCAATAATGATAAACAATAAAATACCTGGTTCGAATGCAGCAACTTCAGCTTCGTGTGGAATGGCATAAAATAAGAGAACAGTGATCAGTCCTCTAGGGGCTACATAAAGCTGAGGGACAATATCGCTGCCTAAAAATAACCTCAGCAAAACAAATCGAATAACATAGATAGATACTAGTATTAGGCCACTAATAAGGGCTACTTCCATGCTTAGTAAGGAGGCTAAAGATATTGTTAGTCCAAATATTACAAAAAAGAAGGTGCGAACAACAAATGCTGTTTCTACCGTAATGACATGCAGGTCTTCATAAATATGTTTAGCTTTTTCAAAATCTAATCATTTGCTCAATTTTCCTTTGAAAAATAGCTGCATATTGCCAATTACTAGCCCAAAAATGAGAATGATAATAAGCGAAGAAAGGTGCATCTTCTTGCCTAAAGCATAGAGTAGTAATAATACTGAGATTAGTAAAAAAAGCTTGACATGGCCTCGTATTTTTTGGAAGACAAAAACTAATAAATAACTAGCAATAACAGAAATGGCTATGGTCAACCCTAGATTGCCCAAAAAGCCTACAAAACCACTAGAATGCTCTGTGTGTTCTACTTGTCCTGCCAAAAAGTAAAAAAGCATAATGCCCATAATATCCGAAAAGGTACTCTCATAGATATGGAATTCTTTTTTCTCTTCATTCAAACTTGTTACACTAGGAATAATAATAGCACTAGACAAAATAGATAGTGGGGTAGCATAGATCCAAGCTGCTTGCATACTCATTCCTTCTATGTATTGGTGTAGGATTAGAGCTGCTACCCAAGTAGATAACAATAAACCAATAAGTGCAATTGCCATGGCATTGAGGATTGGCCAAAGTTTTTCTCGCTTGAGTTCAAGGTCTAAGGCTGCTTCTAGCACAATCATAATCAGCCCTACAATACCAAGTACTTCTAGAATAGGGAAGAAGTTGATCTCGCCTAGTTCCATTGCATCCAAACCTAATTTCATCCCAATGCCTAGCACAATAAGCATAAGTACGGAAGGTATATTCGTCTTTTGGGATAGTGCACTAAAGAAAAAGGATAGAATAATAACTATAGAGGCTATTATAATAATATTATATGAACTTAAAATTTCCATTGGTATAGTTTAAATCGTGTTTTCGATTGTATAAACAACTTTATACATAAATATGTAGCCTGATAAAGCTTGTTGTTAGGTGGTGTTTCTTTTTTTTCGCTTAAATATTGAAATAAGTGCATTGCTGTTTGTAGGAATTGAAGAACTCGCAAGTTCCCAACCTTCTTCTCCTAACTTGTTTAGCTCTAAAAGAAACTGCTCTTCAGTATATTTTCGATGTAAAAACTTAGGAAAAGTAACTATATGATACTCCCATTGATCCATAATCTATATTTTTAATTATAAGTTGATTTTCTTAGTATGATAACTGGCAGTTGTAGCCCCAATCGTTGACTAAAGCTGCAATATGATCTTGATAATTACCTTTTTGTAGTAAAAGTTTTATGTTTGCTTGTATATCTGAACGGTCCAAAAATGTTGGTTGATAACTACTGTCTGTATAAGGAGCAGCCATTAGCATATGTAGTAACCATTGACATTGTTTTTGGCTATCTTCTCCTTCATGGAGTTTTATGGCTAGGGTACAATATTCGCCTAGATCACTACCTGACACAATGGTATAGCCTTCTGTAGCTAATTGGTTGTAGGTAAAATATCGAAGACCATTATCCATCATAATATAGATTCCTAATGGAGCAAGCTGACTAATAGTACCTTGTTCTTTTTGAACAATGATGTTTTTGCCGATAGCCAACTCATTACTAATTCGAGTCAATCGACCTGTCATATAGTTTCTGATATGCGGAAAGGCTACAACTATAAAAAATAGAGCTAAAATGCCATGCCACAAAGGGTTGACCAACACCCAAACACTAGATAATACAATTATGGCAATAGGTTCATATATTATCAATATTCGTTGATTGCCTAAAAACAATATTCGTTCTAAGTTTCGGTTAAGTGTCAGGCTATTAATCTTTCGATGAATAGCTCTAAGTATAACATAACCCAACCCCACCAAAACTAGAAGGAGTCCGAAGGATGCCCAAGAAAACTGAGGTTCTAGTAATTTTTCCATTAATTATAAGTTTCTATCATTTCTTTCAAATCATTGACAATAAGCTCTTCGATCTCTAACCAACCATCAAGCTGACGTTTGAGAATGCCCATGCTTATCAACCGTTTGACAACTGTTGCATATTGTTGTGGAAACATTGGCCCAAATAGTTTGCGAAGGGTATACTCATTGGTTCGTTTATATTTTAGTATTGTTGTCAAGATTAGAGCCGTGTCTGTATTGAGAAAGTAAGGCAATAAGTGATAATGTGCAAAATGGTTTTGAACACGATCTTCATTGACATAATAGGTCGAATTGACCCATGTATGGAGTGCTTCTCCCACATTTCCAGAAACAGCTTTATATATTTTTTTGGTTAGTCGTTGAAAAACTTGAGGGGAAAGTAATTCTTGATTGCTGTTGACTAGCTTTTTGTGGGTGGCTCCATGTCGTATCCAAATAGCTTGTTTTATAGCTTCTTGGCTGATATTATCCATGCTGATTTCTGCCTGGAAAATTCGATCTATCTGACAGAGCTGACCTAATTGTTTTTTTAGAATATTATTGGTAGAGACAATAACAAAACTGCGTGTTGAAAAATTATCAATCCAATCACTTAGAGCTTGCACATTTTGATAAAAAGGAGTTTTGGAGTCTGACCATAGTTCTAGGTCATCAATCCAAACCAAAGACTGGCTGTGCAAAGCATATTTCTGAATGAAAGTTAAGGCATCTTCTAGATTATAGCTTAATTTCGTTTTATGTCCATGTACTGTAACTGTAGCATTGGGTTTTAGTCGGAGAAAATTATCAGGGAAATAGCGATGGGCAACAATCTCTGCAAATAAGGTTTTTCCTGATAGTCGTTCTCCTGAGACAAGCACAGCTCCCCTAAACCCTTTTTTCCAGGTATTAATGATGTTTTCTATATGTTCTAATTGCTCCTCTCTTCCAACCAAAAACGCTTCACCTATGTAGCCTTTGGTCATGAAGATATTTGTATAATGGTTATTTTTAGTGTCAGGCTGACGGTTTTGGATACAACGGACAACTCGCTCTGAAATCCCCAAAGCTTGTTCTTTAGATAGTTTAGACCTGAAGGATTGCCATTTTTCCCATTGTACATCTATCCACTGACGACTTTTGGCTATCCAACCTTCTTTGGAAGACCAAAAACGCTGGTTGAGGCTTGCCTGTAAGGAAATGGGTAGAAAATCTCTTTGAACATTATAAATATAAGAGAATTTGAATTCTGTATCTAAACGTTCTTGTATATTGATTTGAACCTTCTTTAAGTTATTGGATGTAGTACTAATATCTTTGAGAAAGGCAAAGAGCGGTTTAGCTAAGTTTAACTCCTCTTTATTCAAATTATCCAAATCTTCTTTGAGTAAGATGTTGACTCGATTCCTAATGTTGAGCAAGATCATTTTGAGCCCATTACAACTCCCTTCAGCTAGCTCCCATACTTCATATAGTAGAGGATAAATTTCGGATTCTAACCATTGATGAATCCGTTTTTTTAAGAAAACTTCTCTTTGCTCTAGATAGCCCCCATTCACTTCTACTACTATGGTAAGTCGTTCTGTAATAGTTTCTAGTTCTTTTTCTAGAGCTACCGAAAATATATTAATATAATTCTCAAATTGGATTTTATCTTCTAACTCTTTTATTTGAGATAAAAGTTTGATTAGCCCCTTTTTTAGATCATCTTGGTCTAAACTAGCTATTACTGTAATAGTTTCGTTAGCTAAACCTCCTACTGTTAGAATTTCGTTGGTGCATTCCTCTAGAGTATTGTTGATCATTTGCAAGATTCCTTGCATAGCCTTTTGAGTGTCTAGCAACTTAGGAAAGACTGCATTCAGTTCCTTGGTTTGCTGCTCAATAGTCAAGTATTGCTCTTTATATGTAGACCAGGGGTTGGTTTGCAGTTGCCATTTTTTTAAAGCTTTTTGGGCTTTGGGCTTTAATTTTTTGAGCTGTTGTTCAGGTAAGTTCTCTAAGTCTTGCCAAGCTAGACGTTGGATAATATTAGATTCTTGCCAAAGTGTTGTGATTTGGGTAGATGTAGTTAAGCCATCATTAAGGAGTAGAATTGTTTTTTGTTGTTCAAACAAAAGATCTCGCCACAAGAGTAAGATGCCTTTAGCTTTTTCGGCCCATTCAAAATTGATAATATGTGCAAATAGTTGATTGTCTAAATTTGTATTATCTTTTTCTTGAACGATTTGGTAACAAATATCCCCCAACTGTCGAAACTGAAAGGTGAATTTGGTTAGCTGTTCAAATAGTAGAACTAAGCGATCTTCAAAGATTAAATTAATGGGGGTAGATGCAAATTCTTCCCAATATTTTTGAGCTGTTTCTTGTTCTACTAATTCTTCCTTCATAATAATCTATCTACGTGGTGTTAGAATCTTCTACTCATTCTATAATAGTCTGTATAATGTTAAAATTCTAAAACTAGAAATAGCAGAAAAACTTCACAGACTGATGAATACTACCCAAATGCAAATTTATTGATTTAAACAGATTTAATGTACAAAAAGATCATGAAAAACAAAAAGCGACTTCTACAGAAGTCGCTTTTGAAAAATATATCTTAAATGTAGACAATTGTTTTAGGAGGAGCTTTTCTACGAATTTTATTTTTATGTCGATTTTTCATCGGATTATCGTTGAGCTCTACATGCTGCAAATTATACATCTCACTAAATGATTCAGGCATTTCTATAAGCTGATTGCTCTTTAGGTATAGATAAATCAAGTGGCTTAAACTATTGATGTTCTCAGGTAATCGTTCTATCTGATTATAATCTAAACTCAAAAGATTTAGTTTTTTGAGCATACCTATTGTTTTCGGTAGTTTTGAGATTTGATTATTGGACAAATATAATCGTTTCAACCTAGGCAAAGCTCCAATACTATCAGGAATTGCACTTAGTTGGTTGTTGTCCATAAACAAAACTTCTAAGCGAGTCATTCCTTCTATCGTTGAATCAGGAATTGCTGTAACTTTATTATGTTCCATATGTAAGGTTACCAATTGGTTTAGATAACCTAATCCATGCGTAAATTCGCTGATTTCGTTATTGTTGACATGCAGTTCTGAAAGCTTATCTAATAAACCAATAGTTTTAGGTAAAATAGCAATATTGTTGTGACTCAAAAACAGTGTGTGTAAGTCCACTAAACGGCCAATTTCTTTAGGAATATTAGTGATTTTATTATGGTCTAAATAAAGTTCTTTTAAGTTGATTAATTCACTTATCCCTTCTGGAATACTGGGTATCTCATTATGGTCTAAATGTAGGGCTTCTAGGTTTACTAGTTTTGTGAGACCATTAGGTATGAAAGACAAGTTGTTATTGCTGAATTGTAGATGCTTTAAATTGACGAGTTTTCCAATGCTTTCTGGAATATTAGCTATATTATTCTTATTAAGAAATAAACTCTTCAATTTTTTCAAATTGCCTAAATCATTAGGGAGCAATGTAATGTTGTTATGCTCTAGATGTAGTTCTTTTAGTTCTAAAAAACTTGTGAGTCCTTTAGGCGATTCCGAAAGACTGTTGTATTGCAACATCAAAGAACCCAAAAGTTTGAGTTTCGAGAAACTTGAAGGTAAACTACTAATGAAATTATTGTTGAGATATAATACTTGAAGGCTATCCAACTCACCAAATCTTGAAGGAACTCCTTTCAACCCATTATGATCAAGCAAAAGTATTTTTAGATTATTCAAATCACAAATACCATCAGGCAATGTATTCAACTCATTTTTGCGGACAGTAAGTTCTTCTAAGTTTTTGAGCTGGCCGATACTTTTTGGTAAGCTAGTCAGTTTATTGTTGTCTAGATATATATGATGCAGATTAACCAAATTGCCTAAGTCAGCAGGAAGAGCAGGGATGTCATTCAACGATAGATCTAAAACAACCAATTTGGTTAATTTAGATAGGCTATCCAAGTTAAAATATTCACGTTCTAGCTTTAATTTTTTGACTTCCTTGGCTAAGAGGCTTTTAATTTTATTTTTCCTTTTTTCAGGAACACCTAGTGTATCTATAGATACTAAGCTGTCTTGAGCTATTTTGAGTTGTTTATTGATTCGTTTTATATGACCTTGCATACCACGAAGCTTTAGCTTATAAACCTTTTCAGGTTCTTGAAGAGCTAGTTTGAGTGAGGTATAAAAGGCACCTTTTTGGAAAGCATGTTCCAATTCTTTTTTCGATAATTCAGCTTGTGCCTGAATAGTGTTCCATACGCCTCCTAGTATGGTGATTAAAAATAGAGTGAATACCGATTTCATATTATAATTTAGGTTTAAGACTTGGTCAGATGATTTAAAGTTAATAAAGTCTAAAGAGCTATACTAATTATTAGACATAAAAAAAGGTTAGACAAATTGCCTAACCTTTTTCTTTATGAGTATCTATTTGTTTCTTCTTATTGTGATAAGGAGAATTTGACAGTCAATCCAAACTTAGTATTAGTTATTGGATATGAAGTAGATACTGCTGGTATTGTTCTAGAATAATCGTAGAATAAACGGAATGTTAATCTATTGTTTAGTGCATAATCGATAGATGGTGAAATCCGAATAGTTTTCATACCGCGAGTAGCAACTGATTGGTCCTGATCAAGGATATGATTAACAGTCTTGTCATCTCTATACGAAAAGTCAAATTTGATAGTCAACTCATTTTTAGGAGTTGTTTTACCAAAGTCAAAGTTGAAGATACCTGTCTCTAACTTTGGCTTATTACCCTTCTTCTTCTTCTTAAAGATGTCAAACAGTTTCACTTTTTTCATTCGCCAACCTAATCCAACTGTAATCTCTTCGGTATTCTGCTCACTCAATTGATAATCAATAAAGCTCATAGAAAGGTTACGTTTTTTAGAATATTTGAAGTTGGCCGAAATATCGTTTTTGAAACGCATGTCTACTCCAATCAAAGGCGAAAACTGTTCTGAAATAACCAAGTTTGGTACCTCAAAAGTAGAGTAGTAGTTTAAGCTATTCTGATCTTTTTGAGTTGGCGCTTCTTGATAATCTAAGTCAGTAGCAAAACTATTGACCGTCATAGTTGATTTGTAACCATGTGTCAAGCTAAAGCTAGAGAAAATCTTACTAAGTGCTTTTATTTTAGCTAACCCATTGTAAGTTAATTTCCAGTTAGGCATAGGCAATACATTGCGAATGTCTTGAGCTACAGTATTACCATTTTCGTCTTGATCTAATTTTATTTTGTTGGCATCTTTTCCACTATAGGCAGCCAAAAATGCAGGAATCAATACATCTTGTTGATAACGGCCATAACCCTCTGTATAACCAGGATTATCGTCTTGGTTATCATGTGCACCTTGACCAAGACGTTTAGATATAATCTCTCTATTACGCTCAAACTCCTCAAAGTTGGCAGAAGATAAATTACCTTTAGTCCCTGTTTTATCAAACATGGTTCGTATAGGTAAGGTTGTTAGAGTTACAGAACCTGTACGCATAGGATTTAGATGTTGGAAACTACCTCCAAGTGTATCCATTTTAAAGCTTTCAGAGAAGTTTTCTGTAAGTGTTTTACTTGCATTAACATCTATCTTGAATCCTTTAAAGGGCTCTAAAGTAACTTTACCTGAATAATTGAGCTGATGTGTTTGAATCACTTGACTGTTGAGGTAAATACTCTCTGTTATCCAGCTTTTGTCAGCAGCATTATCTAACCAAGAAGTCGTAGGCTGTAGGCCTCCAATAAAGTCCCAACCTGGCTTAGAAAACTTAGCATCTTGACCCAAATATTTGCTTTGACCCATGAAACCTGGAAGGACAGTTGAGAAATCCTCATTATAAGTAACACGAGCACGTTGAATCATCATTAATGGGCGCAATATGATACGTTCTACATCCATAGGTTGTAGTTTAGCACGATAGCCTTCCATTTTCTTCCTGTATGCTTGAAGCTCTTTTTTCCATTCTTTTTTGCGTCTAACTTTTTCAGTTTTACGCTCATCCTTATCTTCTATCTCACTTAATGGCGGATAGGTTGGTTTTTCAGGCCTTTCAGGCTTTTCAGGTTTGTCTGTCTTGCCTTTAGGCTTAGGTTTTTTAGGACTATTGATTTTTTTCAGATATTTCCATTTATCATATAATTTTTTGAATTGGAAATCTCCATTAACTTGGCGTTTTTGAGTGTTTTGGATGGTGTGACCCAAAGAATCCAAATTCAAACTAGCAGCTGTCCAACTATAACTAGCATTATACTGAGCCCGAACATTGATCCAATCTAAAATTGGAATCTTTTTGAACGGTAGTGTATATGATAAACTAAAGTTGTGTCTGTAGTTCTTGTTTCGACCAAATTTCCCAAGCTCTTTCCATAGCGTATCACGCTTCTCTTTAGAATCAATTTTGCCCAACGGTTCATCTATAATAGAGTTATTAGCAGCATTGAAGTTAAATTTCAAGGACTTGGTAAAGTTCCACTGTAGGGTATAAGTTCTATCCCACATAAAACGTTTATCATACCAAGTGTCATTGGACTCATCAGAGAAACGATAAGTTGTCTGAGAATAGCGTCTATGTAGTTCATTTCGGAACCCTAAGTTGCTTGGTAAAGGATTAAAATTGAAATCCTTGATTAAGGCAACCCATTTATGCCATTTTTTCCTTTTGCCAAACACTTTTTTGAATGGAGTGATTGGCTTCATCTTAGGCGAATACTTATAATCAATTATACCTCTATTCTCTTTCAGCTCTTCATGTTGAATCAAAGGAGAACGCAATACGTTCTTCGATTGTGCATAAGTGAAAGAAAAATTGGATATATCCCAAGGGAATGGAGGCAACTTAGAGGTGCGTTCCTTCCGAATATTGGTAAAGTTGAAACTCGAAATTGTTCGAACGGTTTCGGCAAGTCGCCTTACCGAATCTCGCTCTGCCCCATTAGTGAAACTTAATAGCTTGTCACCTAATGGAATATCTAATTGATATGGATCATATTCTGGAGTGCGAATCTCCTGAGAATATTGAGCATAAAAAGGAATATTCAACTTCCATTTTTTAGGGAAGAATTGGTGCAACTTGAACGAACTAGAAACATCGTATTGCAACAAACGTTCACGGCTACGTTCATTCACTTTTTGCTCAATCTGACCAAAACCAATAGACTGAAATTGTCCAGAAAGAGTTACTTGCCCAAAGTCGGCGAGTTGTAGATCTAAACGAGCTAAGGCAGCAGTACCACCACGCTCATCAAACCCAGTTAAGCGAAGCTCATTGACCCAAACTTCTACACATCTAGACAACCCATCATCTTTGGCATTACGAACCCCAATCATAACACTTTTTACCATACCCAAATCTGGGTTGCCAATAACTTTTACGTTATTTTCAGGGGTTTCAGCATCTGGACTCGAAAATACCTCACTAAGCGGAAATCCACTAACATCACGTGCTATTTTTGCATTTCTCAATATTTCTAACGGGAAATCGAATTGATTTTCCTCCAACCATACTTGTTGTTTAATTTCCTCGGCAGAACCACCCACATTATTAGGGTCAGACATGGTCAACGGAATCTCATACTCATAGTAGTTGTTTTCAAAATCACTACCAATACGCATAAATGCAGTCATCTCGCCTACATCATTAGCTATAGCTGATTCCTCTAGAGACTCTGCATGCATGAACATTTTGATGCGATCATATACACGCATGTCCAAGTTTACAATCTTGAAAATACCACGAGCATCACCATCTTCCAAGTTGCAAACATTCATGGATAAGGATTGCTCATTTTGCTGAGCGTTATTAACCGAACCAATAACTTGCTCACGAACTACATCTGGAGGCAATACATAAGGGAAAGGTGTACGACCACCATTTTCTTCTATATTTACTGCATTTACATCAAAAGTAGTGGTATTGCTATTTTCATTAGGAACAAATAGTCCTGGTTCTGTCAATGAACGTTTGTAACGTCTCCACTGGTTGCGGATAAGGTCTAAACGAGCAAAACGTAGGATAGCTTCGTCTTCAAACCCTGTCATGAACATACGCATGAATCGGATAGAACGGAAATCAGAAATACCACCTGTCTTAGAGGTAAACTGATCAATTGGAATTTTTAATTGATACCAATAAATTGTCTCACTTTGGTCGTTAGGACCAGTATAAGTCATGCTAACAGAATCTGTAGTATACTGTGTGAAACTCATTTGACCATCTATCCCGTTTGGTTGAATAGGAATCTGATATTGGAAATAAGCTTCCTCTTCATTCAAGGTATTATCCTTATTGATATCCTCCGAATCAGGAATATTAGAGGCAGTAGATAAGGTTGTGGTATTTTCAGTGTCCGCAGAAGAGTTTCCTTGTGGATTATTGAATTTTTTGTATCGGCCAATCAAGGAGTTTGTTGATGTTACAGGATTGGTGTCATAAAATTCATTACGGAAGTATAAGAAGTCATCATTAGAAGGATCTTCTTCTGCATCTGTTAGAATTTGAACACCTGGATCAACAGCTAATCTAAGATTATCTAAATAGCTTTTATAAACTTCTTTTTCTGCAGTATTATCATAACCATCTAAACCAATATCTTGTTGTCCTCTAATAGCAGGATCATTGTCAAATGCTTTGGTTACAGCCTGTGTACGAGGTATGCGAGACCAGACTGTAGTATCTACTCTGGAGCTAGCTGCAGAATCAGGAATACCATTCTCAAAGAATAGACGAGAATCTTTTAGGATATCCTCAGAAATATCTCCTAGTTCTAAATATAATTGTCCTCCATTTCCACCTTTACCTTCTTTGAAAGGACTCATGACCCAAACTTCGATAAACTCGATGTTGTTAGCTTCAAAATCACTGTTTTGAATACTACGCATTATACCACCCCAACGATCTTTAGGGTTGGTAAACTCTCCAGTGGTACGCTCAATATTATCTGTACTAAAGTTGTAAGGCCCTCTTTCTTTAGGGAAATAGGCTAAATCGAATGTACGTAAGCCATAGTATTGACTAGCATCTAGACTTAGATTTTTCCATACATCTGTACGTTGTATTTCTCGTACAAATATACTTTTTCGATCATTATCACTTACTCCAGCAGGTGAGTTACGAACCAATTCTGGTTCCATGGTATACCAAGCTAATTTTGCACGATTCTTATTATACTCCAAATCATTAGATAAAGTCGCCTCAGGAAACAGAGGATTGTTATCATTGCGAGGAGTACTGGCCAATACCCAGTTTAAGCTAGGTATAGTCAGATTAAAGTTACTGGCACTTCCTTCGAAATCATCTATATAAACAACTCCACCATCATCATTTTGATCAATAACACTTGGAGAACCTGGTATTAAGTGTGCAAATTCACCAGTGAAAGAGATACTAGACATTGTTTTGGTACTCAGCAATGGGATCTTGTCAATAACACGAGTTAACCAAGGAGCATCTTTTTTGTACTGAAGGTCAAAACCATAGATAGTATTGGCAATAGGGTCATCACCATAATTTACTTTTTGTGTAAAAGGTTGCTCACTTAAGTGCAAGACCGTAGCTCCTACATTGATATCGTCACTAACAAAGTAGTCTAAGCGTGTCCCAAAAAAGCCTTGACGGTTGAATCCAAAAGTAGAGTTGTCCTCAAAGGCCACACGTATAGGTTGCCCAGAATTGAGGTAGGCCTCATTCAATATTTTAATCCTACCTAAGTTATAATCTATGGTATAATCTGTGCCTTCAGTCAATTGGCGACCACCAGCCGAAACAACTACAGAACCTTTAGGGATGTTGAATCCTCCTAGAGAAATTTCGGAAGATATACTAGACTTATAACGTCCTTTTATAATGTATCTATTGTATTCGGGATATTCTCGAGCTCTAAATAAGGTAGAGTCATAGAGTTGTTTGTAAACATATTTTTGGGCTAATGGATGTACCGAATTAGGATCATTAGCATCTGTACGGAATGCCTTCTCTAGAGAAGAACCAAAAGGTTCTAGTACAGGGAATATCACCCGCCCATTTTGAGGCAAAATAGTCAGTCCTGGCACAAAGTCAAATTGTCCATCAGGAATTGGATCTCTTGCTCTATTTAGATTATCCAAGTTAAGTAAACGCAAGAATGGTTTAGATGCTGGAGGACCTTCTGGCAAGAAACGTTTTTCTCCACCACCTGGATCTTGATAATATATATCCAGCATAAAATCCTCTTCATTAATTTGGTACGCCCCTAAAGAGTATACATTTTTCATCATTAGATCCCAAATAGGAAGATCTACACGTGTACGAACACCTTTCAACATTTTGAGGTGCATTACATTGAGCGTATCAGCATCTAATGGTAAATCCTGCGCAAATTCACCTACTTGATATGTTTTTCCATTGTAAGTATATTGATAAGCTACCGAAATAACATCTGTAGGTTTTACAGATGTGTTCAAAGAGATAAATCCTAATTGATCATGGAAGCTAAACTCTGAAGGCGATAGCTTACGTGCACGAACCTTAGTGAAGTTTTTAGCATCTTGCATTCCAAAGCTAGTTTGAAGTGCAGATATAGCACTTTGCAAACTTCTAGCACCCGGATTTGCCAAAAGGTCTTGGTATAAGGTATTGGCATCGTTGTCTGGCAGACGACGGTTGGATAAATCTTTACCGTTTTCTAATGCTGAAGGACTTAGCAAACTAGGATCAAGCATGACATCTGCATCCGTTTCTCCCAAATCTGCATAGGCTACAACATCACGTACACCTTCTGTTACATTTCTATCATTGGTAATCCAAACCTCAATCTTAGTAATATTGAATAAACTATTGATCTGAGGTAGATTCTTTAGGTTCTCTTCGTATGTATTTCTATTGTAATGAGATAAAAAGAAGTGTCTATTCTCATCATATTGATCAGCATATACATCAAATGTTTGTTGTTGTGCACCACCTTGTATTTGTAATTCTTTTCGTTTGGTTTGACTTTGAGAGGCAACAATAGACGCTGTTAATCGACCAAACTGTAGATCTGTACGAAACCCAAATAGATTTTGGCGACCTTGTATTAAGGATGAACGTAAGGGGAAACTTACATTACCCGCTTCTATCTTTTTGATAATATCATCTTCAGAACATTGTGTTTCGGATAAGTATTCTACCTTAATCTGGCGATCAAAGTCAAAAGTAGCTTGAGAGTTATAGTTGAAGGAAAGTTGTAGTTTCTGACCGATCTTACCAATTACATTCAATTGGATATTCATATCAAAATCAAAACCTCCTTGACGTTGCTGACGCTCTGTTAGAATTGGATTCTCAATGTGTTGAAAATCTCCACCGAAGGTCAACTCTATACTACCTTGAGGACGTACGTCAATATTGCTACCACAAAATAGGCGATCAATCAACGTCTTCTTGATACGTTCCTTATAAGGTTCTATAGGGTCTTTGCCAATCTTGCTTTTACCCAATTGAGAGAGCTGCTTAAAATATTCGTACTGCTGCTCCTCTTCTCGCTGTTTCATATACTCCTCTGGAGTAAGATAGGTAGGTGCTCGATAGTAAGATCCTTCTACTTTCTCTGTGATAATGTAGTTGCCTGACTTAGGGTCATATTCTACTGTTTTTTCAATCACCTTTGGATCCTTAAGATCAAAGGGATTCTTCTTCTCGGTGACAAAATCACCTGTTCTGTCCTTAATAGGCGGAAAAGTATCTAGATCATTGTAGGTGGGAACATGCCAAGGGGTAATATCCCCATCAAGAGTTGGCGTATTGATTCCTAGAACAACAGTTGTTGTACCTAGAATAGCCCACAATCCTAAGACCAATGCTTTTAAATTCATACTGAATGACTAATTTTCTAATTAGATATAGAATGATAATATCCTATACCCTTGAGGTATATTGCTTGGTTTATTTAAATAGTAGTTCGTTGGTTTTTAGAATTTTATACTGAAATTTTAAAAATCTATTTTCTTAGCTATTGAAAATCAATAATTTATCAGTACTGTGTTAAAGGTGCTAAATTATTATATTTCAATAGCTTACGAAAAAATCAAGAACTAATGTTGAAACCAAGCCACAAAAATATTGAATTTCCAACGATTACAGCGCTTTATGGCAAACAATTTCTATTTTAAAAGCGTTAATATTCACTTAGCCACATCTATTTTAAACTCCAAAATAGAAAGGTTAGTACATAGCTACTCCAATAAAACCGTTTATCAGCTTAGTAAAGTTGGGTGTTGACCAAAATAGGTGTGTAAAAATATAAAACCTAAAATGTGTAGAAAATTAGTCGATAATGAGAAGTTGTTTTTCGTTAAGAAGAAAGTTGAGACAATGCCATCTTGATGAGTTCCCCTGAGTCATTGATGGCTGGATCCTGTTTTAATATTTTATTTAAAGCTTTTTGAACTTGTGTCTTGTTAAACCCTAACGCAACTAAAGCAGATAACGCTTCCTCACGTACTGCATTATCTCCCATTAAGGTGGCTGCTATAGCCTCACTAGCCCCGCCACTATCCTTAAGTAATTTATCTTTTAGCTCTAGTATAATTCGCTTAGCTGATTTAGGCCCAATCCCTTTAGCACTCTTGATTGCATTCACATTTTCAGAAATAATTGCCTTGCGCATTTCGCCTGCTGTAAAAGTAGACAACAAAACTCTAGCTGTATTTGCACCTACTCCTGATACTGAAAGTAGCTGTTCAAACATAATACGCTCCTCTATGTTTGCAAAACCATAAAGTGTTTGAGAGTCTTCTTTTACCGCAAAATAAGTCAACAGCTTAAGTTCATCTTTTATATTGACAATCTCATTATAGGTGTTGAGCGTAATATGGATGTGATAGCCGATTCCATTGGCTTCTAGTATTACATCCGTTCTACTTTTATGGGCAATTTTTCCTCTTATATAGGCAATCATAGTTTGTTCTTTTTGTATGAACTGATCAAATGTAGCAAAAAAGCTTTGTTCAGCTACCAGATATACTAACGGTTAAGATATTGTTAAC
>JAAEPD010000288.1 GCA_024222455.1 Aureispira sp.
CAACTGTAGATTATAGCACTCAATAACCTGATTCTTATGTACTATGTTTTGAGATCCCTCAAGGAAATACTACATCTAACTAGGTTCCCCTTACTTACTTGGCAACATCTTTACGCACAAGGTCCTCTATTTTCGGGGCCTATCTCTACTCAAAAAAAGTTTTTTTTTCAAAATAAGCTTGTATTGATCTACAGGAGCCGAGATGTAGCCCAATTCCTGGAGGACCTCACATAGCAATATGATATATGTCTATTACTGCTACTGCGGAAATGATGATGATTATGTGTTTTTATATTTTCTTTCACAGTTTTTGTCTTTGTTTTTTTCCTTCTAGAGAAATCAAACTGAAGCAAAAATAAATCAAAGCTAAATTAAAACTCCTACTCCCAACCAAAGAAGTCATAAGAATTATTTTTGGCTATTCTTGATATAAGTTATATGATTGCCCTGCCAAACGGAACAAACTAACCCCCCGGACCACAGCATGATATCATCATGCTTCAAAAAATTATTACCCCACCCCACCTCAACCTCCCTCACAAAAAGTACCCCTACGGCCCCAGGGAGGTATAACAGGGACGATACTTACCCACCATGATACCACCTAGCGAGGACCCGCTGGAGGAACATGGAGGAATACAAATAAATAATCTCAACAGTATACTGCACATTGATGAAGACACACAAGAAGAAGAAGACAACTTGGAATTTAACCTCAGTGAATATTTTGATCTTAGTAATTTCTCATCATACAGTACCAGGAACCATAATAGCATAAACATACTGAGCCTAAATACAAATTCCATTGGCAGAAAGATTGAACTAATAAAGCTCCAAATGACCAAACTAAAAGAAAATCACAACTTCATAGTCCACATTGCAGCCTTCCAGGAGTGTTGGTTAGAAAATGAAAACCAAATTAGTCAACTAAACATGGATAATTATCAAATGTACTACCAACTGAGTAAAGTAGGCAAAAGCGGGGGACTAGTTATCTACATACATGAATCACTAGAAGCTGAAGAAATCCCATTCTTCAAAGACTCACCCTCCAAATTATGGGAAGGCCAAACTATACAGATCAGCGCAGATGAATTGAACAAACCACTGTTCATTCACAACATATACAGACCACCAAGAGAAAAATCGAGACCTGGCTTATTCAACAGTTCAAGGGAAAAACATGACATATTCCTCAAAGAGTTTGACCCATACCTGGATAAAATAAACAAACAAACACCAGAATCAATCATAGTAGGTGACTTAAACTACAATCTCCTCGAAATCAACTCAAATAGCATTGTGCAAGAATACTACGATATGATGACAACCCATGAACGTGTACCACAAATAACTGTACCAACCAAGATAAACAAACTGAGCTGCCATCTCTACGATCATATTTTCACCCCCTTCAGATCAAAGCTACTACTGGACTCATGTGTACACCTCGCCCACATATCCGACCACGAACCCACCATCCTGAGTATCTCCACATTCAAACCAGATAGAACAAAAAACAAATTCATTGAAATAAAAGAAAATACAAACGAAAACATGGAAAAGGTCATCGTAAAACTTACTGAGCTCATGCAAACCACCCAATTTGACACTGATCTAGCAAAAAA
This sequence comes from Aureispira sp., assembly GCA_024222455.1. GTDB lineage: Bacteria > Bacteroidota > Bacteroidia > Chitinophagales > Saprospiraceae > JAAEPD01. Next base: position 1,629 of record JAAEPD010000288.1, read on the forward strand.
CCCAGAAGAAAATCACGAAAAATTAAGCAGCCTAATACAGCAATCTCTGCAAGAAATACCAACAAAGAAGATAAAAATTAGTAAGTACAATACCAAACGGAGTCCTTGGATAACAAACGGACTTCTCAACTCCATAAAAAAACGAGACATGTTATACAAGCAAATGATAAAAACCAAACATACAAGCCCGTCATATTCAGTAAAAAAAGGAAAACTCCAGCAGCACAAAATCTTACTCAACAAACTAATTAGAAAAACAAAAAAAGACTATTACACTGAACAGTTTCTAAAATTCTCAAATGACTGTAAAAACACTTGGAAGTTACTAAACCAGGTAGCAGGGCGTAAACAAATAAAAAAACCTTACCCAAAATGTTTAAACTTAAACTAGAAGGACCCAAAGAACTCCACAAGAGCCAAGAAAATCTTGAATTAAAAATCGAAGGTGATAAAGTCATAGCAGATGAATTCAACTTCTTCTTCTCACATATAGGAAGTGACCTATCAGAGAGCATAAAATACACCGGAGAAAAAATGGTAGAAAGCTACCTAAAAGCGCCAACAGACACCAGATTTACTTTTAACTTGGTAACCGACGAAGACATATTAGGCCATATAGGCACTATCATACCAAAAAACAGCTGTGGTTACGATAACCTATCATCCAAAATGCTCATCCAACTAGCTCCAATCATCCATCCAGTAATACGCCTAATTACTAACCAATCCCTAGTAACAGGTATATTCCCGAGACAACTAAAGAAAGCGGTAGTGATACCCATCTACAAAGGGAAGAACTCAGACCCCAACGATTTTGGCAACTACAGACCTATATCCCTTCTACCAACTCTGAGTAAAATAATTGAGAAAATAGTACAAAAACAGCTCTACGAATACATGGACTCAAACAACTTATTCAACAATAGCCAATACGGATTCAGAAAAAGCCACGCAACCGAATATGCAGCAATGGAATTTGTAGACAAAATCGGGGAAACTATGAACAACAAGCAAACCCCATTCGCCATATTCATTGACCTATCGAAGGCCTTTGACACCCTGGATCACCAGATACTACTCCAAAAGCTGACATATTATGGCATTCAAGGAACACAGTTGGCCTGGTTTGAAAGCTACCTTACTGGGAGAACCCAATGTGTCAGATATAATAAGTCAATTTCGAGTGAACTACCATTAAACACAGGCGTCCCTCAGGGATCTGTACTTGGTCCCCTGCTGTTTCTTATATACATAAATGACATATCAAATGCATCACGTCTTTTCCATGCAGTACTATTTGCTGACGACACTAGCCTCATTGGAACCATGACACACTTTCACATAAGATTACCAAAGTCAAACGAAGATATAAGAATAATAACAAACAGAATTAATAGTGAATTAGCACTGATCCATGAATGGCTCAAAATCAACAAGCTCTCATTGAACATAAAGAAAACCAAGCTGATGATCTTCCACACTAAGAATAAAGATATGAGTCTTATAAACAAATTGTCATTAAAAATCAATAAAATACCAATATCGAGAGTAAAAGCATTCAACTTCCTTGGCATTGTACTGAATGAAAATCTGACATGGACAGACCATACGGCACACATAGCAAACAAAATCAACCCTGTTATAGCACAAATACGACGTCTCAAACACTCACTCCCTCTCCATATCCTAAAAATGATTTACAACTCCCTGATCCTCTCAAGGCTTCATTATGGGATTGCACTATGGGGCAAATCACCAGGAAACCTTACAAAGCTACAAAAAAAGGCAATAAGAGCCCTCACAGGCTCAGGAGTAAACTCCCATACCATCCCTCTTCTAAAAAAACTGGAAACACTCAGTATTGCCGACATCTTCACTGTAAAACTACTATGCCTATATAAACAGATCAAAGATAAGAAAATCCCAAGACCTATAGCAAACCTCTTCAAAGTAGAAGATTTTCCGTCATCACTACCAAAACCTCCCAGAGTAAAAACATATGAAAACACCATCCGCTTTGAACTACCATCTGTTCTAATAAATGCAAATGCTAAACTGCTGGATATAAGAGGCACATACCAGAGCTACAAACGTAATATAAAAAGATTCATGATCAGCCAATACAGCTCTGTATGTACAAAAACAGGATGTAGAGCATGTTATGTAC
>JAAEPD010000289.1 GCA_024222455.1 Aureispira sp.
TTCTTGCAAGGCTTCTATGTACTCTTTAAACATCATTTTCTGGTTTTTAAACTCACAAATTAACTATTATCTACTACTTTTATACTTTTCCGAAGTTTTCAATAATGTTGTAGAATCTTTACAGCCTAAAGCATCAGTAATTATCAGTTTAACAGGGTAGACTCCTGTGTCAGCATAGATCATGCTGGGATGCTGAGCTGTACTATTTAGGGTGCTATCTAGTTGCCAATCCCAATTGATAATAGGGATTAGGCTATGTTTATTGTAGGAACTATCTGCAAAATTAGCAGTCAAGGGAATACAGCCACTAACTTGATCTGAAGCGATTCTGGCTACAGGATCTGAGATGTCTATTGTCTGCCATGCTGTATCCAAACATCCATAGGAATCCCCTAATATGTGCATGATTTGATAGCGACCAGGTGATTGATATTCATAACTAGCTATAGGTGTGTTGATTGCAAAGTTATTCTCAAAATCAAAGTCCCAGAATTCATAGACAACCAAGTTGTTAGGTAATGCTTGAACAGTTGGTTCTAGTATCTTGCAACCTGCAACAGTATCTATAAGAAAATCAGCGTTCAAAACATTGGCACTCACTCCTGTTGGACTGTATATGGTATCTGTACAAAAACTGTCTTGCAAAATTAGATGAATAGGGTAAGTACCAGCTGAATCATAATAAGATAAGGCCATTTGGGTATTGGCTGTACTACCATTTCCAAAATTCCATTGATAGCTGATATTGCCTGCCCCAGATATATTTGCAGGCCAAAAATTGACGGAAACAGGTAGTTGACAAATGGTATCGCTATGGTTGCTTTCTATTGTTGCAGTTACATTATTAATATGGATATAATCGCTTGCCAAAGCAGAATTAGAACAGCCATTAGCATCTCGTACAATTAGAGTTACATCAAATATGCCTGTGATTTGGTAAGGGTGAGAAGGGGATTGCATAGAAGAATCTAAAACACCATCACCATAGTCCCACACCCATCTTACTAAATTAGTATCTGTGCCAACGCTATTATCCGTAAAATTAATAGTGCTAGGCAAGCCACAAGTCCATTGCTGATCGCTTGAAAAACTGGCAATAGGAGAGCGATGAATTTTGATATAATTGGGCTTGCAAACACTTTGGGTGTTTCCTAAGCTGTCTTCAATGGTCAAACATATATCATAGTCTCCTGCATGACTAAAATAGTACGTTGGATTGGCTTGGTTTGAGAATAAGGTACCATCTACAGTCCAAGACCAAGATTTGATATTGTTAATGCTACTAGATGAATCTTGAAACTGCACTAGGGCATTTTCGCAAGCATGAGTTATGTCTGCAGTGAAATCGGGGATTAGCTGACTCCATGCAAAACAATGCGATGCCATTAGTAACATACTAATGAGTAGCGCTTTCATAGGTTTAGTAATTTTTGGTTTGGTTTAGTTGTCGGAGCTAATCTGAGGCCAAAAAAAATATGAACTATCCAATAAGGATAGTTCATATATAGAACGATTGTTTATATGATAATGTCCACTCGGACTAGGAAAAATTATTCCTCATTATCAGTTGTATCTTCTGTATTCTCATTATCAGTGCTTTCTGTGTTTGTATTTTCTGCATCTGTACCCTCAGCACCTTCAGCATTCTCGTCTTCATCTTCAATATCTTCTTCTAATTGACCATCTTTGATCAAAGCTACATCTGCAATTGCATCTTTCTTCTTAAGATTAATCAACTTAACCCCTTGAGTAGCACGACCCGAGATTGGTAAATCTTTAACAGCCATACGGATTGTTAATCCAGATTTGTTGATGATCATTAAATCGTCATCGTCTGTAACTGCTTTGATGGCAATCAGCTGACCTGTTTTCTCTGTGATGTTAATGGTTTTGACACCTTTACCACCACGAGTTTGAATGCGATATTGCTCCAATTCTGTACGCTTACCAATTCCGTTTTCAGAAACAGCTAGAACACGAGTTTCTAAGTCTCCTTCTTTTACGGCAATCATACCAATAAGCTCATTGTTTTCGCCTAGTGTCATACCTTTTACACCAGTAGCTGTACGTCCCATATTACGAACATTACTTTCGTGGAAGCGAATAGCTTTACCAGATCGAGCAGCTAAAACTATATTGTTGTTACCATCAGTTAGTTTTACTTCTAGTAGTTCATCATCTTCACGGATAGTAATGGCATTAATACCATTGGAGCGAGGACGAGAATAAGCTGTTACATCTGTTTTCTTCACAATTCCCTTGCGAGTAGCAAAGACTAGAGAGTGTGTTTTCAAGAACTCTTCATCTTTAAGATCTTCGATTGGAATAAAGGCTTTGATTTTTTCGTCTTCGCCTAATTGCAATAGATTTTGGATAGCTCTACCTTTAGAAGTTTTTGTTCCTTCTGGTATTTCATAAACTCTGAGCCACTTACAACGACCTTTATTCGTAAATAATAATAGGTAGTTGTGCGTTTTTGTCACAAAGATATGCTCTATAAAATCTGCATCACGAGTTTTAGCAGCTTGAGCGCCACGGCCACCTCTAGATTGTGTACGATATTCAGATACTGCTGTGCGCTTGATATAACCTAAGTGAGAAATAGTTACAACTACTTTCTCATTAGCAATCATATCTTCTATACTAATATCTCCTTCTGCAAAGGTAATATCAGTACGACGCTCATCACCATATTTATCTTTAACTTCTGCAAGCTCTTCACCAATGATTTGGTAACGACGACTTTCGTTGTCGATAATGTCTGTCAAATCATTGATTAAATCCATCAATTCTTTGAATTCACCAATTAGCTTGTCACGCTCTAGGCCTGTCAAACGTTGCAAGCGCATATCTAAGATAGCCTTTGCTTGCTTTTCAGATAGGCGATTACCTTCTAAAGGGTACTCTCCCAAGAAAGAATCTAATGCATCACCCTTAGGAGTGAAGTCAAATTCCATTAAGCCTTTTTTCGCTGTCTCTCCATCTTTAGAAGCACGGATAAGTGAGATGATCTCATCTAAACGATCTAAGGCTGCTAATAAACCTTTGACTATATGTGCACGAGCTTCTGCTTTTTTGCGATCAAATATTGCACGCTTTAGAATTACTTCTAAACGGAACTTAACAAACTCTCTGATAATTTCCTTGATGTTCAACAACTGAGGGCGACCATCCACCAAACAGATATTGTTAACACCATAAGAAGATTGTAGAGGACTGTATTTGTAAAGTTTACTTAAGACTACACTAGCAAAAGCATCACGTCTAAGCTCTATGACAATACGCATTCCTTTACGGTCAGACTCATCACGGATATCAGATATACCTTCTACCTTTTTGCTATTAACCAATTCTGCAATCTTAATGATTAGCGATGATTTGTTAACTTGATAAGGGATTTCTGTAATGATGATACGCTCTCTGCTGTTTTTGTCTATTTCTATCTCAGCTTTACCACGCACTATAACACGACCACGACCTGTAGCAAAAGCATCACGTACACCAGATGTACCATATATAGTTCCTCCAGTAGGGAAGTCAGGTGCTTTTACATGCTCCATTAGCCCATCAATAGTAATGTCTGGATCTTCTATGTATGCCATGATTCCATTGATGACCTCTGTTAGGTTGTGTGGCAACATGTTGGTAGCCATACCTACAGCGATACCTGATGCCCCATTTATAAGCAAGTTAGGGATCTTGGTTGGAAGTACAGTTGGCTCTTTTAGAGAATCATCAAAATTGAATTTGAAATCAACTGTCTCTTTGTCTAAATCAGTTAAAATATCATTACTGATTTTTTGTAGACGAGCCTCTGTATAACGCATTGCTGCAGGGCCATCACCATCTATAGACCCGAAGTTACCTTGGCCATCGACCAATGGATAACGTAGAGACCAAGGTTGAGCCATACGTACCATAGTGTCATATACAGATGTATCACCATGTGGGTGGTATTTACCTAATACTTCCCCGACAATACGTGCAGATTTCTTGTGTGACTTATTAAACGTTAACCCTAACTGAGACATTCCGTAAAGCACTCTTCGGTGCACAGGTTTCAATCCGTCCCGAACATCAGGAAGGGCACGAGAAACGATTACAGACATCGAATAATCGATGTAAGCTGACTTCATTTCATCGTCAATGTTAATAGGTATAATTCTTTGTTCTAAACTCATAGTATTTGTTTGATTACTAGCAAGTTATATTTAATTGTAAAATTTTTGCGAATAGCGACAACAAAGATATAAAAAATATTGAGAATTTAGCTAGAATAGACTTAATAAATTTAATTGACATATTATTGATTAATAGTTGTTTATGTATTTTTTTATTTGTAAAATGTAAAAGATTTAAAACTTGCAAGAATATGCTTATATTTATTAGTGATTTGAATGAATAAACGATTGATGAAATATGCTTAGATTTTTGTGTTGTATAACACTGTCTGTAATATGTGTGGGACTACTTGATGCTCAGTTGGATAAGGTGCATGAGTTGGCTTATGAACCTGGATTTCGATTGAAATTGGAGCTGTATGCACAGGGAGGAATATCTATTCCGTTAGGGAAGTATGGAATGCTTAGTGAAGAGAGTAGCCCAAAAGGTGCTGCCAAGTTTGGGGGGTATGGAGAAGTGATTGCTACCCATCGTTTGAGAAAAACACCTTTATGGGGCGTGCAGGCTGTTTTGGGATATATGCAGCATGATTTTAAGCAAGAGCAGATTAAAACTACTTATGACTTGCTCTTGTTTGACGCAAAACCATGGCAAATTTTGTATTTAATGCCTGGTATCGAGTTCCAGGGAGGGAGAAAGTTTAAGTTTGCAGTGGGGCTAAGTGCAGGCGCTTTGTTGTATAGTGGATGGAATGCTTCTAGCGGAAATTATAATAAAGGATTGATGGAACATCGAGAGTGGGGCTTTGGATGGAAGGTTGCTGGAGGGCTGAGGACAAACTTAATGTTGGGGTATAGAGTAGCTAAACGATGGTTTGTATATATACAAACCGCTTGGCTGTATGGTGGTGGTGCTCGTTCGGGAATATTAACTAAGGGGATGTATCGGTTTGATCTGTTAACAGGCAATAAGCAAGGGGAGTCGCTAAGTTCTGAAACGCTTACCGTGCTGCATTCTACAGTAGTACATACTGTGAACATTGGAATAGGTGCTCGTTATCGGTTTTATCGATTTTTGCATGATCCTAATGCTGGTTTGGATGGGGCTATTCGAGTTTATTAGATTTTTAGTATAAAGTATTTAGCTGTAAGAAGGTGTGTTTATTAAGTATATTAAAAATTAAGGATGAATACTCTGACTAGAGAGGCAATGAAACGACTTTGTAATAGTCGCATGGACTGGGCAAAGGAATGGCCTAGAATACAAACTGAGGTTGGGTTTTATTATGATATTTCAGTAATGGGGCGAACCTTGGTAGATGAGGTTGTTCGTCGTCAGAACCTAGAGGCTGTTCAGGCTGCTTTTGATACTATAGAGTCTTGTTTGGATGGAGCGGATAGTGAGCTGATTAGCTTGATTGGGGCTGGTATGTTTGAGGCCATGCAAGGAGCTGCTTATAGAACTTTAGATCCACCTGATTATTTAGATAGATTTATGGGGGAACGGGCTTTGGATTTGTGGCAGGGTATTATAGAGGGGTGGACTGGTGATGGTATTCGCACCATGGAAGAGTGGGGAAATGTATTGGTAAATGGTATCACGCTTAAGGTGGAAATTATTCGTCATAAAGATAATCTAAAATGGTTTGTAGAACGACAAGAAGATGAAACTGTGTTTAGATCTTTAGACATAGATGGAAAAGAAGTATTGAAGGAGGTTATAAAGGATAAAGCTGCCATAAAGGAGATTTTTCAGTTTTTCCATCCTTTGAAGGCTGAAAAGAGTTTAGGCTATGCAAGAGTATCATCTGATCCAGATGGTTTTGAATATCCAAAAATAGATACTAGTTTTATGGGCTTCAAGAATCCTTATGCAACTATTAAGATAATACAACCTCGATATCCTAACGATGGCCTGAAAGAGTTAGTAATTGGAGCACTAGTGGAGGATGGTCAAGCTAGATATGTGAATGATAGTGATTGGATAGTCTTGCTGAGTAATGATTGGGAGCAATTTTTGAGAGTTTGAAGTTATTAGGCATTAGATGTTTTTTAATTAAAATAAGATAATATATGAGATTTGTTTTTTTAATGGTATTGAGTATTTGTACAACTATGGTTATAGCTCAGGAAAATCCACAAGCATATAAGATTTTTAATCATAAGGGAAAAGAGGTTAGTTATGTGAAAATGACTAAGGAGCTTCAGAAGGGGAACATTATCTTTTTTGGAGAGTTGCATAATAACCCTATTGGGCATTGGCTACAGCTAGAGTTGACTAGAGATTTGTATGTTCAGATGGGCGAAAATTTAGTGTTGGGCGCAGAGATGTTTGAGTCTGATAATCAGATTGTGGTGAATGAATATTTTCTAGGTTATATTTCTGAAAAAAGTTTTGAGAAAGAAGCTCGTTTGTGGCCTAATTATTCTACAGATTATAAGCCTCTAGTAGAGTTTTCTAAGGAGAATGGACTTCGGTTTGTAGCGACTAATGTTCCACGTCGTTATGCCTCAATGGTGTTTAAGCAGGGGTTGAAAAAACTGAATGAATTACCAGATTATTCTAAGATATTTATGGCTCCATTGCCTATACAAGAGGATTATGATTTAGATTGTTATAAGGCTATGTTGGAGATGTCGACAGGACATAATTCTAAAGGAGATAAAAAATACCCTCAAGCTCAAATGCTTAAGGATGCAACAATGGCACATTTTATTTTTAATAATTGGAGTGAAGGGGAGACTTTCTTGCACTTTAATGGTTCTTTTCATTCAGATAATAAGGAAGGAATTGTTTGGTACTTGCGTCAGAACGACCCTGAGCTGAATATTATCAATATTACGACTGTAGAACAAGATCAGCTGAATAAGTTGGAAAGAGAGCATTATCAAAAGGCTGATTTTATAATAGTAGTGCCTTCTCGCATGACAAAGACTTATTAGATTTTGAAAGAAATATTTTATTCTGAAGGTGCTAGATAAAACTCTAGTGCCTTTTTTTAATAATGATAAGATGCCTAAAACTGTTTTAGATCATTTTGATGAAGAAATGCCCAAAAAGCCCATATGGAAACGAATACTTTCTAGGAAGGATGTGAAATGGTTTGGAGGATATGGAGTGTTGGTTCATTTTGTCTTAGCATTTTATAGTTCAGAAGAGTTTTATGGGGTAATCATAGATAATAGGTTAATTGGCTGGAAATATGATTTTCTAGCAGTCTTTTTGATAGGAGTAATTCTAGGGCTAACATTTTTAGCTATGGTCTTTTATGGGGATTTAACCAATAATAGTGCTGAGGTACTATCCGTAGGATATGGAGTATTAACTATAGTGGGATTTCTGCCTGTTGTGAGGGAGCTAAGTCAGATTATGATGTATTTTCAAGAACAACTATATCATCATCAACTAGCTTTTTTTATTGTTTGTACACTACCTTTTCTATGTTGGACAATTTTTTTAGGGAATTTATATTGGTTTCTAGTTAATCGCTTTGTTTTGAAAAAAAAGAGTGATTGATTATTCTAATTGCAGAACCCCAATAGGTTAATTCTTAACTAAAGATTGTTTGACAAACAGTACTTTGGCATTATTTTTACTGCTCTTTTTGGGTGTTTAATTGCGTTTATCTATAAAAAATATTAACTTAGTTCTTAGTTGATAAACGTAAAGTTTAGTTTTCTAGACAAGTGGCTTTAATTCACTAGTTTAAAAGAAAAAATACACCTGATAAAAAATAAGCAATCATGAACAAGGTATTAACTCCGCTCGAACTAAAAGTAATGAACATATTGTGGACCTTAAAAAGTGCTTTTGTTAAGGACATTTTGGAGCATTGGCCCAAAAACGACAAAAAACCTGCTTACAATACTGTATCTACTATTGTTCGAATACTCCAAAACGATAAGGATTTTATAGATCATAAAACTTATGGTCGTACTCATGAATATTATCCTAAAATAACTAAAGGAGAGTACCAAAAATTTTTCTTGCAAAATGCTGTAGATAAAGTGTTTTCAGGTTCAGTCTCTAGACTAGTCTCAGCATTAGTCGATAGTGAGAAGGTTTCCCAAGGCGAAATTGATGATTTAAAGAAGTTGCTTGACGATATGGAATAGGTTTTGTAAAGAACCTAACAAAACACAGTCATTCTATCTAAATTTATCACACTAGTTTCAATTTGTAGATTATGTTCAGCTACATAATACTGAGTTCTATTTTAGCATTAGTAGGAGGTATCTTCTATTTTGCTATCCTAAAAAGATTTTTGCAAGTATTACATGCTAAATATGCATTGATGTCAATCATTGCATTGAGTTTAGTTATACCCTTCACTGTACCCAATCTACCAACATTTGCAGACTCTGTAGAGTCTCAACACCTGTTTGATTATCATGCATATGATAAATGGAATGTTGTAGATATACAAGATCCTAAACTCTTAGATTGTTATAATCAGGCAGCCACTAGTGGCGATGTTTGTAACTGTGAGATGGTTCAAAAAACAGAAATATTAGCTTACAAATCACATGGGGGATACAATATAATTTATTGGAGTCGTCAACCTGTTATTTATACCTTTTTGCTTATTTTAGGTTTAATGATATTGGATTTGGGAGTTAAGTTAATGTTCTTGGTTTATCTAGCAATGTCTAGCCGAAAAGAGAAATATAGATTGGCAGATACCAATTTTTATATACTATATACTAGCAATCATCAGAAATTACCAATAAGCTCGTTTACTTTGTTTCGTCATTATATTATTTGTCCTCCATTGTTTGAGAAATTTACAGCAGAGGAGCAAAAGGCTATTTTGTTGCACGAAATAGCTCATTTACAACAACATGATACATGGCAACAAATCGGTTTAAATATTGCTCGACTTTTTTGGTGGATGATGCCAATGTACTATTTTTTCAAAAAAGAGCTAAGAAGCCTCAACGAGTTTGTAGCAGATGAGTTTGCAGTAGAAAAAATGGGCAATACTAAAAAATATGCAACTATACTTTTGAAAGCAAAGGAGTGTCAGCTTAATCTACAACAAGCTAGTTATACACTTACATTTGCTAAAGCTAAAAGCTTGTTCAAAGATCGTATACTTAGATTGGTGCATAGACCTAAACATACTGAAGGAATAGCTCCAAAAAAGTCTAAACATTTGTTGTTTGCATTATGCACTGCAGTTGGCTTACTTTGGGCTACAAGTGTTTTGACAGCTCCAGTTTTGCAAGATCAAGTAATTGCTTTTAAGCAATATGAGGTGCTGAAAATGGAAAGTGATCAAACGGGCAAAAGCACTTTTTGCAAAGATTGTTTGATTCAGAAATTGACGAAGAGAAAGTAATATCACTATCTTAAATATGAGAAGCAAAAGCTTTGTTGTAATTCTATTGCAGCAAAGCTTTTGTTTTGGGATGCAAAGGCTGATTGCCTTTATCCAGACAGTTTGAAAGTTTTTTTATAAAAAATAACTTGTGTGCCTTTTGATACAAGCATTATTCAACAGAGTATTTTAAGTTTGTATCCATCTGCTTAAGGCAGGTTTAAGAGTATTTTATTATTAATTTTTTTATGAAAAAATCTTATGACAAAAGCCACAAATAAAATCCCTAGTCCCCCTCGTATTCCTGTATTTGGTAATGCACATCAAGTAGCAGGAAAAGATCTTGTTCTTAAAATGTTGAAAGTAATTGGAGACTATTCTCCAATTTGTGAGTTTAAGATGATTAATGACAAAATGTTGATGATTAGTAATCATGAACTTGCGGAAGGGATACTGAATTCACCACATTGTCACAAGGCTATTCCTAAGCCTTTGCAGCAAATACGAAATTTTGCAAAAGATGGATTGTTTACAGCATGGACAGATGAGCCCAATTGGAAAAAAGCACACAATATATTGATGCCTGGTTTTGGACGAACAGCTATTATGGGCTATTTGCCAATCATGGTGGATCGAGTGAATGAATTAATGAATTATTGGAGGACGAACTCTGCAGGGCAGTGGGTTGATGTTCAGAATGATATGACTAAATTGACTTTTGAGGTTATTGGACGCTGTGGCTTTGATTATTCCTTTGGATGTTTTGACGGAACTGAACAACATTCATTTCTAGGGGCAATGGATTTTGCATTAAATGAGTCTTTTCAGAGAGCTATGCTGCCTTCTGTAATGCATAAAATGCGTGTGAAGAAGGCAAAAAAGTATTGGAAAGATATTGACTTTATGTTTGATTTGGTAGATGGAATTATTCAAAACCGTAGAGCAAACCCAGATCCAAGCAAAATTGATTTTCTAAATTTAATGTTGCACAGCAAAGATGCTGAAACAGGGGAGTATTTGGACGATGAAAATATTCGTTATCAAATTATTACATTTTTGATAGCAGGGCATGAAACCACTAGTGGCTTACTCTCTTTTGCATTTTATGAATTACTTCGAAACAAAACTTACCTCAAAAAAGCTAAGACGGAAGCTGAAGAATTTCTTAAAAATGGAACAGATGATCTGACTATAAAAGATATGGGAAGACTGACTTTTATCCGAAAATTTTTAATGGAAACACTTCGTTTACATCCTCCAGTATTTGGATTTGCTATGTATGCTGATAAAGACATGGTTGTAGATAACTATCCAGTTAAAAAAGACCAAATAATAAATATTATAAGTTATTATATCAATAGAGACAAAAAA
>JAAEPD010000290.1 GCA_024222455.1 Aureispira sp.
GAATGAACCTTCTCAATTTAGAAGACAGCAAGATGAGCAAAAATCGAAAACGCCATAAAGCTGCCCGCTCTCACAAATTTAGAGAAAAAATCCTTACTATTTAGATGCGTTTACCCTGACCAACATACTCTTAATCTAATAACTCCCCAACAATTTTATCCACAGCAAATGGAGTATAAGTACTGTCCTCTACAATATCTTCTGCCGAAAAATGGAGTTGTTGATCAGAAGAAATATCTACTTCTACGGTCTTCAATTTGCGGTACATCAATTGGAAAAAGGTACGTAATGGATGTTGAGCAGCCTCAAAAACTTGTTGATCTACTTTTATGTAAGGTGCTCGTGCAGCAGCATGCAAAGCAGCTAATTTGAACAGAGTAGGTCTATAGTTAAACACAGAAACCATAGCTTTGCCCATCAAGGTCATATTTCCAAAGTTGGATTCTACATTATTGAATTTAGCCCCTGTGCTGAGTGCTATGTCACACCAAATGAGTTGCAACTCTGCCAAATCCAAGATAAGTGGAATAGCTATTTTAGTATCCGCAGTCAAATCAAATTTTTGTTGAACAGTTCTAGGCTCAAAAGCCTCTCCACTCTTTGGCTTTTTACGCTCCATTATTCCTGCGAAACATACAGGAACTTCACTATAAGGTTCTTGAGAGTAGCTGTAGAGGTTCATCACTACATAGCGCACCCCTGCCTCAAGCATTTTAGCAACATTGATATCAATAAATTCCGAAGCTCCTAAAGGTGGAGGTGCAGAAGTCAAATCTCCCGAATGGTAACAACCAAAGGCAGCTAAATTAGTATAGCTTAGGTGTTCCTTATAGCCCCAATCTTTGTCATAAAGCACTGCGCTCAAGTCAATATCGATGCAATTACTATCTGTAGTTGCTTCCATCCAATGTACAAACATACGGATAGTGGTAGAGGGCAAAGGTATTTTGCTACCTCTAGGTATCGTCTTGAATGCTTTGGATGCACTACGCTGCGAAAAAGGAATTAAATAATTATCCAATCGACTATCAATAGTCACTAAGTCAAGAGGTGCTTTTTTTGCAAAACGATCTAACAATGTGGTATAAATAATATCTAAAAGCTTATCGCAATCTAGTTCGTCAAGAGTAGCACGATCATCATCAAGTACCTTAACCGCTGCAACTTCTCCTTTCGGGAAAAATGCACGAATAGGCTGTTTTTGCATACGATTCTCAAAGTGAGAAGAAAGTTGCATAAGCATAGGTGTAGGCAACTCAGATACAACCTCTTCAAAAGTAACGATAGTACTGTCAATCAACTCTGGAGCTGATCTAAGCAAATAATCTAAACGACGTGCAAACTCTCCTGGACGAGCTTTTACCAACTGTACAGCTTCCTGTATTTTGCCTTGCTCTAATGCAGTTTCCAATTTGCCATGAAAGGTTTGGAATTTATGATTGTTGCGCAAGATTTGGAAAGCTCCAAAAGCAATAGGAAAACGTTTTTTGTATTCACCAGGATGCAATATTTCTCCTAGGCGTATCCACCGCTTCTTGTATTTGAGCATGTCTGCTGTTATCTTTTTGCCTAAATCATTGAGCAACTTCAAGAAAAAGCGACGCTCTTTTCTTTTTAGCTTTTGGAATTTGACAGGCACTTTTAGTGATAGATCACCATCAGATAATGCTGTCAGTATGCGCAAGACATCTGTAGCTGTATCTACATGCGTATTCATAAGTTCATTGGCTTGCTCATGGCAATGTAGTACAGCAGATTTAGCCAACAAAGCTATATTTTCTTTTAGTGGAATTTGAGTAGGCAAATGCTCAATTAATTGCGCTTGATAGATACCAAAAAGACTGTCAATATCTTCTTTATCTTGTTGAGATATAGATGTAGGCGATTTGAATAGATTTTGAACCAATTCAAACAACTCTTCTTCTTTTCCTAGACTTATAATTCTGAATGGTGTAATGTCTTCTAATGCTGCTTTGGGTGTAGTATCTTCTACATCATTGAGGTCTATTCGTCTGTTGCATATAGGGCAACCAGCATAGTTCGTCCAATCCCAATTGTCTTTATTAACAGCATGTCCACAAGACAATATTTTTACATTGTCTAAGGTTCCAAGTTCTCCTTTTATGAATTCATTCACTCTTTTTATGTAGAGTTGGAAGGTGTTTTCTGGTATCCCTTCTGGGAACTTGCGAAACAGCGGTACATGGGCTACATGATTGCCCAAAAACTTGTTTAGAGTATCCAATATCCAAGCATAAAAAGGGGCTAAATCTGTCAAAGGCAATTGAGCCAAACTTTCTTTTAGTTCAGCATCAAAGATATAACCTAACTTGACTATGTCAGCTTCAATAGCTTCTACATAGTTAGTGTTTTTAGGCTCCGAATTTTGGTTGTCGGGATTGATAATATTGACTACCAATCGACTTTTACGACGAAGAAGTATAGCATTCTGCTTCATGCTCTAATTTATAGGCTTGGATGGATAAAAAGAAGAGATTAAGAGTCTGGTTTGAATCTGCTGTTTTACATGGTAAAATTCAAATCTACTCTAACATCAAAGTAATAAAAATCGGCAGTATCGAGAGTGGAATAAAAGCTGGGAAGCGAAGACTCTAAGTTTGTGGTTTATACATGAATTGGTAGAAGGAAGAATCTACATAGCCAGCTGAAGGGATAAACTATAAGGTGAGTGGATAAGTTCCCCAGTGGCAAAAAAAAATAAAAAAGGCTGGAAATTGCAAACTCTGATTAGTTAATTAATAGAAGGAAGAACTCACATAGCCAGCCAATGCACAAGGTACTAAATTTTGCACCACTTGTCAATAGCTGTGAGCACACTCTTACTAGAAATCGGCTTACTAAGATAATCGCTCATGCCAGCAGCCAGGCATTTTTCTCTATCGCCTGACATTGCATTGGCTGTTAAGGCTATAATAGGGGGATGATGGGGGTAAGTATTTAGGATTTGTTGGGTAGTTTGATAGCCATCCAAAACAGGCATTTGGATATCCATAAAAATGAGATCATAGCTTTGTTTGGTTAGTAAGTCTAATACTTCTTGTCCATCTTGAGCGATCGTGATTTGAAAGCCTAGCTTATCAAAAATACGCTGAGCTAATTTTTGGTTAATAAGATCATCCTCTGCCACTAATATATCAATATCTTTTGGAGTGTTAGTAGAAGCAAATTGTGGCGATTTTGGGAGCACTTTAGGTGCTGTTGGTACTGGATGGGATACATTGAGTGGTAACTCTAATGTGAAACAACTTCCTTTTCTAATTTGACTACTAACAGTGATTTTGCCACCCATAATATTAGCCAACTTTTGAGAAATAGCGAAGCCTAAACCTGTCCCTCCATACTGACGTGTAGTAGAGGCATCAGCTTGTGTGAAAGCATCGAAAAGAGAGGGGAGTTTTTCTTGAGGTATACCAATCCCTGTATCTTTAACTTCGATTACTAAAATAAGATCATGACTTGTTGATTCTTTGCTCCCTAAGTTGATGTCGATGCTTCCTTTTTTTGTGAACTTAATAGCATTGCTCACCAAATTAACTAAGATTTGATTGATTTTATTGACATCTCCAATTAAATATGCTGGAATTGTGGAGTTAAAATTGTAGGATAATTGAAGCCCTTTAGTCTGTGCACTGTGGGTGTTGATAGCAATAGTATCTTCTATACATTTATGCAAATGAAAGGAAATACTTTCTAACTCTATTTTTCCCGATTCTATCTTAGAAAAGTCTAAAATTTCGTTGATAGCTTTGAGTAGACGTTCTCCACTGATTCGTATTATGTTTACATAGTCTGCTTGGGATGTATCTAGCTGAGTATCTTCTAGTAATTCTGTCATACCAATAACTCCATTCATTGGGGTACGTATTTCATGGCTCATATTGGCTAAGAACTGAGATTTTATTTCATTGGCTTTGAACAGTTCTAGATTTTGTTGGTTGATTTCTAATTGATTTTGAGCAAACTCTTTTTTTAGTATGTTATGAACTAAGCCTATTCCTAAAATAGTAAGACATACAGTAAGACTAGTGTCTAATTTATAGTTTTGTTTAGGGTAAGCTAATACCCAATTTGGAAAATTTATTTGAATGGCACTTAACAGAATAATCACTGACAGAAAGAACAGTAAGGTCCATTTATGTTGATGAGGTGGTAAGATAATAAGAAACAGTACTAAGGTTAGAACATACATATATGGCAAACTACTCTCTAAACCTCCTATCTGAAACTACTGTATGCTCATAGCGCCTACCACAGTAAACATTAATGGCCAAACAGTGTACTTAAATAGCCCCTTGAATCTAGATGCATAAAAACCACAAAAACTAGCTAAGGTAATTAGGCTAGGGGGGATTAAGTTGTTTAGGGGGAAATCTAAAACTACGATTTGAATAGCTTGTACAAAGGCTAAAAAAATGCCTATAAAAGTAGCATAGTTAAATACTCTTTCTCCCAATGGAAGTTCTTTGGAGCCTGTGATGAATTGATCTAAAGCAGTTTTCATGAATCTTGCTCATTATTCAATAGTTATCTCTTAATATAAAGAATCTTTTATGAATTTCTAGTGCAATAGTATTAGATTTGAATCCAATGCTTAATATCAGTCTGTAGCTTTTCACTAGAAATCGGTTTGCTAAGATAGTCTTCCATTCCAGCTGCAAGACATTTTTCTCTATCTCCTTCCATAGCATTGGCAGTCATAGCTATAATAGGAGGGCGTTGAGGATACAATTTTATGATTTGCTGAGTAGTTTGATATCCATCTAGAACAGGCATTTGAATATCCATAAAAATGAGGTCATAACTATATTGAACGAGCAAGTCTAATGCTTTTTGACCATTAACAGCAACTGTGGTCTTATATCCAAGTTTGTTTAAAATACGAATCGCTAGTTTTTGATTGATTAGATCATCTTCAACTACTAATATTTGTAAGTTGAGTTGAGGCTGTTCTATTTTTGGTGCTTTTATTTGCTGGTTTTTTTGTTCCAATAAATTTGGGACCAGTTCTTTTAGCTGATAATGTCGAACTGGTTTGAGCATGAAATGGTCAAAAGTTGTATTGAAGTCTGGATGAGAAGGATGCCCTCCTGAGCTGATTAGAATCATAGGAAACGGATGTCCCAGACTCCTGATCTTATGCCCTAGCTGCATCCCATCCATGCCTGCCATATGGAAATCTAGCAATGCTAAATCTATAGTGTTTTTATCTAAAAGGGCTAAGGCGTCTACTGCATTGTTTGCTACAAATGGAATGCATTGCCACTGCTGGAGATGTTTGACTAATATTTCGCAATTGGTTGTATCATTATCTACCACCAAAATATGTTTGTCTTTTATGTTTGAGGTTACTTCATTTTTACTCAACTGTTTGTTCATAGGCAAATACACTCTAAATGTACTTCCTTGTCCAACACTACTTTCTACCGTAATATCACCTCCCATAGCTTTAGCTAATTGCTTACAAATAGTGAGTCCTAGCCCTGTACCTCCATATTGTCGAGTAGTAGAGGCATCAGCTTGTGTAAATGCATCAAAAAGATCTGCAATATTTTCTGGAGGGATTCCAATACCTGTATCTTTGACCAAAAGAACTAAAGTTAAGTCATGGGTTTGGGAGGGTTGCATTTGTGCACTTATATGAATTTCTCCTTCTTCCGTAAATTTTATGGCATTCCCGATCAAGTTGAGCAAGATTTGATGCACCTTACCTACATCTCCGATTATAGATTGGGGAAGGGTTTTACTCAGCTCATGGTATATTTTTAGGCCTTGGGCTTGAGCATTAGGGTAGTTGATGGCAATAGCATCTTCTATGCATTTGCATACATGAAAAGGAATTTGCTCTATAGTGATTTCGCCAGATTCTACTTTTGAAAAATCTAGGATTTCATTAATAATAGTCAAAAGCCGTTCTCCACTGATTCGTATTGTTTCTACATATTCTGTTTGTTCTGTATTTAGAGCTGTGTTTTCTAGCAGTTCGGTCATCCCTACTACACCATTCATAGGTGTTCTTATTTCGTGACTCATATTCGCTAAAAACTGTGTTTTAATGTCCTCTAAATGGTTTAAATCCTCCGTCTTCAGACGGAAAAGACTTAAGTCCTTGCAAATGGTTATCTTAGCAAGATGAAAAATTACACAAAAGCAAGTCATACGATTTATCA
>JAAEPD010000291.1 GCA_024222455.1 Aureispira sp.
GAATGAACCTTCTCAATTTAGAAGACAGCAAGATGAGCAAAAATCGAAAACGCCATAAAGCTGCCCGCTCTCACAAATTTAGAGAAAAAATCCTTACTATTTAGATCCGTTTACCCTGAGGTTATAGATGACAAGTAAGTAAGAAATCATAATATTCTGTATATTAGAGGGGCTTTTAGCCCTTTTTTTATTGCTATTTTAAACAAAAATTCAACATGAAATTATTATTACTCAGTACACTCAGCCTATTTTTATTATTCACTATGGCTTGTAATGAATCCACATCTACTAATGAGAATGGTGATAAAACGCAAGATACTATTCCAGAAGAACAAACTCTACCAGCCCAAGAAGTTCCTTTCTCTTTTGAAGCATTACTAGGTAAGTCTGATGAAGGCCAAGTTATTGCTATAAAAATTTCGGAGAACAGTAGTGGAGAAGTACAGTTATTTCAAGAAATAGAGGGTCTAGATTTGCCTTTTGAGGAAGGAAACCCTGCTTGTGTAGTGGAGTTTGTCGATTTAAATTTTGATGGATTGGTAGATATGAAATATCCTAAAGCAATTGGGAATGCCAATATCTATTATGCCTACTGGTTGTATGATAAAGAGCAATTACAGTTTGTAGAAAATACCGATATGGAATTGTCCTTACCTACTATCGACACTGAAAATAAGGTAATTATATCCCAAGAGAGAGGTTCTGCTGCTGAATATACAATTACCTATTATGAATATGTTGACGGGAAAGTTGTGAAATCTAAAATTGAAGATAAAACCTACTTAGATGAAAACACTTACAATGTCAAAATACAGGAGTTGCAAGAAGATGGCAGTTATAAAGTAACAACTAAAGAAGGTGTTGCTGTCACAGAATAATCCTGTAAAATGAAAATATTATTAGTTGAACCCTTTTTTGGGGGGTCTCATCGCCAATGGGCAGAAGGACTTCAGCAACACAGTCAACACCAGATAGAGTTGCTGACGCTCTCTGCCCATCATTGGAAATGGCGCATGCATGGAGCTGCCGTCACCTTAGTTAATCAGTTTTTAGCGCTCAATTTCCAACCTGACTTGGTACTAGTTAGTGATATGTTAGATTTGGCAACCTTTCTAGGTTTGACTCGTCAAAACTTGGGCAACACACCTATAGCTGTTTACTTCCACGAAAACCAATTGACTTACCCTTGGAGTCCAACCGATCAGGCTCCCAAAAGAGGATACGATAGTCATTACAAGTTTATAAACTATACTACTGCCCTTAGTGCTGATTGGTGTTTATTCAACTCTAACTACAATATGCAGAGCTTTTTAGGTGCTTTACCTAGCTTCTTGAGCATGTTCCCCGATCATAATAATCTGAGAACGGTAGACAATATTAAATCTAAAAGCCAAGTCTTGCATTTAGGTTTAGACTTGAGCTCTTTTGACCAGCACAAACCTCTAGTTAATACTAAATCAGAAGCCCCTATTCTACTTTGGAATCACCGTTGGGAATATGACAAAGGCCCTGAGGAATTTTTTGAAGCACTATTTGAGCTAAAAGCTCAGCAAATTGACTTTAGATTAGTGGTACTAGGAGAATCTACAAATAAATATCCTAAGATATTTGATACAGCCCAAGAGCACCTAAAATCAGAGATTCTACATTGGGGTTATTGTGCTAGTCAAGCTGAGTATGTACAATGGCTTTGGAAAGCGGATATATTGCCTGTAACTTCCCATCAAGACTTTTTTGGAGGCAGTATTATTGAGGCTATTTATTGCAATACAACTCCCCTTTTGCCCAAACGCTTGGCTTATCCTGAGCATTTCCCTCAAAACCTTGAGTTTTTCTATGAAGAAGATTGCTTTTTAGCTACCTTGGCGCAGCTAATTCAAACGAAACAGGTCTCTGATCTATCCTCATTAGTATCTCAATACGACTGGTCCGTTTTAATCCAGCAATATGATACTGCTTTTCAGAACCTCTTATAACCTCAACATGAAAATAATCTATACAACTCTATTACTTCTACTTTTGATGGCTTGTGGCAATGAAACCACTACATCTAATAATACAGTCAGTTCTAATGCTGAAGGTCCAGATTATTGGGAATTATCTAAGTTCAATGTACAAGATAGCTTTATATCCAATCAAGCTCCTATTCGCCTAATGTATGTTAGTGAACGTACAGGAAACCATAGTACTGCTCATTTTCTACACATTATGGCAGTGACAGACAAAGGGCATGGGGATACGATCAATATCTTGACTACTTATGCCAATAAGTTTGGTCCCAATGATGGTAATAAATATTTTGAATTCGTAGACTTACAAAACACTTCTTTCAATACAAAGGTACTTATGAGCTTTATGGCTGAAGGCACAACAGTTGAAGATATCAACAACACAACTGTAACAATTAATGCTCCTACAGTTTCTTCTGATGAATATGTCCAAAAAGTAAAAGAAATTACAAAAATAATTCGTGATCCTAAATTTGATCACTTAGCGGATAATTCATTCCCTACAGTTATTGGTTCTGTTCAGCTTTTGGGCAATATTGAATAATTTTCCATCACTTTATTTAGCATAATTAAGATACATTTTGAAAAAACGATTTTATAAAAATTTAGTAGTTGCCATAGTTGAAGGGTTAGAACAAATTTTTCACTATTCGTGGCAGGCGGATGATGTGGTTGGTAAACTACTCAAATCGAATAGTAAATGGGGATCTAGAGATCGTCGGTTTATAGCTAGTTCTATTTATGAAACGGTTAGATGGTATCGATTGTACTATGAAATATATGGCAAAAAACCTGCTACTAAAGAAGATTGGTGGCATATTTTGGCCATAAGTTGGACATTAGAAGACATAGAACTACCAGACTGGGAAATCTACAAAGATACAGATGTAGAAGCTATACTAACCAAAGCTGAGGAAGTTAAAAAAACTCGAAAATTTAGAGAATCAATTCCTGATTGGTTAGATAATGCAGGTAGTATGGAGTTGGGTGAAGAATGGGATGCAACAATGCATGCGCTCAACCAACCTGCCCGAGTTTGTTTGCGAGTAAATACCCTAAAAACTACACGTCAGAAGCTCCAAAAAGCCTTAGCCAAAGAAAATGTAGAAACAACAGTCTATGATGATGTAGCTTTGCTACTGAATAAGCGCCAAAAGGTGACACATACTAAGTGTTATCAAAAAGGCTTGTTTGAGGTACAGGATGTTTCTTCTCAAGAAGTAGCTGCTTTTTTGGATGTAAAACCATATATGCATGTAGTAGATGCTTGTGCTGGAGCAGGTGGCAAATCGCTACATTTGGCAGCACTCATGGAGGATAAAGGCAAATTAACAGCATTAGATATTATAGAGAAAAAGCTGAAGGAGCTAAACAAACGTGCTCATCGTGCTGGTGCTTATTTGGTACATACCAAATTGATAGATGATCCTTCTGTTGTTCGAAACCTATCGCATACAGCAGATCGACTGTTGCTAGATGTGCCTTGTTCTGGATTGGGTGTTTTGCGCAGAAACCCTGATTCTAAATGGAAATTAACCCCAGATTTCGCATATCATCTCAAAAAAATCCAACAAGATATTTTGCAGGATTATAGCAATATTTGCAAGGTTGGTGGTAAGATGGTTTATGCTACTTGTAGTATTTTACCTTCTGAAAATGAGCTTCAAGTACAAGAGTTTTTGGATAGTAAGAAAGGTAAGGATTTTAAGTTTTTAGAACAAAAAACTATACTACCTCAAGATGAAGGTTTTGATGGATTTTATATGGCCTTATTAGAACGAATTAGTTAACAGTCAACTTACTCCAAGATGGAAAGTACTCCCCCTAAACAATCCAAAATCATTAAGAATGTCCAAGATTGGCTTTCACTGGGCTACTTATATCTATTGTTATTAGGTATTGGTAAAGATGCTATTTTCTATAGTTTTTTTGATATTAATATATTAAACTATGCTAGCCTTTTGGATGTAGTCTTGAGCCCAATTACACTACTTATAGAGCGTAAGGTTATTCTTATACTTATTATTACCATTATTATAGTTCTTGCGTTGTTTCCCTTTACTCATCGAAAACTCAGAGAAAAAACTTGGTACAAAAAACGATTTGATGTTGACAAACTAGATAAACGCTATATCAATACCCCTTTGGTTAATCAAATAGCTCCTATTTTAGCGCTAGCTCTTTTTTCGGCTTACATTGGTTATGGAGTAGGTTCTGGCGAAAAGGTATCTAGCATAATCGCTTCAGGAGATTTTGAGCTACGTCATGAGATCTCATTTAGCGATGGAACAAATCAGAAGGTTAGGATTGTTGGGCAGAATAGTCAATATCTTTTTTATGCTCTTGAAGGGGATACAGAAATCAGTATCTCACCTATTTTATCCAATATCAAAAAGATAGAAAAGCTAGCAAAACCTCAAAAAAAGACATCTAAGTCCAAAGACTAAGAACATTTCCTTCTTTTTTTTAACAGCCTTAATAGGTATCAATCTCTATACAGCTAACAAACTCTATTTCATTTGGTGCATCTTTAGCTATCACAAGATAATAGTAATTGGTTGTATGACTTATAGGTAAGTCTATACTAGGTCCCTCAGGGTACCTTGAGTTTCTTTGCATTCCTATCAATAGTTTATTCCCTTTTATAGCCACTCCTAATAAAGATTCAGAAGAGCTACTATGGGTTTGAAGATCAAAATCTTCTGCTATTACTAGAATCTTTTGACTTTTCCAATCAATATTTTTGGGTTTGAATTTAAAGACTTTTACAAACTCAGCCTTTTCATTAAAAACCTTATTATCCCAGTAAATTGGTGCAGTATAATTTGCCACCTTTTCATATTCATTTTTCTGAGTTTTTTTAGGCTCATCTTCTTTTGTCAACTCCTCTATATTATCATATCCTTGAGAATAGCCATTTCCTAAACTAGAGTTATCTACTACACTATATACTCCAAATTGGTGTTTGGAATAATCTAATTTCTTAGCTGAATCTACAGGCCAATTACATTCATAGGTATAACCAGACTCTTCAATATTAGGTTCTTTGGGAATATCGGTTTGAGCAGTTCCTAAAACATTCATAAACACAATAGCCCAAAATATTATTATTACTCTCATATCATTGTTTTTTTTGATAGATGCAATGACTGTAAAGAAAGGTGCATCTATATCACTAAAACTTAAATCTAAAATTGATGGAAGGCAAAACTGAAAAGAGGCTAATTTGAGTCACTTTTAGCTTATCAGGTTGCCCCTGAGCAGGATCAACAAATACAAATAATGGATTCTGTTGTCCATACACATTATACAGTGTAAAATTAAGACTAGTAGCCTTTTCTTTATTTCTATTAAAATGGTAGGTAACCGAAAAATCTAAATGATGCTGAGGCGGCAATCTATAACTATTTCGTTTTTCGTAATAATGGTACCATTTCCCATTTAGGTTGTATTGTCCATTAGGTAAGGTAATAGGAGGCCCACTTCCCAACACCCAAGCCAAAGAGAAATCCCATTTTTTGTACTGATAAACTAAGGATAGTGCTATATTATGCCGTTGATCCTGCCGAGCAGGGTAAGGTTGACCATAATTGGTTTCCTCAAACTCTAACTCTACACTAGCTAAGGTATAACTTAATATGGCTTGAAAACGATTAATGGAAGCTTGCAACATAAACTCGGCTCCCAAAGCCTCACTCTTGCCACTAATCAACTCTTGTTCTACATCATTAGAAGTTGTAAACCAGTTCGAATTGTCTCTATAAGTTAGCTGATTTCGGCCTATCCTATAATATAGCTCTACAGATAATCTCAATCGCTTATCCCAAAAATTGCCTAAGTAACTAAGCGTGACTTGATCTGCTATTTGTGGTTTTATTTGTTTACTACTTGGAAACCATACTGAAGTAGGAAATCCATTAGGAGCATTAGGTGGCAACTGTAGATTCTGATGCATTCGGGCATAAGCAAATTGCAATAAATGTTGAGGCATAAAATTATAAGCAATAGTCAGTCTAGGCTCTATAGCTGTATAACTACTGATCAGAACTCCTGTATGATAATAGATAGAATCTAACGGCCTCTTTTGTGCATCATATTCATATAAATAATTACCTGTCCCAAGATTAGAGAAATTGGACAGCCTAAACCCTATATTCATCCACAATTTTTCGTGTAAATGGATCTTATGAGCGGTATATATAGCAGCTTCCACTATACTCTGCTCTCTTTTTTCTATTAATAAACTATCTGTTCTTAATCTTAATGGCGTGAAATGTCGATACTTGACATCTAAGCCATATTGCAAAGAATACATAGGCAAAACGTAATGTTCTATATTCTCCTTGAGATGTACAGACTGTATGCCTGAGGTGATCTCATAACTAGGTTCTCCTTGCTCTGCTTCATAGTTGCTGTACACCAAGGACATATTTGAAAACACCTGTTTTCCAAAAACTTGATTCCACCTCAAAGATGCTGTAATATTCCCCCAAGAAGCTTGATAAACTCTATAGATATCCGCAACATCTCTTCCATAATAAAAGG
This sequence comes from Aureispira sp., assembly GCA_024222455.1. Classification (GTDB taxonomy): domain Bacteria; phylum Bacteroidota; class Bacteroidia; order Chitinophagales; family Saprospiraceae; genus JAAEPD01. The sequence goes on from JAAEPD010000291.1 coordinate 6,555, forward strand.
ATGCTAACAAATGCCCATTCTTAGCTATTTTGTAATTGGCTTTAGCATTAATATCATAGAATCGAGCTTGAGAGTTTTTAATGGTAGAATCCTTGCTAACCAATTTCAGAAGAAGATCGAAATAACTATATCGTCCAGCTACAATAAAAGAGCCCTTTCCTTTTACGATAGGTCCTTCTAAGGATAGCCTTGAGGTCAGTAATCCTACTCCACCAGAACCACTAAACCGCTGATTGTTGCCTTCTTTGGTATGTATATCCAAGACCGAAGAAACACGTCCGCCATACTCTGCTGGCACACTACCTCTTAGCAACTGTACATCCTTGACAATATCACTATTGAACACAGATAAAAGTCCCATAAAATGGGTATGGTTATACATTGGAGCTTCATCTAACAAAACCAGTGTTTGATCTGGATTAGCACCTCGAATATAAGCCCCTGCAGTACCAATATTAAGAGATTGAACACCTGGCAAAAGTTGTAAACTTTTGATAATATCTTCTTCCCCTAATAAGGTTGGTGTTTTCTCTAAGAATTGTTGATTCACCTGTTGTTCATTCTCTATTATTTCGTCAAGCAAGCTTTTTTCTATAATCGTTGGAGTCACTTCTACTGCATCCAACATATTAACTTGCTCCAACAAGGTCCAATCCTTTTCATAGTCTTCATTAATATCTACAATGTTTGTTTCCATTTGATAACCCAAATAACTACAAATAACATTATAACTGCCTTTGGGCACCCTCAATGCATAAAATCCATAGGCATTGGTAGACACCCCAATCTTGAGTTTTGGGATAAAAACACTAGCTCCAGGTAAGGCTTCACCTGAGACACTATCTCTCACATAACCATTAAAAATAGAATATGAAATAACTTCTGTAGTGTTAGATTTTTTGTCATCCTCTAGTATTATAATACGCTGTTTTTGAACAACATATCGCAAGTCAGTTCCTTTCAGTATAGAATCGAGTATAACTGTAACTGGAATACGCTTAGCTTTGAATGTAATGGACTTATTGGGAATAATATCGTTATTGAACGAATACTTTAGGCTAGCAGCACTTGCTACTCGTTTTATAGCATCGGGCAAAGGAGTATTGCGTAAGCGAATAGATATCTTACGAGTTAATTTTGGATTGGGTTGTGCAAAAACCTGTATACTACAGAGTATCAAGATAAAAGACAATATCCAACAATATATTTTTGAGCTATTTTTCAAATAGGGGCAATTCATATGCTTAACTTTCCCCTCTAAAGTCTAATTTTTTGAGCAGCAAATCAAGTATTCCACTGTTAAAGTCAGTATATAAGTAATAAAAATGCACTATACCATTAAACTGATATAGTGCATTTTTCATCAAATTCTAGATTATTACTTTTTGAGTGTAATCTCTTTTCCTTTCTGTTCTACCTTAAGCTCAAAAGAAAAAGCTATAGTTTCTAAGATATCATTCAGATCTTCGTTGTCAAAAATAGCTGAATAAGAAACTGTAGATATAGCTGTTTGATTTTGGATAGTTACACCAAATTTATTTTCTAAAGTTTTTAGGACATCATCAAAAGGCTCCTTCTCAAAAGCTAAAATCCCTTTTTGCCAATTACCTATATTCTCATGACTAAGGTTTTGAGCAACTAACTTTTTGTCTTGCTTATGATAGACAGCACCTTGCCCTGCTTTTAGGACTGCAGATTGTTTATTTATAGCTGAATACTCCACACGACCTTCAGCAACATTGACAGTAGTTGTCTGAAAATTGTTGTAAGCTTGCACATTAAATTGTGTTCCTAATACCTTAACCTCAGTTTCTGCTGTTTTGATTCTAAAGTTTTGACCTTCTTTTTGTTTAGTTACTTCAAAAAAAGCTTCCCCTTCTAGAGTTACTAAACGATTATTTACATCAAAATCGGCATCTATGGTCAATTGACTAGAGCCATTCAACGTTACTTTGGAGCCATCTGCAAGCACAATTTTTTTAATCTCGCCTGCATGAGTAGCATATTGCTGAGGAGATCGAACAGGATCTTCTCCAAACTGCTTTACTAACCAGATTCCACCTAATAAAATGACAACAGCAGCAGCAACACCAATCCACCTGAAGTTAGATTTTTTGATAGGTCTGACTGTCTTTCCTCCTATTTGTTGTTTTAGTTTAGCCCACTCTGTATCAGTAGCAGGATCTAGATCAAAATCTACTTGCTGAGATTGATCCCAAATAGTTTCTATAGTATTAAACTCTCTCTCTGCTTCTTTGCTTCCTTTCACCCACGATTCTACCTGCTCATTCTCAGCAGAATTAGACTGTTTTGTCAGATATTTATGGATTAGAAAATTTTTCTGTTCTGGTTTCATTATATTGTATAGTAACTAAGAGTATTTTAAGCTAACCTTTTTTATTAAAAAGTAAGTTTAAATATACTCTAATTGTTTATTCTTTAGTAGTGCTTATTCTTATTAGACTATGTTAATAACGTTCTCCCCTAAAAAAAGTATATTCAATCAACTATTTTTTATCAAAAAAAACATACAATCATCTATTCATCAAACGATTATATTTATTTTTTGTTTTGGATTTTTAATGTTATCCTAAAATTTGGTTTAAGATAGACCCTTTTAGGCTCTAAATTTGAGGGCACCTCTACAAAGTATTTGCAATAAGTATACAATCTATATCCCCTAAGTTTTATTTTGGGCATAAAAAACAACTTATATTAATGAAGTTGTTTAAAAATGAATTATCAAAGGCTGTTGAAACGCTGATTTTACCTATAGTGTTGTTATTTTTATCAACCGTAGCTATGGCTACGCTTTCAAAAAATGCCTAACTCTAGTCAAAATC
>JAAEPD010000292.1 GCA_024222455.1 Aureispira sp.
ATTAATGTTATCGAGCATACCTGCTAGATCCTTGTAGTCGTATCCTTTTCCGGGTGGACACCCGAATTCAACGCCTTCGTCATCTTGCATGATGAACTTACCAATCGTGCCTGTCCTTTTACCTTTACCTAATTCATAACCTACAATAGTAGCTTCTGAATCTTCAAAATCTTTGAACTTCATTAAGTCCCAAGATCTAGTTCCTTTGTATTTTCCTGATGGAGTTCTATATATAGATCCCTCATAACCTGCTTTAAGGTTTTTCTCATGCCATTGTTGTGCATGGTCAAAATCTGTAGCTAATCTAGTTGGTGTTATTTGTAAACAATATTTATTCTTAAAGCAAGATTCTGCTAATATAAATAAATTTCTATCTGTATACGTAGCATGCTCCATACTAGCTACATCGTATATGTGATATTGAGTTAGTTGACTAGCTTCTACTATATCTTCTACTGTTGGTTTTTTCTTTCTAACTAGTGATATAATCTTTTCGAAATCATCTTTTAGTCCATGATTATATAATTCTCCATCTATAACCATATTAGGGTATTTTGCAAAGAAAGGCTCTAAAGCTTTTTCTATGTGCATAACATTCATAAATTGATTTCCAGCGCGAGAGAACGCGCCTTTGGCACTAAATAGACAGCGTACGCCATCTAATTTAGGTTGTATAAATGCTGGATACTCTGCTTTATCCTCATTATACTTGTGAGCTAACATAGCTTTAATCTTCGTCGTCTCCGTCATAATCTCCTTTTCTTAATTTGCTTTTAATAGCATTTAGTTTGCTTAATATTATCGCTGCTTTTTCATATTCTTCTTTATTTTCAAATATCATTAGCA
>JAAEPD010000293.1 GCA_024222455.1 Aureispira sp.
ACTATATGCTATCTATGATGATAAATCGTATGACTTGCTTTTGTGTAATTTTTCATCTTGCTAAGATAACCATTTGCAAGGACTTAAGTCTTTTCCGTCTGAAGACGGAGGATTTAAACCATTTAGAGGACATTAAATATTTTATGTGTAAGAACAGTTAAATCATGGAAATCAACAATAACAATAGTAGTTCCTCCACGAGGTGATAAGGTATAATATTTAGTGGTAAATGCATGAGTTATATAGAAAACCCATCCAAAATCCTCTTGTATCTCAAAAATAATTTTTGCCTTATAATCTAAATCTCGTTTAGCAAGTAGTACTGCAATTTTACGAGCATTTCTAATTGTTTTCCTATTCTTATAAACACTAAGTCGATTAGGTCTATTTTCCATTATAAACTATCAATTATCAACTAAAAACTACCTAACCACCACCATTTTACGCACAAAAGACTTCGTTTTCCCTTTATTTTGGAGCGTTAACTGGTAAGAATACAGTCCAGCAGCTAGGTTTTGAGTAGACCACTCATAACTATGCAAACCTACATTTTGAGGCGCATCCACAAGTGTTTCTATAGCCTCACCCAAAACATTATAAACAGTCAACGTCACCTGTTGAGGTTGGTGCAATTTATAACTAATCATAGTTGTATTCTCTACAGGATTAGGACTATTCTGAAAAAGCTCTAAGCCCCAAGCAGCGGCATCCTCTACACTAGATTGAGAGGTAGAAGCACAATTACTTTGATTGCTACAATAAGTACGTCCAGCCAAAGTGCAATCCAAGACAAAAGGATTGGCCTTACCATCTTGGTGATCAGCAATAAGGTTGCTGCGTACCCACTCCAGACTATCTACAGGATCAGCCAAATGCCAAGCACAAAGCGTACTCGTTTGACTCGAAAAGAAGGTAGGATCAGCTGCATCAGCCTGCTGTTTATACATCGTATAAAAATAGAACATAGCACGAGCTACATTTCCTTTATGCGCTTCTGGTGGCTCAAAAAGCTCTGCATTAGCATCCAACTTACCACACAAATCTCTATTGCTAGAAGGCGCAGTTGTGAACACCTGATCTTGATAATACCATTTAGTCACACTATTATCACTCAACTCCGCAAAGGGTTTGTGGCCTCTACCTGTATTGGGTATTGCTTTAGTCGGAAAGAGATGATGCATATCACTCTTAGCAGGATTACTCCCTGCCCCCTTACTCTGCGGAAAAGTATGCTCTGCATTCATAGCAAGAGCACTTCCATTATCATAAAAATAAGTAGTAGGATCTTGGCTAGTATCTACCACACGCTTAAATCCAGAATACACACAATGTAAACTATCATTTAGCGGATAGATTTTAGAAAACAAGGTATCCTTAGCAGGACCATACCCCTTCGTAGAATCAATCTTATAATTAGCAACCAAGCTATCCAATAAGGGCTGCCCTGAAAGCGTATCAAATACAGTAGTCTGGTTATACTGCCCAAACATTGAAAAACTGCTCAACAACAAGAACAAACTTAATATATTCCTAATCATAACCTTCTAAACTATAAATCTATTACTTATTATCTAATAACCTCTTACCTAAAAAAAACTATCTTTTCAACATAGTTTTAGTCATAGACAAAGACTTTCCATTTTGTGTCATCACCAACTTATAAAAATAAGCGCCAGAAGGTAAGTTAGGTTGAGTCCATTCTTCAAAATACTCGCCTGCTTCTTGCTTTTCATTTCTCAGTACTTTTATTTCTTGGCCTTGAGCATTATACACAGTCAATTGTACATGCTGTGGGCGATGCAACTCATAGTGAATAGTTGTTTTATCCTCAAAAGGGTTTGGATAACTAGAATACACCTCTACACCCCAAGCAGCCAAGTCCTCTACTCCAACATTACAGTTAACTGCCAAACCAGGACAGTAAGTACGTTCTGCCAAAGAACAGTCTAAGATAAATGGATTCTTTTTCCCTTGCTGATAACCTGCAATGATATCATTACGTCTAAACTCATCATAGTCTACAGGATCTTGTTTGTGCCAATCACAAAGGGTTGACTTTTGGCTATTAAAGAAGTTAGCATCGGCATTATCTGCCTCAAACTTGTACATAGTATAGAAGTAAAACATAGCGCGAGCAGTATTTCCTTTATGATCTTCACGAGGTTCAAATACATCTGCACCGCCATCAAACTCACTATACAAATCCTTGTTCATAGGTGGTATCCCTGTCAACTTTTGGTCTAGATAATACCAACTATCCGAAGAGTTATCTGGAATCTCAGCATAAGGATGATTACTACGTGCTCCATTTACAGATTGCAATACTGGAAACAAGTGATGCATATCATCATGAGCATTCCCATTACTAGCACCTTTACTTTGTGGAAAAGTATGCTCTGCACTCACCTGTGGTTGATATGTTGTACTGGTCATCGATTTTCGGGCTTCCATACCTGGAAGCAAACGTTTTTTGTACCCAGTATAGACACAATAAACACTATCATTAGTATTATAAACCACTCCATAAAGAATATTTCGGGCTTGATCATAGTCCTTCACCACAGAAGGTTTATAAGTAGAAACCAAGCTATTGAGTAAGCTTTGGCCTGTTTGTGTAGAAAATATACTTGATTGTCCATATTGAGCATGAACAGTCGTTATCATCATCAAAAATCCGCTAAAAAGTAATAATCTCTGCATAAGTTATTTTTCTAATATTAGAATTGTTATTTGAGTATGTTGAGTGGTTAAAACTGAGGGAAGGTTTTTCCAAAGTAAGATTTATCTTGTAATCTACCTAATCCCGTAAGTCATTTTTCTATCAGATCTAAACCAAACCCAACATAAACAGCTAATTATCAAACAATAAAATTAAATCTTATATGCATTAAAAAACAAGAAGGTTATATGCTTCTTGCATATAACCTTCTTATATCAATCCATAGTTAGAATAAACCTCTATTCTCTTCTAAAAAATCGCTTAGACCCTACCAACAAATTATCTTGATAAAGTTGCATTACATATACTCCATGGCCCAATTTCAAAGCATTCAAATCGACTTTTAAATATTTATTTTTATTCAAACTCCCTATATCTATAATCGACTTACCATCTATAGAAAAAATAGTTGCCTTCACCTTTTTGTTAGGCACTCTATTCAGTTCTATAGTCAATTCATCCTTTGCAGGGATAGGATATAACTCAAAGGCTAACTCTCTTCCAAATTCTTCAGGGATTTCTACTGCTATAATTTCACTCAATGAAGAACTATTATCCTCATCTATTTGCCTAAGTCTATAATATTGTACCTTTTGCTCTATATTAGGATCACTAAATGTATAGTTACTGATCATCTCAGTAGTTCCATTTCCTTTTACAAATCCAGCAACTTCAAACTCTACTCCATCCAAAGATCTCAAGACCTCAAAACCTTTATTGTTTGTTTCTGTGCTTGTTCTCCAAGTCAAACTCACCTCTTCTTCCCTATACTTTCCACTAAAAGATATTAACTCTACAGGCAAAGCCTCAATAGTCGTTTCAAACATTCCTCTTCCATGTGTTCCTACCAACAGACGATTATCAGATGGGCGCAACACTAAATGACTAATAACAGCATTCCCTATATTAGAACTACCTTCTTGCACCCAATTATTATTGATAGGATCTTGGCTACTAAACAATCCAACAGTAGTTCCTACTAAATAAAGTGGACTTCCTCCCATATCTACAATAGCAGCAGAACGCACAGATGGAGATGTAATATTTTGCTCTACATTTGTCCATACAGGCGAAGCAGTCGTTGCATTATACGTTAGCCAAATACTGGTTAAACCATAGTTAGAATATACGGCTAATACAGTATCATTATTGGTAGGGTGTACAGCTATAGCACTGACTATAGTAGGAAAAGTCCCTGTAGTAATACCAGCAGGTGTTATATCTACTGCATTCCCAACATTGCCATCATTAGCAGGATCTGCTAGTCGCAAAATACGGCCACGATCACCTCCTATAAACAAATAACTCTCAGCAGCATTATAAGTTCCCCTAGTCAAACCAAAAGAACGAATACGCTCAGAGGCCGAAATAGTCCCCATATTTGTCCATGTTCCTGTAGTTACACCACTAGAATTAGTGGTACGCCACAATCTATTTTGGCCTGCATAATATAGGATATTATTATTATCCATATCCAGTTTATAATAGGTTACAAAGTCACTGTTAGAACCAGATGGAGTGATATTTACTAAACTAGTATTGCAACCACCACCACCAGTATCTCTTCTTCTCAACGTGCCATTTTGAGTACTCATAAACAAAGGCAAACAAGCATTGTCTCTAGAAATAGCACAAGCAGCACCATCTCCACTCAACAATCGAATTTTAGTAGTTTTATCACCTAACCCAAAAGTAAGTCCACCAGCTACAGAGCCATTATCTTGAGCTCCCCCCAAAACAGCATCGGAGCCATCAGCAGGATCTAATGCTACAAAATAATATTGATAGGTTTGGTAATTATTGTTTAGAGAAATCCAGTCTGTAGTCCCTGCCGTGATATCATTGGTTTTATGGATACCTCCATCTGTCCCAGAAAATAATACATTTGGACTATTAGGGTTAAATACTAAATCATGAACATCTGGATGATGCTCATCTCCTCCTCCAGTATTGTACAAGGCATACGTTCCTGAACTCAAATAACCTCCTATTCTCGAAAAACGTCCAGAAGCATTAATATCTGTTTTCTTATAAGCATTAGTCCCTCCTATCACCAAAAAATCCTCATTATCTGGTTTTACAGATACACAAAGATCATAGCCACCTTGTATAGCAAAGGGATCATTTCCTGCCAAACAACCTGCTTCATTAGGCAATCTATTGGTGTAATCTGTCCAATTAGTTCCTGCTTGATTCCACATCCATAAATCAGCCTCTACCTGAGGAGAAGCACAACTACCAGTAGCACTACCATCATCATATAGCACATATAGTTTATTTTCATTGGAAGGTGCCAAAGCCATTACTATTCGGCCTGTGGGTGCAAATGCACCTCCATTCGTCACTCCTGGATTCCCTATTCTAGACCAAGATCCAGCTCCAGTTCCTGTAGCATCTGTACAGGTCCATACCCCTCTAAAAGCTGCTGCTGAAGAACCTGCAAAAGAAGCATATACCCGACCAGTGGATGAAATTGTTACATCCGTTATTTCCCCTGTTCCTCCAGCAGACAACAACTCATTTACAATAGTGGAAGTAGATATATCCAAACGACGAATAGCCCCACTACATGCAAAAAACACATCTCCTGTAATAGGATGCACAGCTACTTTCGCCATTATATCAAAATAAGAATCATACAGATCTAACACTGAATTGGTTTGAGGTATTTGAGCCCATGTTAAGCCTCCATCAGAGGAGGTCCAAGCGCCTTGCCCAAAGAAAAAAGCTCCTGAAAAACTTACACTATTCCCAAAGTTTTCTCCAGTAACATAATACCAATTCTGTTCAAATCCAGGACGAGGATCTTGTGCTATAGAAGTAACACTATGCAGTTCTCCTGTGGGAGAAACTTTAGTCCAAGAAGCACCTCCATCTGTAGTCCTAAAAACTCCAGAACTAACACCTCCTGCCAAAATGGTATTTCCGGTAGGATCTGTCCGATCAAAAACAAGTGTTCTTGTTCTACCACCTAAATTTCCGGGTCCACGTTCGTCATAAACAAAAGCTCCAGGGGTACGACCATTACTGTTATTTTGCGGTGAGGCTTTAAGGGCCTCTATTCTTTCTAGTTCTTTTACATCCTTAGGAATTTCTCCAGTAAATGGGTTTACTTGAAGGTAGTATTCATAGAGTACTCTAGCCAAATGAAATTGAGAACGTTCCTCTGGCGTTTTTTTCTTACCTGCCTTAGAGGGGTTTATGGTTATCTGCTCAACAAGTCCTTTTGAAGCAATAACTGTTGGTTTTGTTTTTCGCAGGAAGACAATTCCCCCTATTATTCCAATTAAAGCAAACAGTTTTAAGATTGTATAGCTTACTCTCATAAAAATAGTGTTGTGTGTTCATAAAAATAAAAAGCGGCGCTTGTAGTGTTTTATTAGAACTAAATATACAAATATTTTATCATAATTCAGATTATTCATTAGTTACAAAAATTCTACAATTCTTCGATTCTAAACCTAGAATATATTCTCTCATTACACCCTATAGCCTATAAAAATGAGGCAAATGCCTCATTGCTATTTCTTTTAAAAATCGTATTTTTACGTATTAATACAAAAAACTACATCACTGACAATTTCAACTACCATGAAAAAGCTAATACTATCCCTTTACATCGTCATTATAAGCATCCAACTAACTCATGCTCAAGGTGTCGGTATCAATAACGACAACAGCAACCCTGCTAGCTCTGCCATGCTTGATGTAAAATCGAGCAACAAGGGTATTCTGGTCCCCAGAATGACTCAAGTTAATCGTGACGCCATTGCAAGTCCTGCAACAGGCTTATTAACTGATGTTACGCAAAAGATGGATTAGCCATTTTTAATGTATTAAGTTCATTGAAAGCTGCTTTATTAGCAGCAAGGTAAATTTTAGACTTCATTGCAAAATGATTAAGTTG
>JAAEPD010000294.1 GCA_024222455.1 Aureispira sp.
ACTATATGCTATCTATGATGATAAATCGTATGACTTGCTTTTGTGTAATTTTTCATCTTGCTAAGATAACCATTTGCAAGGACTTAAGTCTTTTCCGTCTGAAGACGGAGGATTTAAACCATTTAGAGGACATTAAATATTCGACTGTCTGAGCTAATGTAGGATTAGGATCTAGATTAACAATATCAGATACATATTCTGTAGGATGTGCATCTTGACCCGAAATAGCTGGGATAGAACAACCAAATGAAGATTGCCAACAACCTTCTGGAGGTGTTGGAGTATCATCTGTATTAAACCATGCTGCTACAAAATTAACTCCTGAGATATTAGGATCATCACCTTGTATTTCCCACTGAGTTCCTGTCCATATTATTTGCAAATTTGCATTTTTGACATACCTATTTTTCCCATTTACAGTACCAACTTCGATATAAGTACCACTATTGGGTAATGGAGCCATACAATTATCATTAGGTATAGAAACAACTACATCTCCTGGAGGAGGGCTTATACTATACGAAAAATTATCGTAATCGGCGGAAGCTCCACTTCCACTAAGTCTAGTAAAAGTTACTGTAGTTACATTAATCCAGTTTAGGACATGGGTAGCTACTGTATCTGTATTATAATCATAAGAATCTCCCAAATTAGAGGTTACACGCATTGTGTTATTGCCTGTGAAAGGGCCTACATCAAAAGAGTCAAAGTTCCAAACACCAGAATTAACAGAAACGGTTGCAGGAGTTGAAAGATCAGTCATATATATAGTACCACCTGTAAAGGGAGTCCATCCAGTTAATGTAAATCCAGGTTCAGTAGCTCCTGTATTAAAAGTCATTACTTGTCCATAGCTTAAAGTGCTTATAACTATTGCAAAGAGTAGAGTAAATATTTTATTCATAAAATGATACAGATTTTAATTAGATGACTTTTAAGGGGTAAATAATATATAAAATTAATAAATATCACCTAACTTATTATATATCAAGCCAAAATCAACCATATGCTTTTACTATCACAAGGAGTAGCACTTATCAAAAAAAACTATAACAATACTCCTGATACTTATTTTTGCCTTTTAGACTAAGGACAACCAAAGCCTAACTCATAAAAAAATCGCCCTGAATATTAGGTAAGGCTAGTGTTTTTTGGTATAATTAGGCAGTTATAAAATAAGAGCAAACATGGCACAACTATCAGATTTTGAACAGGAAATATTACACTTTATCAATGAATATAGGGCAAGTAAAAACTTAGCTCCTTTAGTTTTTGATGAACAAATCCAAAGTACAGTCTTAGAACATAGTCAAAATATGGCTAGTGGTTCTATAGATTTTGGGCATGATGGTTTTAAAAAACGTGCAGCCCAATTAATGTCAACCTTGAGAGGAATAAGTGCAGCTGAAAATGTAGCTTATGGCCAAACAACTCCAGGGCAAGTTGTGCAAAGTTGGTTGGATAGTGATGGGCACCGCAAAAATATAGAGGGCGATTTTAGCCACACAGGAATAGGTTTGGCTGAAGATGGAGAGGGTAGAAACTTATTTACCCAGTTTTTTTTGAAGGTAGAGGAAGAGATGCCAGTTACTGAAGAAGAAATTTCGATAGATGCTAGTATTCTAGTCCAAGAAATCATAAATGATATTAATGAATATAGAGCTACCAAAAATCTTCATGCCTTCCAACTAAGTCGTGAGATTAGTGAAGCAGCTCAGCTTCATTCTGACAATATTGCTAGTGGCAATATCCCTTTTGGGCATGATGGTTTCAAAACAAGAGCTACTACCCTCCTCAAAAAAATAAAGGGTAAAGGATTTGCCGAAAATGTAGCCTCTGGGCATAGAGATACACATAAGATTGTACAGTCTTGGCTTAAGAGTGATGGCCACCGAAAAAATATAGAGGGAGCTTATACACTCACAGGTATAGGTGTGGCACAAAGTGATGATGGTCAGTTTTATTATACTCAAATTTTTGTAAAGGCATAAAAAAAAGCTACACATTGGTAGCTATTCTTTGTTTGAGTTTGGAGTCGTATCAACGGTTTGGGCCGTAATTACTGGTTAGTGTGATTTTAGGCTTTTAAATTTGGGAACCTAAAAAATGTCTTTGTGTTTGTTTGAGTTTTCAGTATTTATATCTTTATGCAGCATGTTATAGAAATGTTACCACTCATCTAATTTTTTTTCAAAAAAAATGATAATATTATTTACCTAACCAATAATATTTTAGCAAAAATGTGCTGACCTGTATCTAAATACATTTTTGCATGATAAACTCCTAAAGCAAAAGTAGACAAGTCTAATATTGATTTAGGCTCCGTCAAGATTCCTTCATAAACTACTTGTCCTATATTATCAACTACTTGTATTTGTCCTGCTTTGGCACCTTGAGGCAGCTCAATGTTAAAAACTCCAGTACTTGGATTAGGATATACTTTAAAAGAAAGGTTCTCCTCTATTCTTTCTATTCCTGTAGGAAGATTTGGACTCCATTTTTGAATATAAATATCATAGTCCCCAACTGCTATTAATGTATTGATGCCTGAATTTGGATCAAAATCAACAGCATTGCGATACTCTCCTGCTATATAAATGTTATTCAGTTCATCTGTCACTATTCCATAACCATGACAAAAGCTTCCTGCTCCTCCTGCTTGTTTGACCCAAACAAAACTTCCTGCACTATCTAGTTTTTGCACATACATATCTGTAGTTCCCATAGAATTCAGATTAGTGGTATTAGTACTAGGATCAAAATCAACTGTCCCCGAAAAACTACCTGTCACATAGACATTGTGGGCGGTATCAACTGCAATAGATTCTCCTTGTCCATACTCTGCCCATATAATATTACCAGCAAGGTCTAACTTTTGTGTAGATCTTCCTGTTGCATAAAGATAACCTGCATTATCCAGAACAATTGATTTACCACTTCCCCCATTAGCAGTACTTTTGGCCCAAACTAGATTACCTGTAGCATCCAGTTTTTGTATATACATATTTCCTCCAGGGCCTGCTATTAAATTAGATGTGCCTTGATTGGGATCAAAATCGACAACTCCTCCAAAATTTCCGGTAGTATACACATCTGATTGAGCATCTAAGGCTATATCATAGCCCCAATCAAGAAAAGGCCCTCCAATACTTTTAGCCCAAACTAAGCTTCCTACAGCATCTAGTTTTACCATAAATATATCTTGTTGTCCATTAGATGTTAGATTGTACACTGCTGGATTAGGGTCAAAGTCTACTGTAGAGTTAAAAAGGCCTACCAAATGTACATTGCCTAATAGGTCAACTGCAATTGAGGTGACTTGCTCATTAGTTGTTGTACCAAAAGTTTTAGCCCAAACTAGATTACCTGCGACATCTAATTTTTGCACAAATCCACCACCAATCAAAGAGTTTACAGCTGTATTAGGATCAAAATCAACAGCCCCATCTACAGCACCAGCGGTATATACATTTCCGGTAGCATCCACAAAAATAGATTTGCCATAATCCATATTCGCTCCTCCAAAACTTTTGGCCCAAACTAAATTACCTGCAGCATCCAACTTTTGGATAAAAATATCTTGATCACCTATAGCTGTCAAGTTATAAACGGTTGGACTAGGGTCAAAATCTACTGTTCCATAAAAAGAACCAATTACATATACATTTCCTAGTTGATCAACAACTATATCCTCTACTGTTTCAGGGCTAGCATCCCCAGTGCTTTTGACCCAATCTAGATACTGAGCAGTAGCCCAACTATTGCAAATAAATAGTACAACCAATGTATATAATCCCTTTATCATAAAACCTCACTTTAATGCAAAAAAAAGGTTTGCACTTCCCCTTTTATAGTAGAATGCAAACCTCATTTATCTAATAATCCTATTTCAGGAGTTTCTGTTAATGCTTATAAAAAGTCTTGCCTTCTTCACCCATTTTGCGTAGAGAATCAGGAATAGCAAAACGCTCTCCAAATCGTTGTGTAAAGTCATCACACTCTTTCACAAATTCAGCCACACCTACATAGTCGATATAAGAGAATACCCCACCAGTATAAGGAGGGAATCCAAAGCCCATCAAAGAGCCAACATCTCCATCTTTTGTGGTACGCAATACACCTTCTTCATAGCAACGATAGGACTCCAAAGCCATCATATGCAACAAACGCTTACCTACAGTTTCACCATCTAAATAATCTAGATTCTGTGGGAATATCTCTTTAAGACCAGACCACAAACGTTTCTTTTCGTTTGCAGGGTAATCATAAAAACCTTTACCTGCTTTTTTGCCTTCTCTGCCTAGTTCTCTAGCCATTTTAGCATATACATTATAAATACGATCTACTGTTGGATTGCGTTCTTCACCTGCAGCATCTATAACATGCAATGCTAATGTCAAAGCTACCTCATCTGTCACAGCCAAAGGTCCTACAGGCATTCCAATACGTTTAGCTACATTTTCTATAACAGTAGCAGGTACACCTTCTTCTAACATTAAGGCACCTTCCCCTGTGTAGATTCCAAATACTCTAGATGTAAAAAATCCACGACTATCGTTCACTACAATCGGCACTTTGCCAATCTGCGTTACATAGTCTATAGCGGCTCCGATAGCATAATCAGAGGTTTCTTTCCCTACTATAATTTCTACTAATGGCATCTTATCTACTGGCGAAAAGAAGTGAATTCCTATAAAGTTCTTAGGACGTTCAGATGCTTTGGCTAATATTGAAATTGGAATAGTGGAAGTGTTGGAAGCATAGACCTTATTAGCTGCTAAAACAGCTTCAGACTCTTTAGTCACTTTTGCTTTCAAGTCTTGGTTTTCGAATACTGCTTCTATTATCAAATCACAACCTTCTAGATCAGCAGGATTTTCAGAAGTTTGTATTTTGTTCAAAACCCCTTGCATTCCGTCTTCAGACATACGTCCTTTGCTCACACGTTTTTGAAGCAGCTTGGTAGAGTAAGCCTTTCCTTTTTCTGCATTTTCTACAGATACATCTTTCAAGACTACATCCATACCAGCACGAGCAGATACATAAGCGATACCTGCCCCCATCATACCAGCACCTAATATGCCTAACTTATTGATTTTATAAAAATCTAATCCTTCAGGTTTTGCTTTACCTTTCTTAGCTTCATTAATAAAGAAAAAGCCTGTACGGATAATATTTTGAGCTTCTTTGGAGTAAAATGCTTTGATAAAATAACGAGCCTCAACTTCCAAGCCTCTATCTAATGGCAACTCTACCCCATCATGGATAGCAGCCATAGCATATTTAGCACCAGGATAGTTGCCATGTGTTTTTTTGCGAAGGTTGCCAATACCTCCAATCATAGTTTCAGCACCTTTTTTAGACATCAAACCACCACCAGGCACTTTGCTACCTCTATTGTCCCAAGGTTGTACAGCCTTACCTCCATCTTTTATCCACTTCTTTGCTGCTGCAAGCAAATCATCTGCATTGTCTACCAATTGATCCACATAACCTTCTTCTAAGGCAGCTTCTGGACGAAATTGTTTAGCCTGCAAAATATAAGCAACAGCACTAGGCACTCCAATCAATCGAGCTAAACGCTGAGTGCCACCACCTCCAGGCAACAAACCTAGTTGTACTTCTGGCAGGCCTATTTTGATTTTTGGGTTATTCACAGCAATACGACAATGGCAAGTTAAAGCCAACTCATAACCACCACCCAGCGCAGTTCCATTGATAGCTGCTACAAAAGGTTTACCGGCTTGCTCTAATGCTCTAAATCCTTTATGCATTTCTAACAAATCATTCAACAACTGTTCGCTATCCTCAGGAGGATTACTGATAAACTTAAGATCAGCTCCAGCCATAAAATCTTTTCGGTTCGAAGTTACCACTACTCCTTTCACATTGCTATCTGCCACAGCATTTGCAGCCACTTCTATATATTTTTGTATAAAATCTATACTAAACAAGTTGGTAGATTCATTCACCATATTGATAGTGATTACCGCAATTCCATCATCATCTACTCTATACTCAAATAAATCATTTTTAATGACCGTTGTTTCCATTATTATGTGGTTTTATATTTTTAAGATAGCTATATCTTCTTATCTATTTTTTACTAATAGTCTGCTATATCTTTATGAGAATTCTACCAAAACTTGATTTTTTTCCACAGCAGCACCTTTATCTACACTAATTTTTTGAACGACCCCATCTCCAGCTGCTTTAATCACATTCTCCATTTTCATAGCTTCCAAGATCAAGACAGAGTCACCTTTAGCAACTTCATCTCCTTCTTTTACCAAAACATCTAATACCAATCCTGGCATTGGAGCTTTTACATCATTAGCTTTTTGAGCATTCATATTGGTAAGTCCTAGTTTCTCTACCAATAAATCAAATTTATCCTTAAGCTCAATAGAATATACCTCTTGGTTAATTCTAATCTTAAAGGTTTTATCTTCATGATTTGCTTCTAAGACACTAGCAGTATAACTTTTATTGTTTTGTACAATATGAAAGTATCCTTCTTTTACCTCTAGAAGGTCCCAATCAAAGTTTTGGTTTTCAAAACTCAATTCTTGCTCACCGTTGATAATTGTTTTATACATAGTATTTTATAAATTTTCATAAAAAACCCTATCTATGAAATATCCATAGACTCGGTTTTCCCTAATTTTGTCATAAAAAAAACTTCAAATGAGGTGTAGACTAAATATATTGCAAAGAATGGCAATATAAAATATTGGTCTTCTGGTTTATTCTTCAGAAAATAGATCAATATTATAGTTACACTCACTAGCATCTTGAGGCCAGTAGCCACCAAAAATATTTGGCCAAACAAGTGCTGATTGGAGCTTTTAGCCCCTTTAGTCCCAACCAAAAATACTCCAAGACTAAACAGAATAAAGAACCCCCAACTAATCCAAGAAAGGGATTGGTGGGGGGCAAATATTGCATAAGTATGAAATACCATCAGCACTAATGCGACTAAACCCGAAATGATGCTTAATTGGATCAAAAACTTATGCGGAGTCATTCTCCTTCTTGATTATTTTCTACAATAATTTGCTTAATAAATACATACATGGATAGGCCTACACCTACCAAAGAACCAATAACTGTAAAAACTGGTGCTGTGGAGAGATATTTATCTAGTTGGACAGCCCCTAATGCACACATTGTTATAATCAATGCCATTTGGATACCCAAACCAGAATATTTTACATATGCATTAGCCTGCCTTTTGTTTTTTTCTAAAAACTTCTTTGGGGCTTGCTTCTCTTTTGTCATTATCTAATCTTTTTAATGCCTGCTTCCCCATTTGGCAAGCGCCATTAAATACTGCACCATCTTCCACTACTAGTTTATTGGCAACTATATCTCCATTGATGATAGAAGTACTTCTCATATCGAGCAATTCCCATACCTTTACATTTCCATCTACAGTGCCTTCTATTCTCGCATTTTGGCAGACCACATTCCCTTTTACAGTTCCGTTTACTCCAATCACTACTTTTGCCTTGCACTCTAAATTTCCTTCTAAAGCACAGTCTAAGCGAACATCAGATTCTGATATAATATCACCTACTATAACTGTTGCTTTTATAAAGCTATTATGTGTCAATGAGTTACTTGAGTCGACTTTACTATCCTTACTGAACCCAAACATAATTATATCCGTTTTTATACATAAGATAAACCTTCCTAATTCCCAAAAATGGGACACTTCATAGCTTCTTTTTAACTAGGATATTTTCTAAAACATGGGGTTTCAAGTCAATTATCTATGCAAAGGAACTAGCCTTTATTTTCAGGCTTATCTTTCCCTTTTGCTTTTTTATTATCTTTATCTTTCTTCTTTGGAGTCTTTTTGGGTGCAATAGTACAATGCATACGACGATCTTCCATCTTGAGTCTAAACTCAGGCTCTCCATATTCTGCTAATTCAGCTATGAACTTTTTCAACAAGACTTCTCCTCTATCTTTAAAGATAATAGAACGTCCTTTAAATTGTACATAAGCTTTTACTTTTGCTCCTTCCTCCAAAAATCGTTGAGCATGCTTCAATTTGAATTGAAAATCATGATCATCGGTGTTAGGACCAAAACGGATCTCCTTTACAACTACTTTTACTTGCTTAGCTTTGAGATCTTTTTCTCTCCGCTTACGCTCGTATAAGAATTTTTTATAGTTGATAATTTTACAAACAGGAGGTTTAGCTTTAGGAGATATTTCTACTAAATCTAATTCCATAGTCTCAGCCCAAGCTTTCACTTTGCGCGTTTGATAAATACCGCTTTCAACTTTTTCGCCAGCCACTTTACTTACTTCCTCTAAGTTGTCACCTACCAATCTGATTTCAGGAACACGAATATGTTCATTAATTCTGTGTTCATTCTCTGTTACCCTTCTGGTAAATCGTCTTCTGTTATCTCTTCTTCTCAAACAATTGTTTATTTAAATGAATAATATAATTTGTAATAAGGCTAAAAAAATCTACAATTAATCAATAATCAACTATAAATAATTTATATGCTCTCCTAAAAAAACAAAATTTTGCCTAAAGGAGAAAACGAATTGAAACAAATATCGTTCTTTTTTTAGGATTTTTTTTAATATTTAATCCATATACTTTACTATTTTTTTATCAAAAGAATACTCTCTGATCAATAAACGCAGTCTATCTGTTGATTTTCAACAATTTACAAAAAACAACTCATTCTATCAATTCTATTGAAATTCAGCCTTTTATAAATAACCATTTAATTAAAAATTAAATAGTTCTATACATAAATCTACAGAAGCTTACCCTAAGATAAACTTCTGTAGATTTAACTATTATTAATAACTAAAAGTTAATTCCACTTTTAGCCTAAGTTTATATTGTTTCTACTTAGGCTTATAGGATATAATCATCATTATTAAAATTAGCTCTCATCGAGCGATTATCCTTCATAGGATACTCTCTAATATCATTTAACTCTTGCAGTTCATTATCATGATCATTATGACTAGAAGGTGGCACCTTTACGTTTATGCGCATTCCCATAATCAAAATTCCAAGAACAATCACGGCTATCAATATTATTGGACCAAACATAGTAGTTTATTTTTAAGTGATTTCAAATTACTTCCCATTATCATCTTTAGGAGCTAATAATTGGAAAAATTGATCTAATTTTGGAATAATTACAATTTCTGTTCTTCTATTAATAGAACGTCCTCCTTCTGTCTCATTCGTTGTCTTAGGTACATATTCTCCTCTACCGCCAGCAGTCATTCGATTAGGAGCTACATTGTGCTTATTTTGCAATACTCTTACTACCGAAGTAGCACGTTTTGCACTCAATTCCCAGTTGTCTTGTATACATTCTTTAGAGATTGGAACATTGTCTGTGTGCCCTTCTACCAAAATCTCAATTTCGCTATGATCATTAACCACTTTGGCTACTTTACCTAAGATTTCTTCTGCCCTAGGATTGATTTTAGCACTTCCTGATTTAAATAGCATTTTGTCTGAGAGAGATATATAAACAACTCCCTTTTTCACCTCTACTTGTACATCTTCATCATTTACATCTTCCAGCGAACGTTTTAGGTTGGTCACTAGTGCCAAATTCATAGAATCTTTGCGTTGCATTTTTACGGTCAAATCTTGGATATAGCGATTTTGTTCACCCATAGTTTCCAATGATTTTTTGATACTCTCTGCACCACTCTTACTTACTATAGCTAAATCAGCTAAACGTTCTAACAAACTTGTATTGGATCCTTTGAAATAAGCTAACTGTTCCTCCAATACCTTTATTTGCCCCTCACGGCCCAATAAATCATTCTCACAAGCTGATAACTGCCCTTTCTTGCCATCTAATTTCGCTTGTACTAACGCCAACTCACTTTCTGTTTGTTGGCGAGCTTTTTCTGCCTTATCTTTTTCGGCCTGACAAATAGCCAGTTGTTCTTTTGCCTCTGCTTCGGCCATTTGACAAGTTGTTTGCATCTCCAAAAACTTCTTTTTTCCTACACAGGAAGAAAGGATAATTGCTATTGCTAATAAAAAAGAAAATTTAAAAAGGTGTTTCATGGATATCTATTTTTTAGAAACTAAAATAATGTTTCTATAAAAATAGACATCTGGCTATGGAGAGAGAATGACAAAACTTAACTACTAGAATGATTGTCATCAATATACTTTGTCTAATAAAAAAGAAGCCAATGGGTGATGGCTTCTTTAAAGGTCTTAAGATTTAGTTTGAAATCTTAGAAGTTTTTCTGTTGTTAATTTGATTAACTCGAAGGTTAATCGTTTTAGAGTTTAGTTATGCCCCAAATGTAGAACATTTGTTTCAAAAAAGCACGAACCAATTGACGAATGGGCCGTTTGAGTTAATGAATGGACACTTTTGGGCAATGAGTGTGCATTTTTAGATGATGAAAGAATAGCTGTTTTTCAATCATTTTTCCTAAAAGCTTACAATAAAGTTGCTCAAACTTGCCTGACCCAACAAAAAAATGATCAGCCTTTTGGGCTGATCATTCATATATATAGTCTTTAATTTTGTGTATTTTCTTACGCTTACAGATGAATTACCTCATCATAAGCCATCGCAGCAGCTTCCATTACTGCCTCAGACATTGTAGGATGAGGATGCACTGTTTTAATAATTTCATGACCTGTAGTTTCTAGTTTACGAGCCGCAACTATTTCTGCAATCATTTCTGTTACATTAGCACCTACCATATGCGCCCCTAAAAACTCACCATATTTCTTATCAAATACCACTTTCACAAACCCCTCATTAGCACCAGCTGCACTAGCCTTACCTGAAGCTGTGAATGGGAATTTACCTACACGCAATTCATAACCAGCATCTTTAGCCTCTTGCTCTGTCATACCCACAGATGCAATTTCTGGCCAACAGTAAGTACAAGAAGGAATATTACCATAGTCCATAGCCTCTGGTTTATGTCCATACTTACCCTCATCAAAAGCAATTTTTTCTACACAAGTAATTGCTTCTGCACTAGCCACATGCGCCAATGCTTGAGTAGGCAAGATATCTCCAATTGCATAAACACCAGCAGCAGCAGTACGATAGTACTCATCTACTTCTACCAATCCATGCTTAGTTGTTTTCACACCCACAGTTTCCAAACCAATGTTTGCTGTATTTGGCACAACTCCTACAGCCGACAACAATACATCACAATCCAACACCTCTTCCTTACCTGTTTTGTTGTTCTTCACTGTTACTTTACAACCTTTTCCTTTAGTGTCTACAGATTGTACAGCAGCACCAGTCATGATTTTCATGCCAGCCTTTTTGTATATTTTAGTCATTTCTCTAGACACATCCTTATCCTCACGAGGTAAGATAGCATCCAAATATTCAACTATAGTTACTTTTGTTCCTAAAGTATGATAGAAATATGCAAACTCCATCCCGATAGCACCAGACCCCATAACGACCATACTCTTAGGCAATTTATCCATAGTCATCGCTTTGCGGTAACCTATGATTTTTTCGCCATCAATCTCCATACCTGGTAATGCTCTAGAGCGACCACCAGTAGCTACAATTATATGTTTAGCAGTATAGTCTGTAGTTTTGCCTTTATCATCAGTTACTTGTACCTTTTTGCCAGCAGCCAATTTACCAGTTCCCATCAAGACTTTAATCTTGTTTTTGCGCATCAAGAAACTGACACCTTTGCTCATTTTGTCTGCTACACCTCTACTACGTTTTACGATAGCACCAAAATCGGCTTTAGCCTTAGACACTGTTATTCCATAGTCTTCAGCATGATTGATATACGAAAACACTTGAGCACTTTTTAGCAATGCTTTAGTTGGGATACATCCCCAGTTCAAGCAAATACCGCCCAAAGATTCACGTTCTACCACAGCTACATTAAATCCAAGTTGAGCTGCACGAATAGCGGCTACATATCCACCAGGACCACTACCAACTACAATCACATCAAAATTCATAGCTAAGTTCTTTTTATAGTTAAGTTAATATATTAGAATTTAGATATTAGACTATTAGAATTTAGACCACCTATTGTGTAAAATCTTCACAGACTAATCACAGCACAAAGGTACACTTTATTCCAAAATATTAAAATCACTTAGATTTTAATTAATAGTCTAAATACTTATATCTAAATACTAGAGCAAAGCGATACTATAAAAGGTCACAAAAATAAAACCCTGTATCGTAATTCTGTTCCTCTCCTTCTTTTTCATAACTTTTATGAACAATCTCTCCTCGCTCAAATGCTATCGGAAACTGAAAGTTTGGCCCATCATATACAAAGGAATGAAATTCTCCATTTTCACCACAAATATCTACCCCATCTGGCAAATCTGCTATAAAACTAGCATCCAACTCTCGCCCCACAAAACTCTTATCCAAGAACTTAGCATTAACACAAACCACCACAGCCCGAAAGCCCAAGTCTATAAACTGTCTTATAATCTCTTTGGTGGACCATTGCCAAATAGGAAAAACTGGTTGCATATCTACTTTTTTTAGTTGGGCTTCTCTATATGTCTTCAAATCCTCTAAGTAAATATCACCAAAAGCTCCATGAGTTATATGTCTTGACTTCAACTCATTAATCTTTTCATTCATCAACCTGCCATAAGTATCCATATCTGGCAATTCGGGCAGCTCCACCTTATACAGCTCCAAACCCAAACTTTTGGCCTGCTGCTCTAGCAAAGAGCTACGTACACCATGCATAGTTATTCTATCCAAAGGCTTATTAATAGTAGTCAATAATGCAGCTACTTCATAATCCCTATTTTGCTGCAACTGATACAAACTCAAGGCAGAATCCTTACCACCACTCCAATTCATTATTGTTTTTAGCATAACCATTATTTACTCAACTGTTTATATATTTCTCTCCATAACTAAAACATCCAAGTCATGATAATTTACCTGTTCTAAAGGCATCCAGCCCATTCTAGCATATAAACCACCATCTAATTGCTCCGTTTGCAGAAAAAGTTTATGCACTCCCATTTGTTGAGCGACTAACAAAAGCTCTTCAATAAGAAGTTTTGCAACACCCTTACCTCTATGTTTATCAGAAACAAAAACACCACCTAGCCAATGTTCTTTATCAGGATAAATACTCATCTCTCTATATTTTAGCTGAGCAGCACCCAGCAATTCATCCCCCTCTATAGCCAGTAATATTAATGGAATTTCATTTTTATTTAGGTACTCTTGTAGCCTTTTTATCTCCAAGTCAATAGTATGTCCTTCTTTCAGATATCCCCACTCTTTAAAATACCAATCGGCAAGTATAGGCATCAATTCTTGATGGTCGGCTAAATATTCAAATTTCATGTTTGATTCTTTTATTTACTTTCTCAACATATTGTATGTTTGAATGCGAAAAGTAAGATTTTTGCATAAAAAAAGGCAATTTTAAGTTTAATAGTATTCTTATTAGAAGATTTTATACTTTTAGGCATACAAACCACTTCTTACATTACCATTATGATAGATTTACCTCATGCTAAGAATCAAATTCACTACGTCACGAATTTTCAAGACCTTGTTTCTAAACCTTTTTATGGAGAAAAAAATGCGTTTTGTTGGACTCGCCAACTAGTAGGTGATTTTTCTGAGATAGTATCAAAGATAGAACTAATTGGAAATATGGTAGAGCTCAGCCAAGAAGAGCTTTGTGAACTCCAGTTGAGCAAACAAGGGCAGCTTGCTCGTGAAATTCTCCTAAAAGACTTAAAACTCTTGGAAGCTCATGGTGCAGCTCCAATCCTTAACCTGATTAAGTGTTATGAAAGAGATGATGCCTTCCCATTTTTCCCAACCGATGTTTATTCCTTTCATGTAGATCGTTCGCCTATACCAACTGATACCTTTTTATGCACCTATCATGGAGATTCAAGCGATATATTACAAAATTCACAAGCCCAACAAAAAATACTTATCCCAGAAATACGTAATGAGCTCAAAAAACTATACGATGGAGAAGAGAAAGGTTTTGAATCCTTTTTAAGTGAATACTTCTTTGACCTACACTATCAGGCAAAACCAGAGGCACAACCAATCAATTTAGGCCTTGGGCACTTATGGCGATTGGCTACTGATCATCCTGAAATGCAAGTCCCCCCTTGTGTTCATCGTGCACCACAGGAAAAAACTGGAGAGACTCGATTGTTGTTGATTTGCTGAATACAAATCGATTAAGGAATAGGACTTTTTACCAATAGTTCTTATATTAAGTCATTAAATTGGCATTTGACATCTAACAGTAATATTCATTATACATTTTAATGAGTCTCAAAGTCTATACAGCGTCTAATCAAGAAGCCCTAACTCTAGAACTTGCCCCTTTTGCAAAAGGAGGTGAAGGTCGCCTGTATAAAATACGCAGCCCCAAAACCTACGAAAATTATGCTGCCAAAATATACCATAAAAACAAACGAGACCCGCAACGCCAACAAAAAATAAACTACCTCATTCAGCATCCTCCGCAGTTTGACCATCCAGAGCAAGCAAAACTGGTGGTTTGGCCAAC
Organism: Aureispira sp.; assembly: GCA_024222455.1. GTDB lineage: Bacteria > Bacteroidota > Bacteroidia > Chitinophagales > Saprospiraceae > JAAEPD01. The sequence continues at coordinate 14,554 of JAAEPD010000294.1, forward strand.
AGATGTATTGCACCAAAATGGTCGATTTGTAGGATACTTGATGTCCTTAGCTCAAGGTAAAAAACTAGAAACCCTTTGTACCCCCAAACTACCTAAAAAACTAGGCTCAGAATGGAAACGCTTGGAGTTTGAACAAGCAGAGGCAATGCAATTGCGTATCAAAATCTGTTTTAATTTGGCTGTAGCCTTATACCATATTCATGCAACCCAACACTATGTTATTGTTGACCTAAAAGCAGACAATATCCTTATTCGCCCCAATGGTCTTATTTCTATAGTAGATATGGATTCTATAGAAGTAGTGAACGGTAATAAAGTACTGTTTCCTGCACCTGTGGCTACACCTGAGTTTACACCTCCTGAGTTTTATGAGCAAACAGGCCATAGAGAAGGACCTATTTTAGAGACTTGGGATCGCTTTGCAATGGCTGTTATTTTTTATAAGGTCTTGTTTGGAATTCACCCTTTTGCGGGTAGTAGCAAGGTACCTTTCGAGAAGTATGTGACCTTAGCAGATAAGATAGAACAAGGCTTGTTTGTACAAACGCCTGAACAGCAGAAACACTTTAGTGTCATTCCTCAACCTCATGAGCAATTTGCACGCCTTTCGGAGAGCCTAAGGTCCTTATTTTTGCAATGTTTTGATACAGGGCACAAAAACCCTGTCATGCGACCTAGTGCAGAAGATTGGTGTATTGCACTAAGCGAAGGTAGTGGCATAACTTTAGTCACTCATCGACCTTTAATTTCACATTTACCAGAGTTTCAAAATACAACTCCAACATCTCTAAAAATAGACATTCCACAATGGTCGGCTAACAATATTTATAATTTTGTGTTAGATAAATTATCTGGCCAACAGCGGATGAAATCTGCAGTCTTTTTTTCACTCAACCCAAAAACTAGTGATAAAACTACCGCTTTATATAAAAGGTTTTCCTCCATCCTTATTTATATAACGTTGTTTTTTATCTCTTTAACTGCTCTCGTTTCCTTAATTTCGATTTTCACAGAACAATATACAGGAGTGACTACTAACTTAGGTATTATATCATTTATCCTATTTTATTGTTCACTACTTCTAGTATATATGAAAGATGGATACAACGCTAACCAAACATATAAAAAAAATTTAGTCGCATTTTGGGAAGAAAAAAATGAAGATATTCTATCTAAAATTTCAACAGAAAACAAAGGCAAACTAAAGTTTTTTGAACAAGAAGACCTGCATAGATTCATGCACAGTCTAAATTCTATTGAGGAAGAATACCTAAACATTCAACATTCAATTTCTAATATTGAGCTGCCCTCTAATATAAACCTCCAACAATACATACAAGAGCAAGACAAAAAGATAATTCAAATATCTAGAGCAGAGCGCAAAGCCTTGCAAGAGCTTAAAGAAGTATTAAACAATGATCAAACTTGGCAACAATTTAAGGGACAAACCTTAGAGTATAAATTAAATAATGTGGAGCCTTATTACAATCAATATGATAGAGTTCGGCTAGAGGAGGAATTACAAAGCAGCTATAAAACTATAGACGCCCAATTCAATCAATTAGCAGAACAACAAACCAAAGCTTATCATAAAGAATTACAAAAATTTGATCGAGACACTAAAGCACAGACAGCTCAACTAGAACAGCAATATACTCAACAGTTAGAGACCTTAGGTAGCGATGCTCCTATATATAAGGCAGCCCAAGACAGTTTAAAGGTAGCTCAAGAAGATTTTAAAAAACAGCTTAACAGTCTACACAAAGAACTCACTAAGGATATTAATAACCTAGAACAACAGCAACACAAAAACTTAGAACAACTCAATAAGGATACAGAACAAGAACTAAAAAATGCATCACCTAATGCTAAAAAACAGCTTTTAGCACAAGCCGAAAAAAAAGCGAGTACATTCATAGCTATGACACATAAAAACATTGATCAGCTGCAAATCATATACAAACAACGTCAAGAAAAACTATCTCAGAAATGGTTGCCTCAACAAGAACAATTGGATAGTGAGTTATTAGAAATAATGCAAGTATTCATCAGTAAAAACCGAAAAGAGAAAGCACTCAAACTACAATTGCAACAGCTTCAGCATCAAAAACGTAAGGATAAGATCTTGGCAGAACTAAAATTCATATACAATCGCCAAAATACGATTGATGAACTGCAACGCACCAAGCAAGCAGCAACTAAACAATATAACCAAGCAATAGCTGGTTTGCATCAAGAAATACAAAAGAGTAAACTCCAATTGGAACAACTCCATAATTATTATCAAAATGATGTAACAGCTATCAAAGCTAAATATGACGAACAATATCAAACCGTCTTAAAGGAGTCTGAGCAATATATACTAGAGCAACAGCTCCAACAAGAAAGTCAAGCACAGGCTTTCCGATCAGAGCTAGAACAAAGAAAAATAGACTTAGAGCAACAAATAATCTCGAATCTTGGTATTGACCAATGGAATTAGAACATGTTTAAATAAAAAACAATGGAAAACCTCAAGGAATTTATAGCAACACAACAATCTAAGATAATTCAGCTACTAAAGGATGAGATTCGAGACTTAGACAATAATCGTCAAGATTTTGAGGAGCACTTTTTATGGAAAGCAACAGAGGGTGACAATCTAAGACAAAAGCAAGAAACACTGGATAAACAAGGCAAAATCCGATATTTAGATCCAGCACAAGAAGAGTATCATACCCTTTATGAAAGAGGACTCAAAGAACATCTTTCTTATATGACAAGGCTCAAAGAGCAGTTTGAAGAAAAATTTCAAAAATTAGAAGAAGACCAAGCAACTATTTCCAATTCTGTCAAAGAAAAAATTCAACTGCCTGACATTATAACTTTTGTAAGTGAAGCCGAAAGCAACCAAACTTATCATGAATCGCTAGTAGAATCATGTAGCATGTTTGACAAAAACTATGGAGATGAATATGAAGCTCCATTTATTGCTGCAATAGAAAAATTAGGGCAAGAAGGTATAGAATCGATAAAAGTATCTTCAGAAGCTAAGCTACAACAATTAAAAAATTGTGACAAAAAAGCTCAACAACAATTGGTGGACAATGCTCAAAAAGAAGTATCTGATATAGGAAGACATTTTTCAAAAAAAATAAATGCTAAAACTGAAGTTTTTGCAGAAGTCCTATACGACTATATAGACAAATGGCATGAGCACCAAAACACACCTCTAGAAATAATTAGACCTTTGGTCAAGTATACAGAACTTCGCTATAAGAGATACAGCAGATATTCCTATTTGGCTACATATAACTTACTATACACACAGGATGTTTGTCGTTTAAAACTATTGCAAACAAAAGAAGAGCTTTCTCGCACACAAGACTGGGAAGAACGAAAAAATCGAGATGAAGAAGATTTTCATCGCAAACTAAGCGATATTCATGATCACATCCGAGTCAATCAAATAAGACTTGTTGAACTTCAAAGAGATCATCAATTAAAAGTCATAGAAACTGAAAAGAACTATCAACTAAAATGGATTGGCCTAAAGAATAGAACAGAGCACACCCTTATAAAATTAGACAATAAAGTTCGTCGGAATTTGATGGACGATTTAGAAGTTTTCTACAAAAAAACAAAGACAAGCTTAATCGCTCGAACCCAAACTCCAGAATCTAAATCAGATGAGCTTTAACCCATCAAAACTAGTATAGTATGCAAGCACCAATCGATTTTTTAGATAAATACTATAAGAGAATAGAACAACTCTTAGAGCAAGAGCAAAAAGAGCATCAAAGCAACTTAAAAGCTCTACAAAACACCTTTATTTGGTCCTATACACAAGGCAGTACCTTCAAAGAAAAATTTGCAGGTATGACTCTCTTGAATAAGGAAAAACATATAGCTCCTTTAGAAGAAAGATATGAACTGAATACAACAATGGCTAAATCTCGCTACGAAACAAACATTGAGCGACTAAGCAGAGACTTCGATTTTCGGTTTTCTGAATTAAACCATCAGTTAGAGCGACTTCAATCCTACTATGAAGAGGATATAAAAGTACCAGCAAAAGATACCTATAGGTTACTAGGGTCCTTTAGTCAAATCGACTTACACATTTTTATCTCAAATTTTGATTATAAAATAAAGCCTATTGAAGCAGAGTTTATGCAAAAGATGCAACAGTTGGAGCAAACTGCACAAGAACTTATGCTTTCTCAAAAAGAGACCTTTATTCAACAAATAGAAGAAAGCACAGACCCAAAAGAGGTAGCAGAATTGAGTCAACATGCTATAAAAATGCTCTCTATGCTGAGACTAGATTATTCTAATGAGCTACCTAAACCGCTCCTCAAATTTTGGGAACAAAGAAATAAATTAATGAGTTCTTTGGCATTAAGAAAGAATGGTCTTCAAGATCCTTATAAAAAATATGTACGTGATTATACTGAAAAGGCTGAGTTGTTCAAAAAACTGACACTTGCCAAATTAAAAAATATGGAGGAAGTCTATAAAAATAAAATTCTATCTCTTGAACAAAAATGGGCTGCTCATAATTTATTCCAAAAAGAACTACAACTAACAAAAAAACACTACGAAGAAGATATCAATCGTGTAAAAAACACATTAAAAGGTGACCACCAAGAGTTGGAAGCAGAACACCTAAAATACATTAAAACAAAGGCTATCACCACCAATACTTACCAACAAAAATGGCTCGATATTCTAGCAACAATGGAACAAGAAGCTCATCAGTTAGGTTATCAATCGGAGAAACTCATTCATCAATTTCGATTCTTTCACGAAAAAACTAGAGCTAAGTTCATCCCTAATGATACTGTAGCCTAGCCCATAAAAAAATGCCGAGTAGGCTACTACCCCTACTCGACCAAATTACACTACTAAATAACTACACTTTCATGGGTTTGTGTATATTAGACTTTATCAGGAATTAATTTACATGGCCCCCAAATAGCATTTTAAGATTTCTCTTCGTTAAAAAAATTTCAAAGACCTATGTGGGTATTCTCATGTTTTTTGCCTTGATTCTTCTCAAAATCAGAATTTTTATTGCTCATAAACGTAACTTTTGATAAAGTCTATTTTCTATTCTCTTACTATTTTCTTTATCAGTTGCTCACCATTATCTACATGTACAGATAAGATATACATAGCAGAAGGCAACTGCTCAAACAGATCAAGTATCAAGGCCTCTTGACTACTCACAGCATGTTTAGCATCATAAACTAATCTTCCACGCGCATCTAGCAATTGCACAGCAGCTTCGCTGCCAACCGCTAGATTGCTGAATCGAATATTGACTACATCAGTAGTCGGATTGGGGTAAATCGCTATCTCCGTCTGGGCCATTAAGCCAAATACAGCGCGCGTTTCAGAATAGTCATATTGGCCGTCAAAATCAACTTGTCTCAAGCGATAATAACTGACCTTTTCATAAGCATTTGGATCTATTAATTGATAATTGTTGGCAATACTGCTAGTACCTGTCCCTTCTACAAAACCTACTGTTTTGAACTCCGTTTCCCCTTCCAACATACGTTCTACATAAAACCCCTTGTTGTTAATCTCTGTAGCCGTAGACCAAGTCAACAACACCTCATCTACATCTTTACGTTCTGCATCAAAAAAGAGCAATTCTACAGGCAAGTCCAGTTGTTGATCTTCTATTGCAAATGGAGAAAAAGAAGTAATTCCGGTACGAGTTTGTGTCCAGCTTGTTCCACCTACATTAGTAGCATTTGTCCAAGTCGGCGAACGATCCCATGCTATAACATCCCAATGAGAAATACCACTCACCGAACGGTCTAACCCTGCCAGTTCATCAGCCGTATCCCATTGCAAGGTCAAGCTAACATCAGAACCTCCAACTGTTTCTTCCTCCAAAAACCAAGCTTTGCTCACTACACCAGCAGTTTCTACCCCACCTACAGGATAACCTGTTTGTACCTGATCGACTACCCGTACAGATATATTATCTACAGTTCCGCTGTTGTTGATAGTTGCAGGATTATAAATACTATTCCCCACAGGATAAACTAAATTAGAAGCACCTGCCTCTTGTTGCAAGCTGCCAGTACCATTGGTTATAATATAATTATTAGCGTTATAGTTGGTGATCACACCAGCAGGGGCAACTATTAAGTCATGCGCCCCCAACTCTATATCCCCATTAAACATCAGATCAACGGTTTGAGAAACATTGACTGTGTTGCCCAAAATCAAACGATTCCCATTTTCTACTCGAAGCTGTGTAACTGAAAGAGGTGCATCTCCTGTTATATTCTGATTACTGCCTCCTTCAAACCACAACCAACTCAGGCCACCACCAGTATAAGTAGCTCCTGTGTTTTGCACAAAATCATTATCCAAATAGATATTCCCGTCATTGGCAATAGTTCCACTATTGCTGTTGCGAATAGCACCATTTTCTACACGAAGGTCTACTCCTGCATTGATTTTTAGAGTTGTATTATTGTTTACCAAATTGACTTGTGCTTCTATGTTTGCTGCAAGAAAGATGCTGGCAGATAAGAGGCTATATTTTAAAATTCTTTTCATTTCATTCATGATAAATATATTTATAACTGATGTTAGGCAGAGTATATATTTTTTTATTAAACTCTAATAAAAATTTTCCCTCTTGTCACTCAGAGTGGGACTAAATGTCCTCGAAGAGTCTCAGTTGTTCTCTATTTTGTGGTAGTATAAGATTCTTCGGGGGTATTGAACCCCACTCTGAATGACAAAAAATTTCCAGTCTTCGTACAAAAAATATTCTGACTAACATCCATTCACAAGCTAGACTAACGACTTGCTTTAGTTTCCAATAAAGCCTTGATCTCATCCAATTCTGTTTGCATTTGTTCCAGCTTTTGGATTTTTGCTTTTAACTCCTCATTCTCCTTTGATAACTCTTGTACGGCTTTTACTAATGGAACAGTAAATTCAGCATAACGCAAACCATAGTGATCATCTTCGTTCTTTGGTGCATCAACACCAGAGAAATCATAACCCAATTCTTTGGCTGCTGCTTCTACTTCTTGTGCAATAAAACCCGTTTGGAGTTGAGCTGCTTTTTGAGTTTCAGCTTCTTTTATACGAAGGCTATCTGGAGTATTTAGTTTTTTAGCAATAGCATCCATATCCAAGTTGTAAGTTACAGGACGTAGTTTATTGATAAAGTCTAATCCTGCTACATTTTCTTGTACATTGGTTTTGAAACGAGCATCCGATACATTTGACCAACCAGCAAAGCCACCGATACTAGCCACTGCACTATTGCCTAATCGTACTTGGTGATTGCCTGTAATAGCAGTGTTGTATCCTAAAGCTGTAGTGTTTTGGCGAGTAGCACCAGTACTCAAAGCGTTATTTCCCAAAGCTGTATTATTAAGTCCAGTTGTATTAACTAGACCTGTATTATGACCAATAAACGTATTTCTATTAGTTGACAAATCATCATCTCTACCTGCATTTTGCCCAAGAAATACAGATTGTCCTGTATTCAAAATCTCTATTTGTCCTTTAGTTGTCAATCTTGCTTTAATGACATTGTTTGTTCTAAAATCTAAGGCTACATTATCTGTTGTTCCAATAAAATTAGTTCCACTAGTTGTACCCGCATTTCCTGTCAATCCCCATGTTGATGCTGTTAAAGACTGTGCTAGTAAAACACCATTATTATTAACCGTCACCATTCGGGTTCCACCTCCGGCTAAACCATCAGAGCGCATAAATCCACCTACATGTAATTTTGCTAATGGTGTTGTTACTCCAATTCCAACCTGATTAGCCGAAGCATCTACAAATAGCATGTGTGTATTTATATCTGACTCTACCCTAAAATCTCCAGCAGAAGCACCTTGCTCATTAATAATCACCACACCATCTCCATTTAGTCTATGTTGAACTACACCATTTCTGTATACATCAAAAAGACCATCATCGCCACTACCAGAATCTATAAGACGGGCGAGTATCGTTCCTCCTGTATTTTCATCTCTCCAATACACATCACTACCAAAAGAGGCATCGCCTCCACTCCCAATTAAGAAATGATTAACTCCTGCATCTTGAACACGAAAAGCACCAGTTCCACTCAAGTTATAAGTCATATTAAAATTACCATTGGTAATGATTGTATTTTCAGTCAATGCACCACCTAATTGGATACGATCAGCTGCAGCATCTACATTCAAACCATTATTTGCAGCAGCAGTTACCATTAATGCTCCAGTAGTTCCACCACCTGTTAAACCAGCACCTGCAGTTAGACCTGTAATATCTCCTGTTGGCAAAGCTTGAGCCAATAAAACACCATTATTATTAACATAAACCATTTGATCTCCACCTCCTGCTAATCCATCAGAGCGTATAAATCCACCTACATGCAATTTTGCTAATGGTGTTGTTACTCCAATTCCAACCTGACTAGCAGAGGCATCTGCAAAAATCATATGTGTGTTATTATCTGATTCAACTCTAAAATCGCCATCAGCAATTCCTTGTTCATTAATAATTGTTGCACCATTTCCATTTAGTCTATGTTGAACAGCACCATTTCTATAGATATCAAAAAGACCATCATCGTCACTACCAGAATCTATAAGACGGGCGAGTATCGTTCCTCCTGTATTATTATCTCTCCAATAAACATCGCTACCAAAATGGGAATCACCGCCACTGCCAACTGAAAAATGATTGACACCTGCATCTTGGACATGGAAAGAACCTGAACCATTAAGATTGTGAACCATATTAAAATTGCCAGCAGTAATCGTTGTATTTTCAAGCAATGCTCCTCCTAATTGGATACGATCAGCTGCAGCATCTACATTCAAACCATTATTTGCAGCAGCAGTTACCGTTAATGCTCCAGTAGTTCCACCACCTGTTAAACCAGCACCTGCGCTTACGCCAGTAATATCACCTGTTGGAATTGCTTGGGTAGAAAGCACCCCTGTTGCGTCTGCAACAACCATACGTGTACCAGTACCTGCAAGATCAGTCAAGGTAGAAGTTCCTCCAACAATCAATTGATCATTAGAACGCAAGATAGATTTCACGGTAAAACGTCCATCAGTAGTCAAACTAGCTGCACCATCTGATTTTGTATCAGCGACATCTCGCCATATCCAACCTCTATCAGCAGCATCATTCATTGTAAAAGTCATGGCATAATCGTTGAGATATCCAAAACTCATCGCATTGTTCATACCAATAGTAAATCTGCTATCATTCCAAACCCTAAGTTTATCATAAGAAACTACATTACGCATACTAATACGATTCACATTATTAGCAGTGAAGTTTGCCATATTTAGATTGGTGGTAGCGGTATGGTTACCTAAGTTATCGGCATCAAGATAAGCACTCAGATCTACAGTAGTACCATCATTAGTAAGACTAAGTGTATTGCCTATAAGTGAAAGGTCTTGATTATCACTACCCCCTGCTGCTGCCCAAGATACATTACCTGCACCATCCGTTGACAAGACCTGTCCTGCCATTCCATCCGCATTCGGTAGCGTAAATGGACTAACTCCATCAGAAAGTGTCAGTTGTCCATTTAAGGTAGTATTTCCATTTTTGAGTATAACCAAGGCATCCGAAGGGGTGGCAGTAGTAGCTCCATTACCTATTGTAAAAATACGATCTGCTGCATTGTAAGATGTTCTAGCGATTGGGGTATAAACAGTCGAATTAGTACCTATTACTGTTTCTGCAAAGGAATATGCACGAGTATTAAGCCCCATTGCTGTAGCATTATCAGCAGAAGCAGTTGTATTTTGACCAAAAGCAGTGGATTGACGAGATGAAGCTGTTGTTCCATTACCGAAAGCAGTCGCTAGATTATTATTAGCTGTGGTATTAAATCCAAAAGCCGTAGAATTCCCCCCAGAAGCGGTCGTATTCCCCCCCCATGCAGTCGCATAATTAGCTGTAGCAGAAGTACCATTTCCCCAAGCGGTTGATGCAGGTCCAGAGGCTGTAGTATTATTACCAAATGCCATCGTTTCATTATTAGTAGCCCTTGTGTTAGCTCCAAAAGCCGTAGATCTACGACCTATCACATTCCACTCTGTCCCTGTAGCCATCCCTGCTCTAAAAGATCCTTCTGATTTATCAAAGAAAAAACGTCGATCATGATTTGCATTTCCATCATCTCCTAATTGCGTAGAACCAAAAACAAAGTCATTCGTAGCTTCATTTACTATAGATGTATTAGGCGAAACCAACACACCAGAATGTTGAAAAGGACTTTCTCCTCCTCCCAATTCTGTCCAAGTAGTTCCATTATAAAACCAAAAAGAATTACTGGTATTATCAAAAACTAAAAGACCTGTAGCAGGGCTCAAAATTGCTGTTCGCTGAACGGTAGTCATACGAGGAATAAGTATTCCTTTTTCTATAGATTTCACATCTAATATTGCTGATGCATCTGGGTTAGAATTATCAGTATTTATTCCTACTCCTTGTTGCGCCAATGAAACAAAACTTAGAGTAAGAAGACCAATAGCTAGAAGAATTTTATTCATAGTAGTTGATTGTAATATGTGTAATTTTTGATCAAATAATATCAAGCCTAAACTTGTCCTACAAAGATTCATCAAAAACTGCATTTATACCTGTCCAAAACAGACCAACTTCATGGTCAAAACCGACATTTTGCTGTTTTAATCGCAGTTTTGAGCTTTTTATTTAGTTTTAGTTGCTATTTGGGCTTTTCTTTTTCTTATACCTAAATCGATACACAAAACATCAAAAAAACTCATATATTGCAGTTATGAAAACTGCCCTGTTTACATTTTTTTTATTGCTTTGGCTAGGAGTTATCCAACATGGAATAGCTCAGCAAACATATATCAGTCATAGTCATGAGATAGGAACAAAAAATGGTCTACAAGGGAATAATATCCAAGCTGTTTTTGAAGATGAAAAAGGTTTAATTTGGATTGGCACAGATCAAGGTTTAAATAGATATGATGGTGTAGATATTGAGACTTATACTAAAGAAAAAAATGGTATTGCTGCCAATTATATTCGTTCTATAGTAGAAGATACCCATGGTAATATTTGGCTAAAATGTACTCTTCAATATGGTGCTCCACCACAGCTTAGTATCTTCAACCCTAAGACTTATATTGCTCAATCTTTAGAAGATTATGTTGCTGATTTAACAAGTTTAGATATTGCTGATTTGGATTTTTTGATCCAAAACAAGGATGGGACTATTTGGTTAATTGGTAATAATGGACAAATTTATGAATACGATGGAACACAAATTACTCACTTAATAACCATAGATCTCAAGTCTAAAAATCTAGTTGACCCTCTAAACTGGACTAAACTAGAAAACAACCAGCTCTCCTTTTTTGCAGAAAAAGCAGGCAACATACAACTCTATATCTATGACTATGCTCAACAAAAAATGCTTGTGCATTATGAGCATTCAAATCCGGAGATCAAAGCACGTAGAAAAAGAACGCCTTCTAATGATTTTTATTGGATAGAATGGGGCCGAAGCAAAGAGAAGTCAGAAGTTGTGTTTTATACTCAACAAGGTAAGGATAGTGCAAAGGTGCTTAAACGTATTCAGAAAAATGGACTTACACAAGCTGATCAAGATCATGAATATTATATTGTTCAGAATAATGATGTTTTGGAGTATTATGATGAAAAAGGTATACTAATTAAGACTATTCCTGTTCTCCATAACTTCCAAGTTTCCAACACGCTCTTAGTCGATCGTCAAGGTGGATTTTGGTATCATGATTTCAAAACCAAGAGCCTGCGGTATCTTCGTTATGAATTATCTTCATTTAGAACTTATAATTTAGACCCTAGTAATGATGGGACTTTTTATAGAGGCGGACGCGGAATGGCATTGGTACAAGGTCAGACCTTATATATGGGTTCTGTTTTTCCTTTTGAAGATCGTATTATAGAAGATACGATTCAGTTAAAATCCTTGGAAGGACGAATTCGAGAAGTTATTGACAACAAACAAGGGCAGGTATATTATGCTCAAGGTGATATTGTCTCTGTTTATGATTATGAGACCAACCAAAACGCTACAGCAACATATCAAACAGCAGTTGAAATTGATGATAATTTAAGTTGGTCCATTTGTATAGATCAATCTGGTAAAACATGGGTTGGGAATAATAGAGGTTTGCATTATCTAGATCATAATACTAAACAAATCATCTCTGCTCTTGGTCCTGACCATTCTAAAACTCCATTAGCAACAAGCAGTCTCCACTATATACATGACCAAGGGCATCAACTTTGGTTGGCCACCACTACAGGCCTATATCTTTGGGACAAAACAACTGGCCTAAAAGCTCACTACCACTCTAAAGCAGATAGTCCTAACTATTTACCACAAGATATTTTACTCCATATTCATGAGGATGAAAAGGGTGTGCTATGGTTAGCAAGCAAAGGTGGAGGGCTTATTGAATTCAATCCTAAAACAAAAGATTATACACAGTATAGTACTCAAAATGGATTGGCTCATAATGTGATTTATTGTGTTTATGAGGATGATTATCAAAACTTGTGGATGAGTAGCGACAGAGGAATTATCCAATTCAATAAAAAAGAGCATTGGGTCAAGAATTATACACAAGAAAATGGACTTTTGGACAATGAGTTCAATACCAATTCTCATTACAAAGACTCTAATGGCCAACTTTATTTTGGAAGCCAAAAGGGCTTGGTAATCTTTCACCCTAAGGATTTTCAGAAGAAGACTAAAACCTTTCCTATTCTTATCACTGATCTATCCATACAAGATAGAGATACAGAAGAATATTATGATGCAATGTCTCAATTACAAGCCACATCTACTATCAAGATAAATCCGAGTGACAAAGAATTTCGCATAAAGGTTGCTCTCCCAGATTTCAGAAATCCTAAAACACACCAATATGCCTATAAAATAGAGGGTATTGATTCTAAATGGAATTATCAGTCTAGCAATATCATTGCAGATAAAAATTTATCCTATGGTCATTATCAACTTCGCATAAAAATAAAAGGGCTAGATGGCAACGAAGTAGAATTGGATCAACCAATAAAATTAATTGTGGTACGCCCCTTCTATTTGCAATGGTGGTTTATAGTAACTCTGTTTTTAGCTTCTATTTTGCTCATTTTTGCTCTTATCAAATGGAGAACAACACAATTGTTAGTTCGGCAAAAGGAATTGGAACAAATCGTAGAGAATCGTACTAAAAAAATAACTCAACAAGCTAATGATTTAAAGAAACTGGATCAAGCTAAATCTAAATTCTTCGCGAATATAACTCATGAGTTGCGCACTCCCCTAACCCTCATTTTAGGACCAACTTCGGTATTGCTAAAACAGGAAGAAAAGCCTGCGAAACAACAACAGTTGCAAGTGATCAAAGAAAATGGTCAACGTTTGCTAGACTTGATTGAAG
>JAAEPD010000295.1 GCA_024222455.1 Aureispira sp.
ACTATATGCTATCTATGATGATAAATCGTATGACTTGCTTTTGTGTAATTTTTCATCTTGCTAAGATAACCATTTGCAAGGACTTAAGTCTTTTCCGTCTGAAGACGGAGGATTTAAACCATTTAGAGGACATTAAAAACAGCTTACTTCATATTATTCCATTTCTTGCGGAAGGTCTTTTTCATGAAAGCTAGTTCTTTTTTCATATCTCCAACCACCTCAGCATAGCCATCTTTCCACTTCTTGGATTTTTTGAAAGTCTCTTCTGCTTTCCAAGTCCCTAATTTTTCCTGTAATCTTTTAGTTTTACGTTTATCATACTTGCGTTTCAAGGCTCTTTTGAGCAACTCGAAAGATTTTTCATTGTCTTGCTGATCTGAAAAGAAAGCTGCCCCTTCATAAACATAAGCCTCTCTAGTTTCACTCATTAAAAAACTATAAATATCTAATTTTTTGTTTTTAGGTAAGTTATTACTCACTAAGTCATTTAGATACATTTGGCGAGCCAACTCTAGTTTTTCTACAGCTTGTTTGTAGGTTCTTTTTTCTTCAAATCCCTCTACATCTTTCAATGTTTCTTGGTAAGTACCACAAGACATTACTTCTGGAGAAAGCTCCAATAATTGTGCATTATCAATGCCACAGTTTGGATACTCTTTCAAGATTTCCTCTGCTTCTAACATAGATGCCTTAGCTTGAATATAATCTTTAGTTTGTCGACTAGCCAACAATTGATCCATAGCTCCTTTGTATAGAATATCACGAGCATTAGAACAGACCTTATCTTGCAACTGATTGATGGCATTACTTACATCCAAATCGCCTAAGATTGCATACTTTTCGGCAAACAATAAAACGTCTTTTAGTAGTGGTCTTAGAGTAGTATTATCTGTATTGTTATAATTAGCTTGTGCTTTGGCCAACACTTCAGCCTTTGCAGATGCCTTTAGTTTAGTATCTACATCTTGGCCTTGCCCTTTAGCTGTAAAATTATATTTAGTATCCAACTGTTTAGCTGCATCAAAATTCCAAATAGCATCTATATATTTTGCCTCAGCATGTAATTGATCTCCAGTAGTAATATAACGATTGTATATCTGTAATTGCACTCGATACACCAAGTCCATAGAGCCATTAATCTTATCGCCTAAAATCCCCTGAGATTTAGCCAGTTCTTCCGCTTTTTGGGCATAAACTAAGGCTGTATCCAACTGATTGTTAGATAAAGACTGTTCACCATAGTTATAGTAACTATTGTAGCGAGTTTGAGAGAGCGTTGTTTTTATCTGATTAATTCCTTTATCATCCGAAATATATGCTCCATAAGTAGTCAAAATACTAGTAGCTGTATCTGCTGCCACTTGCGCCAAATCTAGCTCACCAATAGCATGCGGATAATTTCCATTGTTATTAGAATTTTGACCATTATTAAGATGAGTGCGCACCATAGTCAACTCATTGTTGTACCAACTTGTTACTACATTACGCTTGATATTTTCTATATCTTGCGCATTACAATTATAGTTTTTGGTGTTTTTGCACAAATCCGCAGCGGTATCTAACTGCATAAGTGCTAAACGATGTTTGCCTTGTGCAGAATTAGTTGCTCCAGCCTGTATATAATGTGTTTTGATCTGATCGCCCAAAGTAGTTGCATCTTGTATTGTTTGCTGCTCTGGATTGTATTTTTCCATAGTTTCTTTAAGCTTGACAATAGCATCACTGATTTTACCTTCGTCAAAAGAAATTTGAGCCAATAGTAAATGAGTAGGAGCATAATCATTTTTACGCTTCAATGATTTTTCTATCTCTTGCTTAGACTCTTCTACCTTATTCTCCATATACAAGACCTTTGCCTTATCATAGTATAACTCATGCAAGCGAGCCTTCAAGAGTTCTAATTCATTTTTGCGCTGAACTAAACGATTAAAAAACTGTGTATCCATTGTTTTAATAGATAGTGGATCAAAAGCACCTTCCACATTTAAGCCTAGTCGCTCCCAAAACTTGAGTTTTTTAACCTTGTTGTAATCTTTTTCATAACGTTCTACCTCAGTTAACATCCATTCAACACTATCCGGATTAGGGTTCGTTGTATTAAATAAAACTACAGCATTATCCATTGTTTGGAAATCTTGGTTGGCTTTTTCGTACTCTGCTATTGCATCTGTTCTGTTGCGTACAGCTGTGCTTACCTTGCTATCATATACAAATTCAATACTGCTAATTACTACATTATAATCTGTTGTATTTAGTGTATCTGTATAAGTATACTTGCTTATACCACTATTCCCTGCTGTAATAAGAATATTATTAAACTGCTTAGTTCCCAAGACTGTTCCAGAGAAACGCTGTAAGGAAACCCCCACATTAACCTTAGAAGGCATTAACTCATTAGTAAAGGTAAAGTTCTGATAAGTTGGAGCAGTCCCAATATAAATGTTCTGAAAATCTAATTTTACTTCTACTTGATTTCCGCTTCCTTTATAAACCTTAATATTTTGAGTATAAAACAACTCAAAATGTGAATTAGAGTAATCGTTAGGGGCTATACTCTTAATCACTTTTTTAATGATATTTCCATAAGTCCCAGTAGCATTATCATAAGTATATAAAACACTCTGCTGTTGAGTTTGATTCATGATTTCTTGCTGCTGCCCATTAGCTTGAAAATAGCCTAAACAACTTGCCATAAAAAGTAAAAAAATGGATGATCTCATAGTGGTAATTTTATTATAAAATGTTAGTTTGTTTGTTGCTACAAGTCTTCAGTTTTTTAAGTTTTTTTCAACCTTAAAAACTAAATCAATGCCTCTTGTGCTATCCTTTGCATTTTGCATGCCAATTTAGCCAATTTTTAGCAAAAACCAATAGAATTTGATTTATCAAAAATGGGATTTCTATAGACCTAAAAATATGACTTAAAAATATGATTACCCCACAACAAAGACACCAATAACAAACTGAAAATCAAAGAACTAAAACAGAACCAATTTGTTTCCTATTTCCTATCTAAAAAAAAGCTTTGTAAATTGATAAATTTATAAGATTATTTCTATATTTTGCATAGTCTCTATTATATAGGATTGTTTATTATTTTTATTTAATAATTGATTGTCAAATATTTATAAAAATGAATAGCTAAGCTTTCTAAATAGAGATTTATCACTCTTAACTCAATATATACTGACGAATCTAACTATACATGAGCATCAAAGAACATTTGGAAGAGCTTATACTCAACCGCGATATTGTTAGCTTAGACCTTAGCGATAAAGATCTTTCGGCACTTCCCAAGCAGATTGGAGAGCTAAAGCAAATGGAAGAATTAGATGTATCTGGAAATATGCTAGATAGTCTTCCTTCTAGTTTGGCAGAGCTTCCTAAGCTTTATTCACTCAACATAGAAGAAAACTATTTCACATCTATTCCTGAAATAGTCTATACTTTAACTCATCTAACAAAATTAGATGCATCGGATAATGAAATTTCTGGTTTGTCGGCTGCTATAGGTCAATTAAAAAAACTAGAATGGTTAGATCTACAACAAAACGAACTTAACAGTCTACCAGCAGAGTTGGCAAACTTGCAAGCCTTAGAAACACTCAATCTCGAAAAAAATCCATTAGGTGAATTACCAGAGGTTGTTTGCTCTTTAGCAGCCCTAAAGGAATTAGACCTTACAGATATAGACCTCACAGAGCTTCCAGAAGCTATTGGTCAACTAAAAAAATTAAATTGGTTAGATTTATCAGTGAATGAATTGGGCACCTTGCCTGATTCTTTTGGACAACTAGAACAGTTAAAGTATCTAGATGCCAGCCAAAATCAAATTTATGAGTTGCCTGCAAGTTTAGAGCGACTCAAAAACCTAAGAAATCTAAATCTAGAAGAAAACCCACTTAAAGAACTCCCTTTGGTTGTTTGTCAGCTAGATGATTTAGCAGAGTTGGATTTGAGCCAAACCTTGTTGGAGCAGCTACCTAGCGACATAGGAAATTTAACGAGCCTAAAATGGTTAGATCTTTCTGAAAATCAATTAGAAAATCTCCCATATGCCTTCCAATATCTAAAAACGCTAGAATGGTTAGATTTGAATCAGAATCAGCTAGAGCAACTCACTGAAGGATTTTCTAAATTACAAAACTTACAAACACTCAACCTAGAGTATAATCCTTTAGGAGAATTACCAGAAGAAGTTTGCGAACTTTCGCAGCTCAAAGATTTAGATTTGACTGCTACACAATTAGATTTTCTGCCTGAATCTATTGGTAATCTAAAAAACTTGATTCGCCTAGATCTTTCTGAAAATATGCTTGACGAATTGCCTAACAGTTTGGTACAGTTAACAGAATTAGAAATACTTGATCTCAAAAATAACCAATTGGACACGTTGATTCCAAACATGGACAACTTACTGTCTCTCAAAGAACTCCACTTGGCTTACAATCTATTTGCAGATCTTGGCTCTAATATAGGTCAACTAGACAGCTTAAGACGCTTAGACTTGAGTTATAACCAATTAGATGTACTACCAATTGAGCTTACGCTATTACAAAACTTAGAATTTATTAATTTAGAGGGTAATCAGTTTAGTCGAATGCCTGAAGAGGTGCTAGAGTTGCAGAATTTGCAGGCACTTGATATTTCAGACAATCAATTAAGCAAAATTCCTAAATCTATTATACAATTACAAAATCTGACTTGGTTAGATTTACGTAACAATCAATTATATTCACTTCCTGCTGAGTTAGGCGACCTAAAAGATACACTTCAAGAACTGTATTTAGATGGTAATTTCTTTTCTGATGCAGAATGTGAACGAATTGAGGGAATGCTTCCCAACACTACTATTTCTTTTTATTAAAAAAACTGCCTAAAGATTCGGTACAGATGCACCATTATGCATCTCAACACATTAACGATATGGATATTAATAAAAAACTAGACGAACTCCTTCAAGAAAAAAAAGAGACTACTCAATTAGATTGGAGTGGTATGGATATAAATGCAATTCCAGCAGAGATTGCTCAGCTTTCTCAGCTCAAAAACTTAAACATAGAGGATAACCTACTGGAAAATGTTCCTGCGGCATTAGGGCAATTGCAAGAGCTAGAACGTTTGGACATGTCTGACAATCAACTTACACAAATACCTGCTGAACTAGGAGACCTCAATAATCTAGAATGGTTTGATCTTTCGGCCAATCAATTCACTACCCTTCCTGATAGTTTTGGCAACTTGTCTAATCTAGAATGGTTAGACCTAAAAAACAATGTTTTTCACAGCCTTCCTCAATCTTTTGGGCAGCTCCAAAAGCTTCGTAAATTGAATATGGAGGTTAATAATTTTGAAGAACTTCCAAGCGAAGTTTGCACCTTGACCTCTTTAGAATGGTTAGACCTTTCGGGGAATCACTTCACTAAACTTCCTGAGAACTTCAAGGACCTTCAAAACCTAGAATGGTTGGATATAGAAGAAAATCCTTTTGGGACTTTTCCTGAAGCGGTTTGTGCCTTACCAAACTTGAGAGAGTTGGATTTAACAGCTATCGAAGTAACAGAAATACCAGAAAGTATAGGCAACTTAAGTAAACTAGAATGGTTGGATCTTGCTGAAAACAAATTAGAAGAAGTTCCAGCTAGTTTAGGCAATTTAGTTAACTTAGAGTGGCTTGATTTGCGTAGCAATGCACTAAAAGAATTACCTCAAGAACTGGCCAATTTACAACAGTTAACTAGACTCAACATAGAAGAAAATCCATTAGGAGGTCTACCTGATCAAATCTGTAAATTAGCTAATTTGCTAGAGCTTGATTTGACAGGTATTCATATGAATACACTAAATCCAGCTATTGAGAATCTAAAAAAACTAGAATGGTTAGATCTTTCTGTTAATCAACTAACAACACTTCCTACAGAACTAAAAGCACTGACTCAATTAGAATGGTTGGACCTAAAAGAAAATAAGCTGACTAGTTTAGGAGATGGTGCTTATGAACTCTACAATCTAAAGGAACTATATTTGGGCAGTAATCACCTCAAAACTTTGGACGAAAAGGTAAATCAATGGGAAATGATCGAGCGTTTAGATTTGAGTTTCAACCAAATTGAAAGCCTGCCAGAATCTATTTCTAGCCTACAAATGTTGCATTGGTTAAATCTAGAAGATAACAAAATACAAAACCTTCCAGAAAGTATAGGAGGCATGCATTTGTTAGAAGACCTAGATGTTTCGGGTAACAACTTAACTACACTTCCAGAGTCCTTTACACAACTAGAAAATTTACGTACACTAGATTTGCGTAATAATAAATTTTCTGCTTTACCTGATTTTATGGAGCAACTGCAAGACACCTTACAGACTCTGTATCTAGCAAACAATACACTTTCAGAAGAGGCTATTGCTAAAATTACTGCTATGCTTCCAGATACACATATCGAATTTGACTAAGAGTTAATATTAGTCTGTGAAGTTTTTCTAACTAATTGATCATTGAAAGTATATAGGAATTCAAGATTCACACTCTTAATAATTAATTAGTTAGAAAATTTTACTGCTATTTTTAGCTTGATAAAGTTAAAAATTCACGGACTATTAAATTAACAACCATATATACAAGAAAAGCCTCCATTTTGAATGGAGGCTTTTCTTATGAAATAGCTGTTCTAAATTAGTTTATTGCTCTAAATCTGTATCCATCATCGCACGAACTTCATCAAGCGTTTTTTCTTCAAAAGTTGGTTTTGTTTTATCCAATTGAGTAATAGTCCCTTCTTGTATAAAAACCTCTGCAGCATTTTCTCCTGGCACAGGATGTATAGCAATGATACTTGCATTGCGTTTTTTAGGTAAATTTTTAGCTACAAAACCTCTCCCCTCTACATAGTCAGCCTGCATTACACTCTTGATATCCTTAAACACAACAAATACTGCCGTTCCATAGTTATATTCATTTTGCGTCAAAATTTCAACATCCATCAAAGGCTCTCCCTCTCTCAAAAAACGATCACAATTAATCCACCCCATAGAAGTAATAGTCATCACATTACCATAAGTCTGTGCTACTTCCTCTGTAGAAAGCAATCCCAACTCATTCTTTCTAATTTGATATTGACTTTTCAAGGTATCAATAGCTATCTTCAAAGTCATAACCTCTTTAATTAGATCCTTAGATTCTTCATAAATCTTCTGGGTTTGTTCACCTTTTTTCGCCAAAGGTTTAAAATTGTACCGATCACTAACTTTTGCGCACAACCCTCGGATTGTTCTTAATTGATAAGCCTTCAATTCCACCTCAGGGTCAACTCGATTATTAAATCGACTGATACGACCAGAAGTTTGTTCCCAACTTACCCAAGCTCCTCCTTTATAACGATTTCGATAAAAAACATTAATGAGTCTATTCACACTCCCTCTACTCAAGTTTTTATTAGCCCAATTAATAAACTCAGACATTTTTTTTAAATTATCATCTTCCAAATAATTCATATCAATATCTTCAGCTTGAGCCAATAAATCTTCTACCTCATGGCCTTTTTTTGCATAAGCTGCCAATTCTTGCTTGATTGCAAGCAAAGAAGATTTCATAGAATTCCCCCTGTTTTGGAAAGTATTTAATGATCTCAATACATTGCAAGCCTCTCTATACTCTGGTATATTATAAGCCTCTGCACTTTTGTTCAAAAGTTCTAGTCGAGCATAAATTTCTTTATTGTAATTGTTATACTTAGCCAATTTTGCCTCATAAGCACCTTGAGATCTAAGATAGCTCAAACTATCTCGTCTAAACTTTGAAAGTTTTTTATTATTGGCATAATTAATCTCCCTATGCTTCTTATATGCTAGCCTATACTTTTTATTAATTCGTTTATTATAATCATACTTTGATTCCTTTTTGTGCTGACTATACTTAGCAAACAAAGCATTTTTATCAGGAACTGTATTTTTCCTCAAACTAGACAGTCTAGGGCTTCTAAGTCTGAACTTAGGTTTATCCAAAACTCTTGGCAATCTTAAGTTAAGATTAGGGAGAGAACTAAGTCTTTGAGCAGCAGCATCTACATCCTCAAAAGTATACTTATTGTTAGCAAAATTCTCTCGTGTAAATATTATTGAATTTGTTCGTACAGGCTGATTAATAGCCACCCAATCTACATTTCCAGCAGCATCTTCTTGCCCTTCAAACGTTTGCATTCCTTCAAGTTTAGCCTCTTCTGATGGCAAAGAAGCCTTCAACTCAGCACCTTCTTTTACTGTCAAAGCAACACCTGAGGCATCTACCGCTTCCATATAAAACATTCCACCTGTTTCTAACTGTTTTCCTTGAGCAGAAGTCTCCAGTTTTTGTAGCAACATATCTCCATAACTATAGGCTTCCTGCAATTTAAAAGAAACAATTCCCTCTACAGGCAAACCATCTAGACGTACCAAACTATTAGGTGGAATCTGAATAATAGTCCCCTCTTTTCCTGTTATTACCGTTCCTAGGCTTGCATCAAAACTGAAAACTTGTTTAGCTCGTTCTTGCTCTTGAGCAAAAAACTGCTCTAAAATCAACTCTTGCTCTGCAACTGTACTTTGCAATTTTTCATTAATGCTACCCTCTTCCTCCCCTAAAAATTGAATAACTACCCGTCTATTTTTACGACGCTGTGCTGCCTTATCCTTACTAGCATCTAGGATCAATTGTTCTGAGGCTAAAATTTCAATTTTATCAGAGGCAATCCCATTATCAATTAGATAGCTTTCTACTGATAAGGAACGTTGATTTGCTAGTTTTTCATTGAGTTTTTGGCTACCTACATCATCTGTAAATGCCTGTAAACGAATAGTTTTTTGATCTTCATCATAGTCCTTTAAACTTTTTTGAAGTTTGTTTTGTGCAGATTCACTCAACTCATAAACATTGGATGCAAAATAAACAGTATATTCTGCTTTTAATTCAGATTGTGCCTTTGCTAACATGACAAAACACATAGATAAAATAACTAAGGTAAATTGGAGTTTATTCATAACTAAAGTTTTAGGTTTATTTAGTAATCAATCATTTAAACGTTCATTCAAGTAAAAATGGTTGGGCTTAGCTTGTTTTCAATTATTATTGAAACTTTTGAAACGTCTGTGCGTTTTGTTATTTCAAGACAACAAGTAGCTTCTATTAAGTTTAATACCATAACTTTCAAAAAGTTACTTCTTAAGGCATTACAGCAATCATCTTATTTACATCACAACCCTTTATTTACCAACAGTATAAGCTATGAAAATCACATTCAAAAAACCATCGCTAGATACACTCGAAACATGGACAGCCAAAAGAAAAGGCGAAGCACTCTCCTATCAACATCCCAAAGCAACCTTGGAAAAAGAATTTCCAAAAGGTTTTGATCACGATCGCAATAAATGTTTATTAGGAAAAGGTGATGCAATATTTGAGCTAGCCAAAGAAGGTATCCGAAATTGGATAATATTCCCTAAAGCTTGGATAATAAATCACCCTACTCCTCTCCCTCTGGAAGTAGGTCAAGAAGTTGCTGTGGTGTTCAATATGTTGGGAGCTTGGTGGTTCAACAGTTGTAGAATCCAATATTTAATTGAAGAACCCAATCGATTTGGATTTGCCTATGGCACCTTACTCAGTCATGTAGAAAAAGGAGAAGAAGTATTTTGGATAGAAAAGCGAGCCAATGGAGAAATTTGGTACAATATACAGGCCTTCAGTCAACCCCATTATTGGTGGGTAAAACCCTTCAAACCTCTTGTAAGAGCTTACCAACGAAAATTTGTGAGAGAATCTTGTAGAGATATGCAAGCTTATGTAAAGAAAAAAGCGAGCAGTTAAAACTGCTCGCTAATAGAATATTATAACTATAATCATTTAATTAAGCCAAAGCATAAGCTCTTTGCACAGGCCATTCATCATCAAATCCATTTTGCCAATGCCCTTCTGCCAATTCAGACTCTGTAGCTAAACAAGCATCTAGTTCCATTCTAATCTTAGCTTCATCCATATCTTGACCAATGAAAACAATCTCATTTTTTCTATCGCCAAAACGCTTGTCCCAGTCGGATTCTATTGCTTGCTGATTCTGTATAAAAGCAAGATAACGCTCACGTTTTTCATAGGACATACTACTCCACCAAACCCCAGCACTATCAGCACGTAAAGAACCTCCTGCTTGCCCCCAAACTAATGCCTGTTCAGGACGTGAAGCGATCCAAAACAACCCCTTACTCCGAATAACAGTAGAAGGAAATTGATGTTGCACATACTTCCAAAAACGCTTAGAATCAAAAGGTTTTCTACTACGATAAACAAAAGAACCAATACCATACTCTTCTGTTTCAGGAGTATGTTCATCCTTATTTAATTCCTCTAACCATCCTGCACTTTGCTCTGCTTCTTCAAAGTTAAAAAGTTTTGTATTCAAGATCTCTTTAGGGCTAATTTTACTAAAGGTTGATTCTATAATTTTGGCATTTGGATTCAATTTATGAATCGAGGCTTTTAAAACTCCTAATGTATCTGGACTAACAAGATCCACTTTGTTAAGAACAATAACATTGGCAAACTCAATTTGATCAGTTAACAAATTTACAATTGTTCGATTGTCTCCCTCTATATCTGTTAAATCCCTATCAGTCAATCGCTCTGGGCTACCAAAATCTTTAAAAAAATTGAATGCATCCACTACCGTGACCATACAATCAATATAACTGAACTGAGAAAGGTCTATTTCATTCTCTTCATCAACAAAAGTAAATGTTTGGGCCACAGGTACAGGTTCACTTATTCCTGTGCTTTCTATCAATAAATAATCAAAACGATCTTCTAAGGCCAATCGCTCTACTTCCTCCATCAAATCCTCTCTGAGAGTACAACAAATGCACCCATTGCTCATTTCCACCAATTTTTCTTCTGTCCGAGAAAGTGTATATTCATTTTCTACTAATTTAGCATCTACATTCACTTCACTCATATCATTCACAATTACAGCGACTTTTAGCCCTTCTTTATTGTGCAAAATATGGTTGAGTAATGTTGTTTTTCCTGCCCCTAGAAATCCACTCAATACTGTTACTGGAAGTCTTTTATTCTTCATTATATCTGTTTGAACCATCTAATAATATTTTCTAAATATTGTTTGCCATAAAGTTCTAGGAACTGTTGAGTTTCCTTATGATTGTTATCCTCATAAACCGACAATCGCTGTTTTGCAAAAGCAGGAGTTAGCTGAATTTTACAATCTTTTTCTATGCATCTTTTCCATTCTTCAAAAGTCCGTGGTATCATGATAAATTATCTAAAGATTGATTAATATCGATTCTTAATAACAGTCGCTCTTCTGCCGTTTCTTCAATACTTGGGCTGCGATGCATTATAGGCTTAGCATTAGGATACAATGCTCCTTTCAGGATCGTAACATCTCCTGCATCAACTTGCTGAATCAACTCCTTATCCTTGACTATTTGTTCATTACCTACATGAGCAGTATATGCTTTCCAATCAACAGCGGTATCTGGCAACCATAATGTACCTTGCCCTACATAGGTGCACAATAACCTTAAATAGTTAATATCAGTATGAAATCTTCGACACATATTTGAATCTACTACTGCAAGGAAAATTCTAAAGGAATTAGCTTTAGTTAGTTCTTCAAATTTTTTCAAAAGATTAATCACATCTTCAAAAAAAACAGGAACAGTTAGTTCATCTATATCAAAATAGTTTTGTAATGCTTGGATTATTTCACTTACACTACCTTTGCTTCTAAACTCAATATCATAATCCATGAGTTGCTCTAATTCTTGATTTAGAGTTTGAGTAGATCTCTGATAAATAGCTATATTCTTTGATTCTTCATGAATATCCTTTAGAATCTTAAAATCTGAGCCAATAGCAGCTGATTTTACGGCTTGAGTTATCATTTTTATATCTTTAGATTTACTAAAAATTTATTTTTATTTGTTAGAATATACTTTTACTGCACAACATTCTTCACCTGCACATTGACAATACTTTTTATTATACAAATGAAGGCTAATAAGAGCAATAGCAGGTAAATAATTAGTTCCATAGGATAAGTGTATCCAGTCCATCTTTTCATTCAATAATACAGCTAACAACAGTAACCAACTCCCCCAAAGCCCATACTTAATAGCTTGGCTAGAAGTAGTTCGAACTGACCAATAAATCGCAAGAAAAGAAATAACCAAAAACATATAGTCGATTGCACTCCACCATATAGGGCTATCAGTACAACAAGAGGCCGAACAGCTTTGTGCCACAAAAATAAAAGGTGTAGCTAAACAATGAATAAGGCACAAACTACTCGCTGCTGCTCCGAATAAATCGGACTTTTGGGTTAAAATCATATATAACGTTAGTCTTTATACATATAACTTTACCATGCAGTAATTACACACCGATCCAACATAAGCACAATAACATGTGTACTTATGTACAAGATTTGTATTTCAATTACCACAAATAAGATTATAATGTTAATTCTAGATATGAAGCCTTTACTATAAAAAAGTAGCTATATCTAATAGGTTGGTTGGTCTAACAAAGTTTTACTTTTACTCCTTCTACTAAATATATAATAGGATAGATGAAAAAGAGGCAAGCTTTTACCTTTAAACCACAAAAGAAGCTTGCCTATCATCATAAAAACCTATAATTTCTATATTTTGAAATGAATAGCTTCTGTTTTTACAATCTCCTTACAATCATGATCCTTACAGATCTCAACCTCTAAGTGAAACTCTGTGCCGCTTGGATAAGAAGAAAGGTCCATTTCTTGTTCAAACTCATAGGTTTTGCCATGTACATGTTTCTCAAATGGATTTAACGGAGCTATTGTTTTTTCTGTAGTTTCGTTTTCTAATGTCACGCGAAAAACATCAAATTCATCATCACTAGTTACATCTATATGAATGTGAACATCTTTTGGGTCAGAAACTGTTGCTTCATTAGTTGGCTCTTCAAATGTAATAGTAACAGTATTTTCTTTTTTACATCCAATTGCACTCAAAATTAATAAACCAAATGCTAGAATACTTAATTGCTTAATCATAACTTGTGGAATGTGTTTTATATAAATTTTGTTTAATTAATAGTAACTTCTAATGCTGCTTTAGCACTAACATTACCTACTGCATCATAACCATATAGATAAAAATCATATACCCCATCTACTAAGGTTGTTGATATTGTATAATCTATAGAAAAACTATGGCTAGTGGTAGTGGCTAAAACATCTTGCTGGACAGCAACTTGTCGATTGCTTGAAGTTGTAAAGTAAACCAACTCTAGTTTACCACCCTCTAAGCTTAAATTATCAGATAAACTTCCTTCTATATGTAGTTGTTCTCCTTTTTGAATTTTGGGAGTGAGTAAAGTATTGGTTAATGCCAATGATGGAGCAATAGTATCTTGCCCATTTTTCACCTTAAAAGAATAATAATTCACCTCTCCTTGATTTCCAGATTCATCTAGCAATCGAATTTGAAAATGATAATTTCCTGCTCTAGCATTATCCGGAACAACAAGCTCTAGCCTATCTTCCAAAGATGTCCCTGAAATATTGACAATTTCTGATACATTCCAAATATTCGTAACAGGGCTACGATGTCCATGACAATCAAAATTCTCATGGATATCAATTTTATACTGAGATAACCCTTGATCATCTGACATATCCACTTCCCAAACTAAAGTATCACCAGTATAAATAGTAATAATATTACTTTCTGTTACTCCACAAATATCACCAGAATGCACACTTGGTACTGAATCTAATAACCGAAATACAGGTGCTGTAGTATCTATTTCTTTTTTACATGCGCCCAAAACCAATAAAGACAAAAACCATAGTTTTTTCATAAAAATACAATCATTAAAGATGCAACAATGTTGCAAATATAGAATTTATTTCCCCTTTCTGCAACAATGTTGCAGAAAAAGATTATTTTTGTGTCATGATTCAACTTAAAACATTACTAACCATAACTGTTATATTGTTATTTTCTCAATTAGGCAATGCGCAGTATATGCTAAAAGGAACTGTCCAAGATGTCGAAGGGACTCCTTTAACTGGTGCAATTGTTCAATTACTTAGTGATGGATGCAATACTATAACTGATCTAAATGGTTCTTTTCAAATACATTACCCTGAAGACACTGTCTTTCAAATAAGAATATCTTATACAGGCTTTGAAACAATAACTAAACAATTAAAGTCTCCTCTGGAAGACCGTGTGTTTACATTCACCCTCCTTTCAAATCCACAGACTATTAATATTATAACTGTAAATGAGAATAATTTAGATAATGAACAAAGCCAATCTCAAACACTTATCTATAATCAGTTTATCGAAAAAAACAATCAAGGTACACTGGCCAAAACACTAGAAAACATTGCAGGAGTAAATGCTATAAACGTAGGAGTAGGAATAGCAAAACCTGTTATTCGAGGCTTATCTTTTAATAGAATAGTGGTTAGTAGTCAAGGTATTAAACAAGAAGGTCAACAATGGGGAGGCGATCATGGTTTAGAGATGGATCAGTTTGATGTAGATAGAATAGAATTGGTAAAAGGAGCTCGTTCGCTACAATATGGTTCTGATGCTTTAGGAGGAAGTATCAATGTACTACCAACTCGTATTCCTAACCGCAATAGCATCAAAGGCAGTATTTTAGGAATTTATAAGAGTAACAATCACCACATAGGAACATCAGCCTACCTTGGAGGGAATATCAAAGACATATTTTTTGATGGGCGCTTTAGTTATCAAGATTTTGGAGATTATAATGTACCTACAGACAGTTTTGTATATAATGGGTTTGTGTTACCTATCTATAATAGAATACTGAAAAACACCGCTGGAAAAGAACGTAACCTAAAAGGCAGCTTGGGCATTTCTAAAGATTGGGGAATTATTCGTTTTACAATTAGTCATTATCACTTACAAGCAGGTATATTTTCGGGAGCAATGGGTATTCCTAGATCATACCAATTACAAGAAGATGGCAAGCCTAGAAACATTGACCTTCCCAAACAACAAGTTGGGCATTGGAAACTTAGCTTAAATAATGATTTTAGTATCAATGAACACAGTCATATCAAACTAAACATTGGTTATCAGCATAATACTCGAAAAGAATACTCCTATGCCCATAGCCACAATAGGCCAGTTACAGACAGTAGCAACATTGCTCTAGAGCTTAATCTCAAAACAATCAGTTTAAATGGCTACTTCCAACATCAATTCCATAAAAAGTGGAAGGTAACACATGGGTTATCAGCTCAATACCAACAAAACCAACGCAGTGGTTTTGAGTTTTTAATCCCTGATTTTCAAACTATCCGCACAGGAATGTATCATCTTGCGAATTTCAGTCCGAACAATCGCCTACAGCTTAGTTTGGGCCTTCGCATAGACTATGCTTACAACCAAACCAATAAATATGATCAAGCAATATATTTATCTGATGGAAGTATATCTACAGAAACAAGAGTTCAAGCTATACAGAAGCACTATTTCAACTACTCAGCTGCCTTAGGTACAAACTATCAATTACTTCCTAAAAAATGGTACTTAAGAGCTAATTTTAGCAAAAGTTTTCGAGTTCCCTATCCCAATGAGTTAGCTTCTAATGGTGTGCATCATGGCAATTTTAGGCATGAATTAGGCAACCCAAATTTAAAACCTGAACAAGGTTATCAATTAGATCTATCTACAGATTGGCAGCTCAAAAAGTTTAAAGGTAGTTTTGCCACTTACTTCAACTATTTTGATGACTATATTTACTTAGGACCTTCTAGTTTATTTTCTCCTCTGCCAGAAGCAGGACAAATGTACTTATACCAACAAAATGATGCAATTTATACAGGTTTCGAATTCCAATGGACTTACAATCCTATCCCAGAATTTAGTATTGAGCAAGCCTACGAATATGTTTGGAATATTAATCTACAAACTAATTTAAGCCTACCTTTTACGCCACCTGCATCTATACTAAGCACCTTACGATACGAATATCCTAAGCTATCTATTTTTGAACACATCTATGCTCAGTTGCAATACCGATATAGTTTTGCTCAAAATGATGTTGATCGCAATGAACGAACAACCCCCAATTATCATTTGCTCAATCTAGGTCTTGGTTGGAAACTCCGAATTAAGAATCAGTATATTCACTTCAATATTCAAGTACAAAATATATTAGATACAGCCTACCTCCAACACCTAAGTCGCTATAGACTACTCAATATTCCTGAGCAAGGTCGCAACTTTGTAGTTAGTCTAAAAATACCTTTTGAGGTTAACACTAAAAATAAAAAAGCCAAATAGGGCACTACACCTATTTGGCCAAAGCAAAAAATTACACTACACTAAATAATTCTAGGTTTTAGGGACTATTTTTTAGAGCTATGCTACAAATATAGATCAACCTAGGGGAACAAAACTGCCAAAATGGGTGTATTTCAAAGTTTCGGATTTAAGCCGCAGGCGACCAAATTTTTTCCATGACTAAATCCCACCGATTGCTTTTAAAAGCAACCCTCAAATTGAGCATATTTTTAGCACCCTGGTCAGACCAACGTTGACCTGATTTTTTCATCCTTGTCTGCACCAAAGTTCGATGAGCTGCTTCA
>JAAEPD010000296.1 GCA_024222455.1 Aureispira sp.
ACTATATGCTATCTATGATGATAAATCGTATGACTTGCTTTTGTGTAATTTTTCATCTTGCTAAGATAACCATTTGCAAGGACTTAAGTCTTTTCCGTCTGAAGACGGAGGATTTAAACCATTTAGAGGACATTAAAAACAACCACCTATCAAGCTTTAGCAGGATTAATGGAGAGGATGGTAGAATTACAATGTTTTTCAGCCAAAGATCGATTTAAGTCTCTACTTAGGAGAAGTCCACATATTCTACAGCTAGTTCCACACAAGTATTTAGCAAATTATTTAGGAATAGATCCAAGTAACTTCAGTAAGTTTTTCAACTCTATAAAAATAGACCTAAATAACAGCACAGATGAAAATATATAAGTGTTGAGCTCTATTCAGAAAACTAAGATGATTTTTTCTTTCATATAAATCTTGGTAATTACCAAGATTTATATGAAAGAATCTATGGACTTTTGTGGTATTCAATAACAAAATAAAAACATTATGAATACGCAAAAAACAATCCGATTGAGCAGTAAATTTTTTGTAGGTTTTTCTATTTTTAGTTTGGCTTATGTAAGCATTCTTTCTATTCTTGACCCTCAAGCCACTATGAATTTAGTCAATATCGATCTTACTAACAACGATGCGATAAGCTCTATAAGAGGCATATATGGGGGTGTTGGCATCACTATCATCATTAGTCTTATTTTTCTATTAATCAAAGATTTACCTAAAGCTCTAATATTCTTAGCTCTCTTTTGGGGTTCTTATGCAATATCAAGGATCATCACCATTTTGGTGGATGGTGGTTTAGGAGATTTTGGAAAGCAATGGCTTAGCATAGAATCTACCCTATGCATAATAGCAGTTACTTTAGTAATTCTGTATAGAAAACATATTACAGAATATGTAGCTCAAAGTTAATAAACACTAGATCTTGTGAATGCTGACCTAATTCAGAAAATAACATCATTCAAAATTCTCGTTAGTCAGTAAAATAGACCAGCTGTCCTCAAGGAAATATTGGCCATTTTTTGTCCTACTTCTAGATAAAAAAAATCTCTGACAGTAAATACTATCAGAGACTTTTTTTTATGAGTTCATCGATTTCAGCCTTAGTTAAATGAATTTCAAAAGGCTATGAGTAGCAGAAAAAGATTCATTTTCAATCAGAACTAAAAATTCTCCATATACTCTAAAAATCAATTTGGAAACTGAGAACAGGTAATATTCCTGATTGATAACGAGGAATCATTTTGTACTGTTTTCGATCATACAACATCTCTCTAACATTTTGCTGATTGGTTGTATTTTGAACATCAATAGCTATAGTATAAGCGAATTTTTTAGCATCTTTTCTAAAGGCTATACGAGCATCTAAACGAAAATAAGTGGGTGTAGTTTCTTCAAAATATCGATCTGTATCAGGAACAAATACACCTGCTGCAATAGATGCTGCTTCATTAGCAGGAGTAAAACGCAACCCTCCAGAGAAAAAGGATTTGACACCTATTTGCAAGGCAGCACCTTTTTTGAAACTAAATTCATAGCCTCCCATAACAGATCCAGCCCAACCTCTATCAAAGCGGCTTCGTCTCCACTCTATATCATCCAAAGATTTATATTGAGACCAAAATAAAGAACCTGTAGCTAGAATAAAGAAGCTACTACTAAAGGCTTTTTCGACCGTCATATCGACACCATAATTTTGGCCTTGCCCTTCAGAAACCATTGCTCGATTACCATAATTATCACGTTCATTGAAGTACCAATAACCGCTATTGGCCTCAGGACTGGTTGGATTATCAAAACTATACTGATAATAACCTTCAAGATTTAGGCGAAAGCCTGAACCAATTACTTGTTGATATGCTAAAACAGCATGATGTGCTTTTGCAATTTTAAGCCCTTTATTAGGTTGGGTAATATTGCCTAAAGTATCTGTGATTTGAAGTAAATAAGTACCAATACCCAAAGCTTTTCCATGCAAACCATAAGCTGCACTAATGGTTGTTTTTTTGAACGGTTTGTATTGTACAGAAACTCTTGGCTCGATGCTATAAGTATTGTTCATCGTCATGAATAAAGCGTTAACCCCAAAATTCAAGGTAAGTTTATCAACTGGACGATAAGACCCTACAGCATAACCTTGAAGCAAGATTGAATTGCCATTAACATTATCCAAAAAATTGTAATTTCCTGCTCCATTGTCCTGCATATAACGCAACCAGTAGGTTATTGCCGTTAAAGACAGACCTGTTTTTAGGCGGAAACGATTATTGATTTTATTACTATAAGTCAAATGTAATTGAGAACGAAGTGTTTTGTAATCATAATCTACAATGGTATCCGTATTTTCCATATTTGTAATTTCTGGAACCTTTTGCAAGAAATAGTAATGATTTAAAACAGAACCTGCAACAACTTTAAGATATGATTTATCATTAA